>CAYXMY010000055.1:0-18759 GCA_964466155.1 uncultured Caenibius sp. | reverse complement strand
ACCTCGTAACTCGCCTGCGCGATACAGGGGCCGACCGCCGCCGCGATGCGATCGCGCCGCGCGCCGAGCCGCTCCATCGCGGCCACGGTCGATTCAATCACCCCGCCATGCGCGCCTTTCCATCCGGCATGCGCGGCACCGACGATACCCGCCGCGACATCGGCGAACAGGACCGGCGCGCAATCGGCGGTGACAATGCCCAGCAGCAATCCCGGCCGATCTGTCACCAGTGCATCGGCATGGGGCCGCGCGCCATCTTCATCCCACGGTTCGGTAACGGTCACGCAATCGGGCGAATGGACCTGATAGACGGTGACCAATCGCGCGCTGGGCAGCACCGCCTCTGCCGCACGGCGGCGGTTTTCCGCCACTGCCGCGCCATCGTCCCCCGCGCCGCGCCCGACATTGAGCCCGGCGACAATGCCGGTCGAGACCCCGCCTTCGCGCGTCAGGAAGCCATGCGCCACGCCTTGCAGCAAGGGGGAGCGGATCGGGTTGACCGCCTCAACCAAGGGAACGCCCCACCTGCTCCGCCGTATCGCGCGACAGGCCGGGGGCGGACGCGATCCGTTCCAGCTCGCCGCGCATCAATGCGGAGCGGACCGGCTCGATCCGCCGCCAGCGGCCCAGCGGCGGGACGAAACGCGCCGCCGTCTGCGCATTGATCGGGTCAAGCGCGAGGATCAGATCGGCAATCATCCGGTAGCCTTCGCCATCCTGCGCATGGAATGCCTGCGGATTGCCCGCGAAAGCCATGTAAAGCGAACGCACCCGGTTGGGATTGTGCAGCGTGAAATCGGGATGCTGCGCCAGCGCTTGCACATGATCCAGCGCCCGGGGATGCAGCGACCCGGCCTGGAGCGAAAACCACTTGTCGATCACCAGCGCGTTGCCATCGTAGCGGGCTTTGAAATCGGCCAGCAATTCGGCGCGCGCGGGCGTGTCGAGCCCGGCTAGCACCATCAGCGCGCCTTGCCGGTCGGTCATATTGTCCGCCGCACGATATTGCGCCGCAGCCAGTTCCGCCGCCCGTCCGGGCACGCCCGCCGCCAGCAGGACGAGCGCCTGCGTCTTGAGCTTACGCGCCCCGCGCGCCGCCGCATCGAGGCTGTAAGGCATGGCAGAGGCCCGCGCATGAAGTGCCGTCAGCCGCTGTTCGAGCATGCGGCCAAGCCAGCCTTTCAACCCTTCGCGCGCGGCATGGATTGCGCCCGGATCGGCCACCGCCATCTGTTCGGCGAGATAGGCCTCGCCCGGCAACATCATCAGTTCGCCGCGCATCAGGTCGTCGAGCGCGGAATCGTCGAGAATCGCCGCCAGCGCCGTGCCGATGGCCTCACGGCTGGCATCGCTGCCGCCCTGCCCGCCATTCGCGGTGAGATACTGCACCGTCAGGCTTTGCATCGCTTCATAGCGGGCGAAGGGATCGTCATCGTGCGCGGCGAGGAACACCAGTTCGTCTTCCGCCACGGTTCGTTCGATCGCCACCGGCGCGGAAAATCCGCGATTGAGCGACAGCGCAGGCAGACTGGCAAAACCGGGGAAACGGACAGTATCCGCCGCCTTGTCGAACACGATGAGCTGTTCGCCGCCATGGGTGCCGCTGTCCCGGTCGAACAACGCAAGCCTGAGCGGGATCGGCATCGGTTGTTTGTCCGGCTGGCCAGGGGTTGCAGGCACCGTCTGCGCAAGGTGCAGCACCGCCGTATCCCCGTCATGCTCCAGCCGCGCTTCGACCTTGGGCGTTCCCGCCTGGCTATACCACAAGCGGAACTGGCCGAGATCGAGCCCCGCACCGCCTTCCATCGCCTTGACGAAATCCTCGCACGTGGCGGCTTCGCCATCGTGGCGGGCGAAATAGAGATCGCTGCCTTTGCGGAACGCTTCCGGCCCGGCCATGGTCCGCATCATGCGGATCACTTCGGCGCCCTTGTTGTAGATCGTCGCGGTGTAGAAATTGGAAATCTCGCGATAGGCATCGGGCCGGATCGGATGCGCCAGCGGCCCCGAATCCTCTGGAAACTGGGCAGAGCGCAGGACCCGCACATCCTCGATCCGTTTGACGCTTTCCGAACCCATCGCCTGGCTGAACAACTGATCGCGCAGGACGGTGAACCCTTCCTTCAGCGAAAGCTGGAACCAGTCGCGGCAGGTAACGCGATTGCCCGACCAGTTGTGAAAATACTCGTGGCCGATCACCCCTTCGATCGCGTCATAATCGGCATCGGTGGCGGTTTCCGGATCGGCGAGGACGTAGCGGGTGTTGAAGACGTTGAGCCCCTTGTTCTCCATCGCCCCCATGTTGAAATCGCTGACGGCGACGATGTTGAACAGGTCGAGATCGTATTCACGGCCGAAAGTCTCCTCGTCCCACTGCATACTGTGCTTGAGCGAACGCATGGCGTGATCGGTGCGTTCAAGATCGCCCGCGCGCACCCAGATGGCGAGATCGACCTTGCGCCCGCTCATTGTGGTGAAGCTATCGCGGTTGGCTACCAGATCGCCCGCCACCAGCGCGAAAAGATAGCATGGCTTGGGCCAAGGATCGTGCCATTCGGCCCAATGGGTGCCATCGGCATTCTCCCCCTGCGCCACACAATTGCCGTTGGACAGGAGCACGGGATAGAGCGCCTTGTCCCCCGTCATCCGCACACGATAGGTGCTGAGCACATCGGGCCGGTCGGGAAAGAAGGTGATCCGGCGGAACCCTTCCGCCTCGCACTGGGTGCACAGCATCCCGCCCGAGGCGTAGAGCCCCATCAACTGGCTGTTGGCCGCCGGGTTGATCTGCGTTTCCACGCCCACGTCGTGCGCATCGCCGGGCAGCGCGACGATCAGATCGGCCCCGTCCATCCGCCAGTCGTTGCTGGGCTGCCCATCCACCGTGACCGCCAGCGCCGCGATCCCATCGCCATTGAGGCGGATTTCATCGGTCCCTTCACCCGCCGGATTGCGCCGTACCTTGAGATGTGCGGAAACATGCGTCGCCGCGGCATCGAGCGCGAAATCGAGCGCGACTTCATCCATCAGCCAGGCGGGCGGGCGATAGTCTTCGCGGCGGATTTCGGGAGGCGATTGCGGCATGGTTGCGGAATCGACGGGCTGCGCGCTGGCGGCCGGGGCGGATGAAGTGCTGACGCTATCCATGCCCTAGCACTTAGGTGCTTTCGCCCGCCCGTCCAGTGGCTACAAGGGCGGGCATGGCGGATTTCTTCATTTTCGGGCTGGGTTATGCGGCAGGCTTCGCCGCTGCACGGCTGAGGCAAGCGGGATGGACCGTCGCCGCAACCGGCGCCAACGGCACATTGGCCTTCGACGATGACGCCGCCGTGCGCGCCGCACTCGCCCGCGCCACGCATGTCCTCTCCTCCGTTCCGCCCGGGAAGGACGGCACCGATCCGGTGCTGGCCCGCTATGGCGATGCGCTGGCGGGCAAATGGCTCGGCTATCTCTCCTCCACCGGGGTCTATGGCGATACCGGCGGGGCGTGGGTGGACGAAAGCGCGCCTGTCGGCACGGGCCGCCGCACCGCCCGGGCCATCGCCGATTCGGCTTGGCTCGCCCGCGGGGCGCGGTGCCTGCGTCTGCCGGGCATCTACGGGCCGGGGCGCAGCGCATTCGACCGGCTGCGCGGCGGCACCGCCCATCGGATCGCTCTTCCGGGGCAAGTGTTCAGCCGCGTGCATGTCGACGATATCGCCAGCGGCACGATCGCCGCGCTGGACGCACCGCCCGGCGCATACAATCTGGCTGACGATCTGCCGTGCAGCCAGAATACGGTGATGGAGGAAGCGGCGCGGCTGCTGCGCCTGCCCCCACCCCCGCTGCAAAGCATGGAGGAAGCGGGCCTCAGCCCCGCTGCACGCGCATTCTACGCCGAAAATCGCCGCATCGTGAACGGCAAGGCCCGGCGCGTGCTTGGCTGGCGGCCGATCCATCCTACATATCGCGAAGGGCTGCGGGCCATTCTCGCCGCCGAAGCACAGGAGCATCCCGGATGAGCGAAACGGTCGAAATCACGCACACTGCCGATGCACAAGGCGGCGAATACCGCGCGATAGTGCCGGACAGCGAACACTTCGGCCGGATGACCTGGCGCAGAAGCGGCGCGGAGGGCAAAGATATCCGGCTGGTCGACCACACTATCGTGCCGCCTGAAATCGGCGGGCGCGGCATTGCCGGAAAGCTGATGCAGGCCCTGATCGCCGACGCGCGCGAACAAGGTTTCCGCATCATCCCCGAATGCAGCTACGTCGTGGCCCAATTCCAGCGCCATCCGGAATGGGCGGACCTGCTGGCGAAGTGAACGCCGCGATTCGCGCGACATGGGTAAAGCCGCAGCCAGGGCAGTGAACGCTGCCCACCCCGCGCCTGAACCTGTAAATACAAGGGGAGTGGTGCTGCTGGGGAGGATTGAACTCCCGACCTCACCCTTACCAAGGGTGCGCTCTACCACTGAGCTACAGCAGCGTGTCCATCGCCGCAGCATACCAAGTGCGCTGCGATGAGGCGCGGCCTATTGCTGCGAGCCGCGCACTTGTCAAGCAGCGCTGCACATTTGCTTGCCAAAAGCGGTGGCGCGAGGCAGTCCGTTCCGATGGACGATACCCCCGCCCCCCTGTCCCGCGAAGAGCGTCTGGCCGCGAAATTGCGCGAAAATCTGCGCCGCCGGAAAGCTCAGGCGCGGGCAAAGGATGGCGTAGAGCACAGCGTGGGGCATGGCGCGGGCGCTGCCGGAAACACGGACGACACGCGCGCCCTTTCCAAAGAGCCGCAGAAAAGCTAGGGGCTGCCGCTCTCGAAAGTCTCGCAATAGGAGCCGCAGACCCGTGTCCAGCCTGATCCTCGTCCGCCACGGCCAGAGCCAGTGGAACCTGGAAAACCGCTTCACCGGCTGGTGGGATGTGGACCTCACCGAAAAGGGTGAAGCCGAAGCCCGCGCCGCCGGCGATCTGCTGGCCGAAAAGGGCCTGCTGCCGACCGTGGCTTTCACCTCGCTCCAGACGCGGGCGATTCGCACGCTGCATCTGGCGCTGGAAAACTGCGGCCGGGTATGGATCGCGGAAACCAAGGACTGGCGCCTCAACGAACGCCACTATGGCGGGCTGACCGGGCTCGACAAGGCCGAAACCGCCGCCAAGCATGGCGATGAACAGGTCAAGATCTGGCGCCGCAGCTTCGACACGCCGCCCCCGCCGCTGGCCGCCGACAGTGAATTTTCGCTGGCGCAGGATGCACGCTATGCCGGAATCGACGTGCCCGTGGCCGAAAGCCTGAAAGACACCATCGCCCGCGTGCTGCCCTATTACGAAAGCACCATCCTGCCTGCGATCAAGGCGGGCGAAACGGTGATCGTGTCGGCCCACGGCAACAGCTTGCGCACGCTGGTGAAGCATCTGTCGCAGATTTCCGATGCCGATATCCTCGAGCTCGAAATCCCCACCGGCCAGCCGATCGTCTATGATTTCGACGCGGCGTTCCAGCCGGGCGAGCGGTATTATCTCAAGGACCGTTGAGCCGATGAGCGCCCCCATCGCAATCGTCATGGGCAGCCAGTCCGACTGGCCGACCATGCAATGCGCCGCCAAAGTGCTGGACGAACTGGGCGTGGCCTATGATGCGCGCATCGTATCCGCCCATCGCACGCCGGAGCGGATGTACGATTTCGCCAAGGGTGCGGCGGACGAAGGTTTCAAGGTCGTGATCGCGGGCGCGGGCGGCGCGGCGCACTTGCCGGGGATGATCTCCGCCTTGACGCATCTGCCCGTCCTTGGCGTGCCGGTGCAATCCAAGGCACTTTCCGGCCTCGACAGCCTGCTCTCCATCGTCCAGATGCCCGCAGGCGTGCCCACCGGCACGCTGGCCATCGGCGAAGCGGGGGCAACCAACGCGGGCCTGTTCGCCGCATCGATCCTGGCGACGAACGATCCCGCCCTGACCGAACGGCTGAAAGCATGGCGTGCGGCACGGCGCGATGCCGTGGCCGAAAAACCCACCGACACATGAACGGAAACAGATGATCCAACCGGGCGGCACAATCGGTATATTGGGGGGTGGCCAACTGGGCCGGATGCTGGCGATGGCAGCCGCGCAGCTTGGCTATCGCTGCCATATCTACGCACCCGAAACGGATAGCGTCGCCGCCGAAGTCAGCGCGAAGTTCACTTGCGCCGACTGGCATGACGCGGATGCCATGGCCCGCTTCGTGCAGGATTGCGATGTCGTCACCCTGGAATTCGAGAATATCCCGGTCGAACCGCTCAAGGTAATTCCGGCAGGCAAGCTCGCCCCCGGCGTCAACGCGCTGGAAGTGGCGCAGGACCGGGTCAAGGAAAAGCGTTTCGTCGAAGCGCTGGGCGGACGCCCGGCCCCCTTCGCCCCCATCCATTCGCGCGAGGATCTCGACGATGCGATGGAGCGGATCGGCACGCCCGGCATCCTCAAGACCGCGCGCGACGGGTATGACGGCAAGGGCCAGTGGCGCATTACCGGCACGCAGGACGCCAATGGCATCCCCTTCGCCAATGTGCCGCTGGTCTATGAAGGGTTCATCCGCTTCGAAGGCGAATTCTCCGTGATTCTGGTGCGGGGCCGCGATGGGGCGGTGCGGTTCTGGGACAGTGCGGAAAATGTCCACGAAAACGGTATTCTCGCACGTTCCACCCTGCCCGCCGCTCCGGCGGTTGCGCAGCATGTGGCCGCCGCGCGCAAGCTCGCCACCGAAGTCGCCATCGCGCTCGATTATGTCGGCGTGCTGACACTCGAATTTTTCGCCACGGCGGCGGGGCCGGTGTTCAACGAAATGGCCCCGCGGGTGCACAATTCGGGCCACTGGACCATCGAAGGCGCGGTCACCAGCCAGTTCGAAAACCATATCCGCGCGATTTGCGGGCTGCCACTGGGCAATACCGCGCTGACCGCGCAGCAGGTCGCAATGCGCAACCTCCTCGGCACCGAAGCCAACGAGGCTGAGGCGATTCTGTCGGACCCTGCCAATCACCTCCATCTCTATGGCAAGGCCCAGGCGCGCGCTGGCCGCAAGATGGGCCATGTCACGCGGCTCACGCGGACCTGATCCTGCGATGACGCAGGCCCTGTTTCTGATCTATGCCCGTGCGGAAAACGGCATCATCGGGCGCGACAATACCCTGCCCTGGCGAATCCCGGCCGATCTCAAGCGGTTCAAGGCGCTGACCATGGGCAAGCCGATGATTATGGGCCGCAAGACCTTCGAAAGCTTCCCCCGGCCCCTGCCGGGGCGGCGCCATATCGTGCTGACGCGGGATACCGCATGGCACGCGGAAGGGGCGGAACCGGTGCATACGGTGGCCGGTGCGCTGGCCGCAGCGGGCAATGGCGAAGTGGCAGTGATCGGCGGGGCGGAAATCTACGCCCAGTTCCTGCCTGTGGCGAACCGGGTGGAACTGACCGAAGTCCATGCCGCCTACGAAGGCGATACGCATATGCCCGCGCTTGGCCCGGAATGGCGGGAAACCGCGCGCGAAGATCACCCCGCCGCCGAAAACACGCCCGCCTATTCTTTCGTAACGCTGCAACGCGCGGTAGAGGCGGCGCGATCATGATTCGCCTCGATTCCCGCACTCCCGTTCCCGAACATCTGCGCGGCGCCGTGGTGGCGATGGGCAATTTCGACGGTTTTCATCGCGGCCATCAGGCGGTGGTCGGCGAGGCGATCCGCCGCGCGCGCGAACAGGGCCGCCCAACCATCGTGGCGACATTCGATCCGCATCCGGTGCGGTTCTTCGCCCCCGACGCGGAACCGTTCCGCCTGACCACGCTGGACCAGCGCGAAGAACTGTTCGCCGCCGCCGGGGCCGATGCGATGCTGGTGATCCGCTTCGATGCCGATATCGCGGGCATGTCCGCCCGCTCCTGGGTGGAAGACGGGCTTCACACCCATCTCGGCGCAGCCGGCGTGGTGACGGGGGAGGATTTCACGTTCGGCAAGGGCCGCAGCGGCAACCCCGCCGTGCTGCGCGAACTGGGCGCGCCGCTCGGCCTCGAAGCCGTAACCGTCGGCCCGGTGCATGACGCAACAGGGCCGATTTCCTCCAGTCGCATCCGCGAAGCGCTGAAAACAGGCGACTGCGAAACTGCCGCTGCCCTGCTCACACGTCCATTCGCGATTCGCGGCGTGGTCCAGCATGGCGACAAGGTCGGCCGCACCATCGGTTTCCCCACCGCCAACCTGCCGCTCGAAAACTATCTGCGGCCGCGCTTCGGCATCTATGCCGTGACCGGGCATCTCATCGGGCAGGACACCGTGCTGAAAGGCGCGGCCAATATCGGCGTGCGCCCGCATTTCGATCCGCCCAAGGAATTGCTGGAACCGCACTTTTTCGACTTTTCCGGCGATCTTTATGGGCAGGAAGTGGAAGTGGCGTTCCATCATTTCATCCGGCCCGAGGCCAAATTCGCTTCGCTCGATGAACTGGTGGCGCAGATCGGCAAGGATTGCGACCGGGCACGCGAACTGCTGGGCTGACAATCGCGCGCGCCGCGCACCCTTCCCCAAGGCCCCACTTTGCTTTAACGGCGCTGGCCCATGAGCGAAAAGCGCGACTATCGAGACACCGTCTTCCTGCCGAAGACCGATTTCCCCATGAAAGCCGGCCTGCCCCAGAAGGAGCCGGGCATTCTGGCGCGGTGGGAAGCAGAAGGCATGTACCAGCGCCTGCGCGAAGCGCGCGCGGGGCGGGAACAGTTCATTCTCCATGACGGTCCGCCATACGCCAATGGCGACATGCACATCGGCCATGCGCTGAACCACATCCTGAAAGACATGGTGGTGCGAACGCAGACCCTGCTCGGCAAGGATGCGCCCTATGTCCCCGGCTGGGACTGCCACGGCCTGCCCATCGAATGGAAGGTCGAGGAACAGTACCGCAAGAAGAAGAAGAAGAAGAACAAGGACGAGGTTCCGGCGAAGGAATTCCGCGCCGAATGCCGCGCCTATGCCCAGCACTGGGTCGATACCCAGCGTGAGCAGTTGAAGCGCCTCGGCGTCTGCGGCAACTGGGACAAGCCTTATCTGACGATGGATTTCGAAGCGGAGGCGACCATCGTCGCCGAACTGCTGAAATTCGCGGAAAGCGGCCAGCTCTATCGCGGGGCCAAGCCGGTGATGTGGAGCCCGGTGGAAAAGACCGCGCTGGCCGAAGCCGAAGTCGAATACGAGGATATCGTCTCGACCCAGATCGACGTGGCGTTCGAGCTCGTCGAACGCCCGATCCCCGAACTCGTCGGCGCGCACGCGGTGATCTGGACCACCACGCCCTGGACGATCCCGGTCAACCAGGCGCTCGCCTATGGGCCGGAAGTGGAATACCATCACTACCGCGCGCATGACGGGCGGCGTTTCCTTGTCGCTGCCGATCTGCTCGAAGCCTTCTTCGACCGTACCGGCCTTGGCCCGGTGGCGGAAGATATCGAAGGCGATGTCACGCTCAGCGAATATGCGCTCGGCACTTATCGCGGTGCTGACCTCGCCGGAACCATCGCGCGCCACCCGATGCACCATCTGGGCGGGTTCTTCGCCGAACCGCGCCCCTTCCTCGCCGGCGATTTCGTCACCACCGAGAGCGGCACCGGGCTCGTCCATATGGCGCCCGACCATGGTGAGGACGACTTCGACCTGTGCAAGGCCAATGGCATCGGCCCCAAGTTCGTGGTCGAAGCCGATGGCCGCTATCGCGAAGACTGGCCGTGGCTGCCGCGCACCGACGAACGCTCCGCCTCGGTCATCCACCCGAAATTCAACGCGCCCGACGGGCCGGTCTGCGAAGATCTGCGCGCAGTGGGTGCGCTGCTGGCGGCCAGCGCCGATTACCAGCATTCCTACCCGCATTCGTGGCGTTCCAAGGCCAAGGTGATCTTCCGCTGCACCCCGCAGTGGTTCGTGCCGATGGACAAGCCGATCGACCGCGACACGCCGCGCTGTGCCGCCGAAGCGGAAATCCGCGCCGCGCAAGGCGATGGCGAAACGCTGCGCGAGACGGCGATGCGCGCGATTGCCGAAACCCGCTTCGTGCCGGACAAGGGCCGCAACCGCATCGGCTCCATGGTCGAAAGCCGCCCGGACTGGGTGCTTTCGCGCCAGCGCGCCTGGGGCGTGCCGATCACCCTGTTCGTGGACCGCAAGACCGGCCAGTACCTTTCCGATCCCGACGTCAACGCCCGCATCGTCACAGCGATCCGCACGGGCGGGGTGGACGCATGGGACGAAGAGAACGCGCAGGCCCTGCTCGGCGACCGGTACGATCTCGACGATTTCGAGCGCGTCACCGACATTCTCGACGTGTGGTTCGATTCCGGTTCCACCCATGCCTTCGTGCTGGAAAGCGGCCGCTGGCCCGAACTGACCCGTCCGGCGGGCTATTACGGCCCGCCCGCCGATCTTTATCTCGAAGGCAGCGACCAGCATCGCGGCTGGTTCCAGTCGAGCCTGCTGGAAAGCTGCGGCACGCGCGGCCGTGCGCCGTACAAGGCGGTGCTGACCCATGGCTTCACCATGGATGCCAAGGGCATGAAGATGTCCAAGAGCCTCGGCAATACGATCAGCCCGCTGGACGTGATGCGCGATTACGGCGCGGATATCATCCGCCTGTGGGCGCTGTCGGTGGACTATACCGAAGATCACCGGATCGGCCCCGAAATCCTCAAGGGCGTGGCCGACCAATACCGCAAGCTGCGCAACACCTTCCGCTACATGCTGGGCGCGCTGGCCGATTTCGACGAAGCGGAGCATGTGCCCGTAGCCGAAATGCCCGAGCTGGAGCAATACATGCTCGTGCTGCTCGGCCAGTTGGACGTGACATTGCGGCAGGCGGTCGATGCGTTCGATTTCAACACTTATGTCCGCGCGCTGACCGATTTCTGCAACGAAGACCTGTCGGCCTTCTATTTCGATATCCGCAAGGATTGCCTCTATTGCGATGCGCCGTCCGATCCGCGCCGCCGTGCCTATCGCAGCGTGCTGGACACGCTGTTCCACGCGCTGATCCGCTATGCCGCGCCGGTGCTGGTCTATACGGGCGAGGAAGTGTGGGGCACGCGTTATCCGGACAGCGGCAGCGTCCACCTGCTCGAATGGCCGGAACTGCCCGCCGCCGATGCGGATAGCGGCAAATGGGCCATGCTGCGCACGCTGCGCGACAAGGTGAACGAAGCGATCGAACCGCTGCGCCGCGAAAAGGTGATCGGTTCGGGCCTGGAAGCACAAGTGATCGTGCCCGCCGATGCCGTGCCCGCAGGCACCGCCAACGCGGCCCTGGCCGAACTGTTCATCACCTCGACAGTCACCTGCAGCGATGATGGCACGATGAGCGTGACCCCGACCGACCATCACAAATGCGGCCGCTGCTGGCGCCACCTGCCGGACGTGTCGGAAGACGGCGCGCTGTGCACCCGCTGCGACGATGCATTGACGCAGGCAGAACCCGCGCAATGAGCTGGCTGACCCGCAACCGCATTATCGGCCTGCTGCTGGCGGGGGCGATTTTCCTCGTCGATCAGTTCGTCAAATCGCTGATGGTCGGGCCGCTGCAATTGCGCGACCGGGAAGTGATCGATCTGCTGCCGTTCTTCGATCTGCGCTGGACGCAGAATTTCGGCGTGTCGCTGGGTATGTTCACCGCCAACTCGGTGGAAATGCGCTGGATTCTGGTCGGCGTCACCGGCTTGATCGCGGCGGCGGTGTTCCTATGGCTGATGCGGGAGAAGAAACTGGGCGATATCGTCGCGCTCGCACTCATCCTCGGCGGTGCGCTGGGCAATATCCGCGACCGGTTCCAGCTCGGCTATGTCATCGACTATGCCGATTTCCACATCGGCGAATTTCGCCCGTTCCTGATTTTCAACATCGCCGATGCCGCGATTACCGTCGGCGTGGTAATTATCCTTGCCCGATCCCTCTTCCTGCGCGAAAAGCCCGGGCAGACGGAAACGGACGACATCACTGACGACAAGGGCAGCAGCCCTGCGGAGACCTGAGACCATGCGCAAAATCCATGCTATCCTCCTTCTCGCCGCCGGATCTGCGGCGCTGTCGGCGTGCGGCGGCGGCGGTCTCCTCAAGCGTGACCGTCCGGATGAAATGTCCGTGCTGCGCCAAGCGCCGCTGGTCGTGCCACCCGATTTCGACGCGGCGCCGCCGCAGCCCGGCGCACCGCGCCCGATAGAAGGCAACGCCAGCCAGAAAGCGCTGGACACCCTGTTCGGCGGCCCTGCCCCGCGCAGCAGCCTTGAAACCAGCGCGCTCGACAACGCCGGATCGGCCACGCCCGGCATCCGCTCCACCGTGGGCGATGAAAACACCAATTCGGTCGCCAAGGGCACGGTAACGCGCGATATCCTCGCCGCGCCGCAAGGCGATGGGCAGGCTGCCCGCGCGGTGATCCCCGGCTGATCCCGGTTTTCCCGGGCATACCGATATGAAAAAGGCCCGCTATCCGGCGGGCCTTTTTTCTTTGCCTGAGGTTCAATCTTCCCCGGCTGTATCGTCCGGCGGATCGCTCCGCTGGACGAGCAGCTTGTCGATCCGCCGCCCATCCATATCGACCACTTCGAAGCGCCAGCCGTCCTCTTCGAAGGTTTCCCCTTCCTGCGGCAACTGCTTGAGCACCGACAGAACGAACCCGGCCGCGGTGGCATATTCGCGATGGTCCGGCAAAGTCAGACCCAGCGTATCGGCCAACTGGTCCGCGGGCATCGCCCCGGACACCAGCAGGGACCCATCCGCCCGCTTCACCACCAGCGGCTCATCCCCTTCGTCCTGCTGGCTCGCGAACTGGCCGACAATCGCCGTCAACAGATCATTGGGCGTCACGATCCCTTCCAGATGGCCGTACTCGTCATGCACCATGGCCATGGCGACATCGGCCTGCTGGAGAATGCGCAGCGCATCCATCGCATCGAGCTGATCGGGAACAATCGCCGCCTTGCGCGCCAGATCGCCCAGCACGACGGGTGCGCCCGCCAGTTGCCGGGCAAGGATATCGCGCACCTTGACCACACCCACGATCCGGTCGGGCGATCCTTCGACCACGGGAATGAGCGAATGGGGCGTTTCGTCGATCAGTTCGGCCAGTTCTTCCGCGCTGGCCGTTTCCTCGATCCAGTCGATTTCCGTGCGCGGCGTCATCACTTCGCGCACGGGGCGGTTGGCCAGCCGCATCACGCCCGCCATGATCACGCGCTCATCCTCCTCGATCGCGCCCGAACGGGTGGCTTCGGCGAAGATCATCTGCAGTTCTTCTGCCGTCAGCCCCGATTCGCCCGCGTGGCGGATGCCAAGCAGGCGCAACAAGGCGGAGGATGAACGATCCAGCAGCCAGACGAACGGCGCGGCGACGCGCGACAGCGTAACCATCGGCAACGCCATGACCAGTGCGATCCGTTCCGCCCCGCGCAGAGCGATCTGCTTGGGCACCAGTTCGCCCACGACGAGGCTGAGATAGGTCGTCAACGCGATAACCAGCGCGAAGCCGACCTCGTCGGCGATCCTGACGGGCATGCCCAACGCAGCCAGCCGTTCGCTCGTCGGGCCGCCCAGGCTGGCGCCCGAATAGGCGCCCGCGATGATGCCGACCAATGTGATGCCGATCTGCACGGTGGAAAGGAACTTGCCCGGGTCCGCCTCCAGCGCCAGCGCGGCCTGGGCCGCCTTGCTGCCCTTGTCGGCTTCGATCTGCAAGCGCGCCGGGCGCGCGGAAACGATGGCCAGTTCCGACATCGCGAAGATGCCGTTGATGAGGATAAGCCCCGCTATGACGAGGACATCGGCCCAGGGAAACGGTGTCACGCCGCCCGCGCTAGCAGAAAGCATGCAAAAGGCGAAGAGAATAGCACCCCGGTGGGAAGCCCCACCAACGGGAACGGATAGGCCGGCAATGTTTTACAATGTTTTGGTTCTGGTCAATTTTCATTCATGTTAGAACCGGAATTGATGACAAACGACCGGGGAGCGCCGCATGCGGAACCGCCCCGAGCGTGCCAACAAGAGGATTGGAGAACCCATGAGAAAATCCCGTTTGCTCGTTTCGGGCCTTGCCGCCATGTCTCTCGTCACGGTCAGCGCGTGCGTCACCGATCCCAACACGGGTGACCGCAAGGTTTCGCGCACCGCCATCGGCGGCGTGGGCGGGGCGGGTCTGGGCTATCTTCTGGGCAGCATCATCGGCGGCAAGACCGCCCGCATCATCGGTGCGGGCATCGGCGGCGTGGCCGGCGGCGCGGTCGGTTACAAGATGGATCAGCAGATCCGCGAACTGAAGGAACAGACCGCCGGTTCGGGCGTGGATGTCACGCCAACGCAGGACGGCAACTCCATCCTCGTGAATCTGCCCGATGGCGTGACGTTCGCGGTCGACAGCACGGTCATCAGCCCGGCTTTCCAGCAAACGCTGAACCAGATCGCGGAAAGCCTGAAAACTTATCCCGACAGCCTGATCGACGTGTACGGCCACACCGATTCGACCGGATCGGACGCCTACAACCAGGGCCTGTCCGAACGCCGCGCCCAATCGGTCGCCAATTACCTCTCGATGCGCGGGGTCGCCGCGGCGCGCGTCCGTTCGCAAGGTTTCGGGAAGCAATACCCGGTGGCCAGCAACGATACGGCGGAAGGCCGCGCGCTCAACCGCCGCGTCGAAATCAAGATCACCCCGATCAGCAAGGAAGACGTGGACAGCGCCCGCCGGGGTTACTGATCCAACGCGGCCTTGTCCCGCAAGAGACAAAAGGGGGTCGGCCACCGGTCGGCCCCCTTTTCTTGTGCGCTATCGGCCTGTCATCTTTCCGGATAGGCGAGTTGCGCCGCCCGCCCGGCAAGCCGGTCCACCGCTGCCTGATGAATCGCCGGCGCGCTGACCAGCAGGCCGAAGGCGCGCGGATCGCGCTTGTTGAATTCCAATGCCTGGCCGAAAGCATCGGTTGCCGTCGCCCCGGCTTCGCTGGCGATCAGCGCGGCGGCGGCGATGTCCCATTCGAACCCCCAACGCAGCGTCGCCACCAGGTCCGCTTCATCCGAACCGACCATGGCCATTCTGAGAGCGATCGAATTGGGCTTGTCCACCACCACCAGATCGCGATCCTGCTGCGGCAGCGAATCGGCGGGCACGCGCGCACCATGGAAATCCGTTCTCCGGCTCGCGGCCAAACGCACGCCATTGCGCCATGCGCCCTGCCCCGTGGCGGCATGCCATTCTTCCCCCCGCGCCGGGGCGTGAAGCATGCCCAGCACCGGACGGCCGCCTTCGATCAGCGCCACCGACACGGCCCAGCCGCTCCGCCCGCGTAAAAAATCGCGCGTCCCGTCGATCGGATCGACCAGCCAGCAAAGCTCGCGATTCAGCCGCTCGGGATGATCGGTGGCCTCTTCCGACAGCCATCCGGCCGCTGGCAGCAAGGCCCCCAGCTCTTTCTTCAGGAAGCGGTCCACGGCGATATCCGCCGCGCTCACCGGGTCTCCGGGGCTCTTTTCCCAGCGTTCCACATGGTGCCCCGCGCCCGGCCAACTGGCCATCGCGATGGCCGCGGCATGACGAACGATTTCTTCCAGGCGGGCTTGATTGATCATGTGCAAATGTATTTTGCAGCTTTGCGTTGTGCCGCAGCACTTTTCAAGCGCCCCGTGATGTGCAAAGGCGCGCCGCAAGCCACATCTGCAACCCGAATCCACCGGAAAGCGATCAACATGAACCTTCACGAATACCAGGCCAAGGAACTGCTCGCAAAATACGGCGTGGGCATCCCCGCCGGCTACCCCGCCCTCAGCGTTGAAGAAGCCGTTGCCGGCGCCAAGCAGTTGCCCGGGCCGCTCTACATCGTGAAGGCCCAGATCCACGCCGGTGGCCGCGGCAAGGGCAAGTTCAAGGAACTCGGCCCCGATGCGAAGGGCGGCGTGCGCCTGTCCCGCTCGATCGAGGAAGTCGAAGCCAACGCCAAGGAAATGCTCGGCAACACGCTCGTCACCGTGCAGACCGGCGAAGCCGGCAAGCAGGTGAACCGCCTCTACGTCACCGACGGCGTCGACATCGCCAAGGAATACTATCTGTCGATGCTGGTGGACCGCGCCAGCGGCCGCGTCGCGCTGATCGTGTCGACCGAAGGCGGCATGGACATCGAAGAAGTCGCCCACGCGACTCCGGAAAAGATCACCACGATCACCATCGATCCGGCGGAAGGCTTCCAGCCGCACCATGGCCGCGCCGTTGCATTCGCTCTCAACCTTGAAGGCGACCTCAACAAGCAGGCCCAGAAGCTCGCTGGCCAGCTCTACACCGCGTTCAACGATCTCGACTGCGAAATGCTCGAAATCAACCCGCTGGTGGAAACCGAAGACGGCAAGCTGCTCGTTCTCGACACCAAGATGAGCATCGACGGCAACTCGCTGTTCCGCCACGCTGACGTGGCTGCTCTGCGCGACGAAACCGAAGAAGATCCGGCAGAAGTCGAAGCTTCGAAGTACGACCTCGCCTACATCAAGCTCGACGGCAACATCGGCTGCATGGTCAACGGCGCGGGCCTCGCCATGGCGACGATGGACATCATCAAGCTGAACGGCGCGTTCCCGGCCAACTTCCTCGACGTCGGTGGCGGCGCGACCAAGGAAAAGGTCACCGAAGCGTTCAAGATTATCCTGTCCGACTCGGCTGTGGAAGGCATCCTGGTCAACATCTTCGGCGGCATCATGAAGTGTGACGTCATCGCTGACGGGATCGTTGCCGCGGCCAAGGAAGTGAACCTCTCGGTTCCGCTGGTTGTCCGTCTCGAAGGCACCAACGTCGAAAAGGGCAAGGAAATCCTC
Organism: uncultured Caenibius sp.; assembly: GCA_964466155.1. GTDB lineage: Bacteria > Pseudomonadota > Alphaproteobacteria > Sphingomonadales > Sphingomonadaceae > Caenibius. The sequence goes on along the minus strand of CAYXMY010000055.1, from coordinate 1,931 downwards.
GACAATTCGGGCCTGCCCATCGTTTCCGCCAACGACCTGGGCGACGCTGCCCAGAAGATCGTTGCCGAAGTGAAGAAGGCCGCCTGAGCGCAGCTTTCCACCCCGCCCCCTGGGGAAGAACCGAAACGCCCTTCGCGGCCCATGCCTTGGCATGAGGCGCCGCGAAGGGCTCAGGGGTTGACCGGACGGCGCTCTGGTCGCAATTCCTTTTCGAGCAGGTTCATATTCACAAGGCCGGCCCCACGCAAAAGGGGATGGAGCCAGCCGGCCCACGCTAGAAGGACAAGAGCCCATGAAGATCCTGGTGCCCGTGAAGCGGGTGATTGACTACAACGTGAAGCCCCGCGTGAAAGCGGACGGCACGGGCGTGGACCTCGCCAACGTCAAGATGAGCATGAACCCGTTCGACGAAATCGCGGTCGAAGAAGCGATTCGCCTGAAGGAAAAAGGTGTGGCGACGGAAATCGTCGCCATTTCGGTTGGCCCGGCGAAGGCGCAGCAAACGCTGCGCACCGCGCTTGCCATGGGTGCGGACCGCGCGATCCTCGTCCAGACCGATGACGAAGTCGAACCGCTGGCCGTGGCCAAGATCCTCAAGGCCATCGCTGACGAGGAACAGCCGGGCCTCGTGGTCCTCGGCAAGCAGGCGATCGATGACGATTCCAACCAGACCGGCCAGATGCTCGCCGCGCTGCTCGGCCGCCCGCAGGGCACGTTCGCTTCGGAAGTGACCGTGGAAGGCGATTCGGTCATCGTGAAGCGCGAAGTCGACGGCGGTCTCGAAACCGTGAAGCTGGCCCTGCCCGCCATCGTCACCACCGACCTGCGCCTCAACGAACCGCGCTATGCCTCGCTGCCCAACATCATGAAGGCGAAATCCAAGCCGCTGGCAACCAAGGCCCCCGCCGATTACGGCGTCGACACCGCACCCCGGCTCAAGACCCTCAAGGTCAGCGAACCGCCCGTGCGCCAGGCCGGCGTCAAGGTCGCCGATGTCGATGCGCTCGTCGCCAAGATCAAGGAGCTGGGGATCTCCTGATCCTCGCCTGACCACGGAATTCTAAGGATAGCTCTTATGAAAACGCTTGTTTGGGTCGAACACGACAACGCTTCGGTCAAGGATGCCACTCTGGCTGTTGTGACCGCCGCTTCGCAGCTTGGCGAAGTACACCTCCTCGTCGCCGGTGAAGGCTGTGCGGCCGTAGCCGATCAGGCTGCCAAGATCGCCGGTGTCGCCAAGGTTCACCTGGCTGACAACGCGGCCTACGGTCACGCTCTGGCTGAAAACGTCGCGCCGCTGATCGTTGATCTGATGGGCCACCACGACGCGTTCCTCGCACCGGCCACTTCCAACGGCAAGAACATCGCACCGCGCGTCGCCGCCCTGCTCGACGTGATGCAGATTTCGGACATTCTCTCGGTCGAAGGCGGAAAGACCTTCACCCGTCCGATCTACGCGGGCAACGCGATTGCCACGGTCGAAGCCAGCGATGCCAAGCTCGTCATCACCGTGCGCGGTACGGCATTCGCCAAGGCTGCTACCGAAGGCGGCTCGGCCGCTGTGGAAGCCGTCTCGGGGCCTGCTGACGCTGGCCTGTCGAGCTATGTCGGTTCGGAAATCGCCAAGTCGGAACGTCCGGAACTGACCAGCGCCAAGATCATCGTTTCGGGCGGTCGCGCGCTGAAGGATGCGGAGACCTTCCAGCAGTACATCTTCCCGCTGGCAGACAAGCTCGGCGCGGCTGTGGGCGCATCGCGCGCGGCTGTCGACGCTGGCTATGTCCCCAACGATTATCAGGTCGGCCAGACGGGCAAGATCGTCGCTCCGGAAGTCTATATCGCGGTCGGCATTTCCGGCGCGATCCAGCATCTGGCCGGCATGAAGGATTCCAAGACCATCATCGCCATCAACAAGGACGAAGACGCCCCGA
>CAYXMY010000054.1:0-19282 GCA_964466155.1 uncultured Caenibius sp. | reverse complement strand
GGGGATCGCCACGGCGGGGGTGGGTCTCGTCCCCAGTGCCGAAACCCTCGGGCTCGGCGCACCGTTGATCGTCATCCTGCTGCGCATCCTGCAAGGCCTTGCCCTGGGCGGCGAATACGGCGGAGCGACCACGTATGTCGCCGAACATGCCCCACTCGAAAAGCGCGGCTTCTTCACCAGTTTCATTCAGGCGAGCGTGGTGGGCGGTTTCGTGCTCAGCATCGCGGTTATCGTCCTGTGCCGCCTTGTCATTCCGGAAGAAGCCTTTGCCGCATGGGGCTGGCGCATGCCTTTCCTGCTATCGCTGCTGTTGCTGGCCGTCTCGCTGTGGATGCGCTTCAAGCTGTCGGAAAGCCCCGTATTCAAGGCGATGAAGGAAGCAGGGGAAACCTCCGGGAATCCCTTCGTCGAAAGCTTCACCTTTCCCGGTAACAAGAAACGCATCTTCGTGGCCCTGTTCGGGATCACCGCCGGGCTCACCACCATCTGGTACACGGCGTTCTTCAGCAGCATGTCGTTCCTGCGCGGGCCTATGCGTGTGGACGGGCTCACGGTCGAACTTATCCTGCTCGTCGCCGGGCTGATTACGATGATCTTCTATATCCCGGTTGGCCAATGGTCAGACCGGGTGGGCCGCAAGAAACCGATTATCATCGGCAACTTCCTGACGCTCTTCCTTCTGTTCCCGGCATTCTGGGGCATGGGCCATCTCGCCAATCCCGGCCTAGAGGCAGCGGCAAAGGCCAGTCCGGTGCTGATTGCCGGCCCGCAATGCACGACCGATCCGTTCGGCGATCTGCTAGGCAGCAAACCGTCCCCCTGTGGGCGCGTGCTGGAAACGCTTTCCGCAGGTGGGGTGCCGTACACAATTGTCCAGGCGGACCGGTTGCGCCTTACGGTGGGTGGCACCGAAATTCCGCTCGCCAACGAATGGATGGAGGATAACGCCGCACGCAAGGCCGGGCTGGAGCAGGCGCTGGCCGCTCATGGGTTCGACTTTTCGGTTCAGTCCCCACCTTTGGCGAGCATTCTTGGAATCATTGCCATCCTGCTTGTGCTGGGCATCATGTCGGCCCTGACGTTCGGATCAGCGGCGGCCCTGCTGGCGGAACTGTTCCCGGCGAAAATCCGCTACAGTTCGATGTCGATTCCCTATCACATCGGCGCGGGATACTTCGGCGGCTTCCTTCCGCTGATCGCCAATTACATCGTCGCCAAATCGGGTGATGCCTACGCGGGTTTGTGGTATACGTGGGCCTTCGTCCTCATTTCGTTTCTGGTTGGCCTGTGGGGCATCCCCTCCGGCCCGCCGAAAGATTTCCCAGAAGATGCTCCCTGAACAACCCGCGCCCTCGCTTCGCCTTCGTCTCGATCGTTCCGCTCTCGCACACAACTGGCATGCTCTGAACGCCCGTTCGGGCGCCGCACATGCGGGCGCGGCGGTCAAGGCTAACGCCTATGGCCTTGGGGTGGATCTCGCGGTGCCGGTGCTGCGCGATGCGGGCGCACACGATTTCTTTGTCGCGCATTGGGGCGAAGTGCCCGCTGTGCTGGCGCATGTTCCGGCGGAGCGGATATCCGTCCTGCATGGGCCGCTGACGGCAGCCGATTGCGCATTTGCCCGCGCCACCGGGGTAAAACCGGTCATCAACAGCCGGTTTCAGGCGCACCTCTGGCAAGAGGCGGGCGGTGGGCCATGCGATCTGATGGTCGATACCGGCATGAACCGGCTCGGCATTTCTTCCGCCGAGTTCGGCGATGAAGCCATCGCTGGCCTCGATATCGATATTCTGATGTCCCATCTCGCCTCCTCGGACGAGGACAGCCCGCTCAACGGCATTCAGCAAATGCGTTTTGCCGATGCCTGCGCAGCACTGCCTTCCCGCCGCCGCAGCCTTGCCAGCAGCGCGGGCATCGCGCTGGGCAAGGAATATCTGTTCGACGTCACCCGGCCGGGCCTGTCGCTTTACGGCGGGATTCCGCGGCCCGAACTGGCAGGCGACATTCGCCAGGTGGCAAGGATCGAAGCGGCCATCATCCAGTGCCGCAATCTCTCCCCCGGCGATGGCGTCGGTTACAACGCAACCTTCATCGCGGATCGGCCGATGCGGATAGGGGTGGTCTCGCTGGGCTATGCCGATGGTTTCTTGCGTGTCTGGGCCGACAGGAACGGGGCGCTGCACAGCAACGGCGCGCCGCTGCCGCTGATCGGCCGCGTATCGATGGATATGGTAGCCATCGATCTCGCTGCCGCTCCATATCTGACGGAAGGCGACTGGGTAGAGGTTCCCTATTCCTTGCCTGAGGCTGCAAAATTGACGGGGCTGACGCAATACGAATTGCTGACAATTCTGGGGCAGCGTTTCGAACGGAAATAGGCTGTGTTGCACCGCACGCGCTGCGCATGCTAAGCTCCGTTCAGTTGGGGGCAAATTTAAGGAGCGCTTAGATGGCAAAGGCGGGCGGAACCGAAGGCGGTCCGGTCATCATCAAGAAATACGCCAACAGGCGGCTCTATAATACCAGCTCTTCCAGCTACATCACGCTGGAGGACCTTTCCAGGATGACGCGGGAAGGAATCGAATTCCAGGTCGTCGACGCCAAGACCGGCGCGGACATTACCCATTCCATCCTCACGCAGATCATCATGGAAGAAGAAGCGAACGGCGAACAGATGCTGCCAGTCAGCTTTCTGCGCCAGTTGATAGGCATGTACGGCAATTCGATGCAATCGATGATGCCGCACTATCTCGAAGCCTCGATGCAAAACTTCTTCGCCAACCAGAAGAAGCTGCAGGAAGCGTTCAAGGGCGGGGTATCCGCCAATCCCTTCACTCGCCTGGCCGAAACCAACATGGCGATGCTCAAGGCGGCGACTTCGGCATTCATGCCGGGCGGCGAATCGCGAGACGATCATGGAGGCCCGGACGATGCCGCCAACGGCCAGAACAAGGACGAACTGGCCGCCTTGCGCGAACAGATGGCGGAAATGCAGCGCAAGCTTGACACGCTCGGCAAATGACCGCCGCCCCGCGCAAATGCGGGCGAAACGTGGCAACCGCCGGAACAACGCATGAGACCCGCTCGACAAGAGCGGGTTTTGCCCTATTGAGCGGGCGCAATATCCACCCATAATTGATGAGAATTCCGTGTCCGCCATTCGCCACGCCCTTTCGATCAAACGCGCAGACGATTTCGCCCAGTGGTATCAGGCCGTCGTGTCCCAGGCGGACATGGCCGAGGAATCGGGCGTGCGCGGCTGCATGGTCATCAAGCCGTGGGGCTATGGCATCTGGGAACGCATCCAGCGCCTGATGGATGACCGGATCAAGGCCGCTGGCGTTCAGAACTGCTATTTCCCGCTGTTCATCCCCTTGTCCTATTTCGCCAAGGAAGCCGAACACGTCGAAGGCTTCGCCAAGGAAATGGCGGTCGTCACCCATCACCGCCTTGTCGCGGGTGAGAAGGGCGGGCTGATCCCCGATCCCGAAGCGAAGCTGGAAGAACCGCTGGTCGTGCGCCCCACTTCCGAAACGGTGATCGGCGCGGCCATGGCCCGCTGGGTGCAAAGCTGGCGCGATCTGCCGATGCTGACCAACCAATGGGCCAACGTCGTGCGCTGGGAAATGCGCACCCGCATGTTCCTGCGCACCTCGGAATTCCTCTGGCAGGAAGGCCATACCGCGCACGAAGACCGCGAAGGTGCGATGGAAGAAACCCTGCGCGCGCTGGAAATGTACCGCAGCTTTTCGGAAGACGTGCTCGCCATGCCGGTGATCGCCGGGGAAAAGCCGGAGAACGAACGTTTTCCGGGTGCCGTCGCGACCTATTCGATCGAGGCGATGATGCAGGATGGCAAGGCGCTGCAGGCCGGCACCTCGCACTATCTCGGCACCAGCTTCGCCGAAGCGGCCGGCATCCAGTATCAGGACCGTGAAGGCGGCCAGCGCCACGCCCACACCACCAGTTGGGGCGTATCCACCCGCCTGATCGGCGGCGTCATCATGACGCACGGCGATGACGACGGTCTGCGCGTGCCGCCCGCCATTGCACCGTTCCAGGTCGTGATCCTGCCGATGCTGCGCGATGACGCGGGGGACGAGGCGCTGCTGGCCTACTGCCGCGAATTGCACACGCAGATCGCCGCACAGACAGCGCTGGGCGAACCCGTGCGCGTCCTGCTCGACACCAAGCCGGGCAAGGCCGCGGCCAAGCGTTGGGACTGGGTGCGTAAAGGCGCCCCGGTGATCCTCGAAATCGGCGGGCGCGACATGGAAAACGGCAAAGTCAGCCAGCTGCGCCGCGACCGACTGTGGAACGCGGCCGCCAAGCCCGATTTCACCGCACCCACCCGCGAAGAATGTGCCGCCGAAATCCCCGCGCTGTTGCAGGATATCCAGCAGGCCCTGTTTGCCGAGGCGCAGGACCGGCGCGATGCCAATATCACGCGCGGCGTCGACACGTTCGACCAGCTTTCCGCCTTCTTCGGTGAAGACCGGCACCAGCCCGGCTGGGTGGAAGTGCAATGGTCGAAGCCGACCGGCGCCGCGCTCGATGCGGTGGTGGAACAGCTCAAAGCGCTGAAACTCACCATCCGTAACGTACCGACCGATGCTGTGCCCGCCGATGGTGCCTGTATCTTTACCGGCGAGCCCGCGGTGGAACGCATTTTCGTCGCCCGGGCTTATTGATTTGGTCCGCCCGCCGAAAATCGCGCCTGGCCTGCCCAGCAAGCAGCAGGTGCTGGATTTCATCCAGACATCGGAAGTTCCCGCGGGCAAGCGTGAAATCGCCAAGGCTTTCGGCCTCAAGGGGCAGGAGAAGATCGCGCTCAAAAAACTGCTGCGCGACATGGCGGACGAAGGGCTGATCGACGGCAAGCGGACGGCCTTCCACCGCATGGGGGGCGTCCCCAAAGTCACCGTGCTGCGCGTAGTCGATACGGACGATGGCGAAGCGATCGCCATCCCCGATAGCTGGCACCCCGACGATGCCACCCCGCCGCCGCGCCTGCGCCTGATCGAACGCAAGAAGGGCAGCGCACTGCGTGCTGGCGACCGGGTGCTGGCCCGTACCGAGGAAACAGGATCGGGCTGGATCGCCCATCCGATGAAGAAACTGCCCAATCAGGCCGAGGCCGTGATGGGCATCGTCGAAGTCGACGGTAGCGGCAAGAACTGGCTCGCCCCGATTGATCGCCGCGTGCGCCATGCGGCGCCGATTGCCGATCTCGGCGGGGCGGAGCCGGGCAATCTGGTTCTGGCCGAACCGGCAGGGCGCAGCCCGCGCGCCGGGGTCAAAGTCATTCAGGTGCTGGGCGATCCGCTGGCGCCCAAGGCATTCAGCCTGATCGCCATCCACAAGTTCGGCATCCCGCATACGTTCCCCGGCGAAGTGCTGGAGGAAGGCAAGCAGGCCGCCACTCTGCCGTTGAGCGAGGAACGGCGCGAGGATCTGCGCCATTTGCCGATCGTCGCCATCGATCCGGCCGATGCCCGCGATCATGACGATGCGATCTGGGCCGAACCCGATGGGGAAGGGGGCTTCCGCGCGGTGATCGCCATCGCCGATGTCAGCTTCTACGTCCGTCCCGGCAGCAAGCTGGATCGCGAAGCCCGCAAGCGCGGCAATTCGGTCTATTTCCCGGACCGGGTTGTGCCGATGCTGCCCGAAGTGCTGAGCGCCGATGTTTGCTCGCTCAAGCAGGGCGAAACGCGAGCCGCCATGGCTTGCCACCTGACCATTTCGGCAAATGGCGTCGTCACCGCATGGCGTTTCTCCCGCGCGCTGGTGCGCATCGCCGAAAATATCGCCTACGAAGACGCGCAGACGCAGATCGACAGCGGCAATGCGCCCCAGCATTTTCAGAACCTCTGGGCGTGCTGGCGGGCGCTGGAAGCCGCGCGGCACAAGCGCGATCCGCTGGAGCTGGAACTGCCCGAACGCCGCGTCGTGCTGGACGATGCGGGCAAGATCGCTTCCATCGCTGTGCGCGAACGGCTGGATGCGCACCGGGTGGTCGAAGATTTCATGATCGCAGCCAATGTCGCGGCGGCAAAGGCCTTGGAAAGCAAGGCATCGCCGGTCGTCTATCGCATTCATGAACCGCCCAGCCGGGAAAAGCTGATCGCCTTGCGCGATTACCTCGCCACGTTCGAGCGCAAGCTGGCGCTGGGGCAGGTCATCACGCCGGGCCTGTTCAACCGCATGCTCAAGGATATCGCGGACGAAAGCGAAAAGGCGCTGATTATGGAAGCGGTTCTGCGCAGCCAGACGCAGGCCTATTACGGACCCAGCAACGCGGGCCATTTCGGGCTCGCGCTCGGCTCCTACGCCCATTTCACTTCGCCGATCCGCCGCTATGCCGATCTGCTGGTGCATCGCGCGCTGGTCGACGCTTTCGATCTGGAACAACCCAAACCCGCGAACGGGCTCCCCGCCGCGTCCAGCTTGTCAGATCGTGACCGCGCCGATCTCGCCCGGGTCAGCGAAGCGATCAGTTCCGCCGAACGCCGCGCAATGGAGGCGGAGCGGGAAACGGTCGATCGCTACGTCGCGGCATGGCTCGCGGGGCATATCGGTGAAACGTTCGAGACACGGATCACCGGCGTGCAGCGTTTCGGCCTGTTCGCCACGATCATCGGCCTCGGCGGCGATGGGCTGGTGCCCGTCTCCATTCTGGGGAACGAGCGTTTCTACCATGACGAGGCCGCCCGGCAACTGGTGGGTGAAAGCACCGGCACGGCTTATGCGGTGGGCGACCGGATGCAGTTGCGCCTTGCCGAAGCCAACCCTTTGACCGGAGCGCTGAAATTCGAGCCGGTCGATGGGGCAGGCGGCGCGATAGAGCCGCGCGGCAAGCCTTCTTCGCCGCTCAAGCGCCAGGGCAAGCATCTGGTGGGCAAACGGGGGCGCCCGGCCAACATTCGCCATCAGGGGCGGCGCAAGCGCTGACCGCCAGCGCGTGCCGCCTCTGCCTCAGCTCAACCGGTCAAGGTCTTCCTGCTTCAAACCGCCGGGCACCACGAACACCGGACAGGGCATCGATCCTGCAACAGCGGTGAAGTGGCTCACCAGCGGGCCGGGATTGCCGTGCGGGGCCGCGCCCAGCACCAGAGCGGCCACTTCGGGATGTTCGGCAAGGTATTCCTGCACCACCTTGGCGCTGTCCCCCACGCGCACGGTAATGGTCGGCATCTTGCCGCTTGCATGCAGGATGCTGCCTGCGGCCCCCGTCGCAACGACTTCCGCCCGATCGCGCGCTTCTGCTTCGATAGTGGCCTGAACCCCACCGAACGCGTTGAAAGCCTGTTGCGGAACATGGGCAATGACATGCACCGTGCCGTCCGTCTTGGCCGCACGCCGCGCGGCAAACTGCAAGGCGACGAGCGCCTCGTCGGTTTCGTCCATAATCACCAGATAAACGCGCATTTGGCCCCCTTTTTTCCGACCCCCGGTATCGGTTACTATGGGTTGCTGCGCAAGGCCTTGCCCCGCAGGCTCATTTTGGCCAATGACGGGGCGTACCGTAAAACGCCTCTCCGGAGTCAGCTCTCAAATGCCGATAGATATCAAGATGCCCGCGCTTTCGCCGACGATGGAGCAGGGGACGCTTGCCAAGTGGCTGGTCAAGGAGGGGGATAGGGTCGCCTCCGGGGATATTCTGGCGGAGATCGAGACCGACAAGGCGACGATGGAATTCGAAGCGGTCGATGAAGGTACGATTCTGTCGATTGCGGTTCCAGAAGGCGCCGAGGATGTGAAAGTCGGCACGGTGATCGCCGTTCTGGGTGAGGAAGGCGAAGAAGCAGGCGCCCCAAAAGCCACAGCGGCCCCCGCGAAAGTGGAAGCCAAGCCTGAACCCGCACCGACAGCCGCAGCCCCGCAACAGGCGCCCCCAGCCAAGCCGAAACCGGTAGCAGCGGGCGAACGTATTGCCGCCTCGCCGCTGGCCCGGCGCATTGCTGAACAGAAAGGCATCGATCTGGCTGGCGTGACGGGCAGCGGCCCCAATGGCCGCATCGTCAAGGCGGATGTCGAGGGCGTGCAACCGGGCGCAGCCACCGCTGCGCCGAAGGGCGAAGCAGCCGCGCAAGCTGTGGCGGCAGGTGTGCCCGATTTCGGCATTCCGTTCGAGGACGTGAAACTGTCGAGCATGCGCAAGGTGATCGCACGCCGTCTCACCGAATCGAAACAGCAGGTCCCGCATATCTATCTGACGGTGGATGTGCGGCTCGATGCACTGCTCAAGCTGCGCGGCGAATTGAACGAGGCGCTGGCCGCGCGCGGGGTGAAGCTCTCGGTCAACGACATGCTGATCAAGGCGCTGGGCCTGGCGTTGATGCAGGTGCCGAGCTGCAACGTTTCCTTCGCGGGCGATGTCCTGCGCCATTACAAGCGCGCGGATGTTTCCGTTGCCGTCAGCATTCCCGGCGGCCTGATCACGCCGATCGTCACCGACGCATCGGGCAAGGGACTGGCGCAGATTTCCGCCGACATGGCGGAGCTGGCGGCGCGGGCCAGGGAAGGCAAGCTTCAACCGCAGGAATATCAGGGCGGCACGGCCAGCATTTCGAACATGGGCATGATGGGCATCAAGCAGTTCGATGCGGTGATCAACCCGCCGCAGGCGATGATCCTGGCGGTCGGCGCGGGTGAAAAGCGGCCGTGGGTGATGGAAGACGGGTCGCTGGGCGTGGCCACGGTCATGACCGTTACCGGCAGCTTCGATCATCGCGCCATCGATGGGGCGGACGGGGCGCATCTGATGGCCGCTCTGCGTGAACTGGTGGAAAAGCCGCTGGGGCTGGTCGCCTGAATACACGCTTTCCTACAGGTGTAGCGGGATGATATGCCGATAGTGCGATGCGGATGCTTGTCGAACGACCGCCTTTCCGAAGCGGGCATGAAAACGGTTTTGGCACGCTGAAGAAATGTCTTTTAAACAGTCACACAGACATTCCGCCAAAACTTTGAAAATATGTTGAAAAACTGCAATTTCTACGGAGTTTTCTCCTCATTTTGCGTCAACTTGCGGGTCACGTCCTAAGGAGCTTCTTTTGTCCGACACCTACGACGTCATAGTTCTCGGTTCCGGTCCTGGCGGATACGTCGCGGCGATCCGCTGTGCGCAGTTGGGGCTGAAGACGGCGATAGTGGAGCGGGAGAACCTGGGCGGCATCTGCCTCAACTGGGGCTGCATTCCGACCAAGGCGCTGCTGCGTTCGGCCGAAGTGTTCCACCAGATGCAGCATGCGGCCGATTACGGCCTCGCCGCCGAAAAGATCAGCGCCGATCTCGATGCCATCGTCAAACGCTCGCGCGGGGTCGCCAAACAGCTCAACCAGGGCGTCACCCACCTGATGAAAAAGAACAAGATTGCCGTTCACATGGGCGAGGGCACGCTGACCACCCCCGGCAAACTGGAAGTGAAGGGCGAGAAGGGCACCGAAACGCTCAGCGCCAAACACATCATCATCGCCACCGGCGCGCGGGCGCGCGATCTGCCGTTTGCCCCGGCCGATGGCAAACGCATCTGGACTTACCGCCATGCGATGACCCCCCCCGAAATGCCCGGCAAGCTGCTGGTGATCGGCTCGGGCGCCATCGGGATCGAATTCGCCAGCTTCTACAACGATATCGGCGCCGAAGTGACCGTTGTCGAGATGATGGACCGGATCGTGCCGGTCGAAGATGCAGATGTCTCCGCGTTCCTCGAAAAATCGCTTACCAAACAGGGTATGACGATCAGGACCGGCGCTGCACTGGAGGAACTGAAAGCTGGCCCCAAGGGTGTTTCCGCGAAGATCAAGACGAAAGACGGCAAGATCGAGACGGGCGAATACAGCCATGTGATCGTCGCCATCGGCATCCAGCCCAACACCGAAAATATCGGTCTGGAGAAGCTGGGGGCGAAGCTCGACCGCGGGTTCATCCAGATCGACGATTACGGCCGCACCGGCGTGAAAGGTCTGTGGGCCATCGGCGATTGCGTGCCCGGCCCGTGGCTGGCGCACAAGGCTAGCCATGAAGGCGTGACCGCAGCCGAGGCGATTGCGCAGGAACTGGGCAACAAGGAGGTGCATCCGCACGCTCTCGACCGGGGCAATATCCCGGGCTGCACCTACTGCCATCCGCAGATCGCCTCTGTCGGCCTGACCGAAGCCAAGGCGAAGGACGCGGGTTACGCAGTGAAGGTGGGCACGTTCCCGTTCATCGGCAACGGCAAGGCTATTGCGCTGGGCGAAGCCGAAGGGTTCATCAAGACGGTGTTCGACAGCAAGACGGGCGAACTGCTGGGCGCGCACATGATCGGGGCGGAAGTGACCGAACTGATTCAGGGCTATGTCGTGGGCAAGACGCTCGAAACCACCGAAGCCGAATTGATCCAGACCATATTCCCTCATCCCACGCTCAGCGAAATGATGCACGAAAGCACTCTCGCCGCATACGGCCGGGCGCTTCATATCTAGCCCGTACCCGCCACGGCAACGAAACATACATAGTCCGGCGGTAAGGGCCGGTTCCGGCGTGAATTGGCCGCCTGAAAGGAATACGAATGCGCATTGCAATGATCGGTACAGGCTATGTCGGTCTCGTTTCGGGAACCTGCTTTTCCGATTTCGGCCATGAAGTCATCTGTATCGACAAGGATGCCGGCAAGGTCGACGCCTTGCGCGCCGGCCGCATTCCGATTTACGAACCCGGTCTGGAAAGCCTGGTCACCAGTAACGCCCGCGCGGGGCGGCTGCATTTCTCCACCGATCTGGCCGAAGCCGTACCGCAGGCCGACGCGGTGTTCATCGCGGTGGGAACGCCTTCCCGCCGGGGGGATGGCCATGCCGATCTCAGCTATGTCTATGCCGCCGCACAGGAAATGGCAGAATATCTCGCACCCGGCACCGTCGTGATTACCAAATCGACCGTGCCCGTCGGCACGGGCGATGAAGTGCTGCGGATTATCCGGGAAGTGCGCCCGGATCTGGATATTTCGGTTGCTTCCAACCCGGAATTCCTGCGCGAAGGGGCCGCCATCGAGGATTTCAAACATCCCGACCGGATCGTGATCGGGTGCGAGGATCAACGCGCGGAACAGGTCCTGCGCGAAATCTACCGCCCGCTCTTTCTCAACAAATCCCCCATCGTCGCCATGTCGCGGCGCGGCGCGGAACTGACCAAGTACGCAGCCAATGCCTTTCTTGCCACAAAGATCAGTTTCATCAATGAAATCGCCGATTTATGCGAGAAAGTTGGCGCAAATGTGCAGGATGTGGCGCGCGGGATCGGGCTCGATAACCGTATCGGCTCCAAGTTCCTCCATGCCGGGCCGGGCTACGGCGGCTCCTGCTTCCCCAAGGACACTCTGGCCCTCCTGAAAACGGGGGAAGATTATGAAGCGCCCCTGCGGATCGTGGAGGCCGTGGTTGCGGTCAACAACAACCGCAAGCGCTCGATGGGCCGCAAGATCATCCAGGCGATGGGCGGATCGGTAAAGGGCAAGACCGTCGCCATTCTGGGGCTGACGTTCAAACCCAACACCGACGATATGCGCGATTCCCCCGCCATCACCGTCATTCAGGCGCTGCAGGACAACGGGGCGCAAATCCGCGCTTTCGATCCCGAAGGCATGGAACAGGCGGGTGCGCTCCTTTCCGATGTCACTTTCTGCAATGGCGCCTACGAAACCATGGAAGGCGCAGATGCCGCCGTCATCGTTACGGAGTGGGATGCTTTCCGGGCGCTCGATTTTCCTCGCATGAAGGACTTGCTCAGCGAACCGCTCCTGATCGATCTGCGCAATATCTATGTGCGCGCGGATGTGGAGCAGCAGGGGTTCAAATATATCGCCGTGGGGCGGTAACTCCTTCGCGGCCAATCGCTGAACCTTCGCTCTTTCCGCCCATAGGGGTATGCTTCCCATCCGATGACTCAGGCCCAATATCTCTCGGGGCGCTTGCTGCTCGCCATGCCGGGCATGTTCGATCCCAATTTCGAGCATGCCGTGATCGCCATGTGCATGCACGATGAGAACGGCGCGCTGGGCATCGGCATCGGCGATATCCGCGACGACATCAGCTTTCACGAACTGCTGAACGATCTCGGGATCGATCCAGGCGCGACGCCCGATGGCCCGGTCCACCATGGCGGGCCGGTCGAAACCTCCCGCGGTTTCGTCCTTCATTCCGATGACTGGGGTGGGGAGGGGACGCTGACAGTCCAGCCCTTCGGCGGGCTGTCCGGCTCGCTCGACATTCTGCGCGCCATCGCCCAGGGCCAAGGCCCGAGACACTGGCTGATCGCACTTGGCTACGCGGGCTGGGGCGCTGGCCAACTGGAAGCGGAAATGCGTCAGCATGGCTGGTATGCCGCCGCTGGCCATCCCGCTATCCTCTATGACACGCCGTACAGGGATCGCTGGACCCAGACATGGAAAGCCGAAGGCATCGATCCCGCCCATCTGGTTGGCCAGACGGGAAGCGCATAAGCTGACCGGACCACACAACTCGCGGCAAGATTTCGGACGACACCGGCATTGTCGAAGGACGCTTTCTGGATTGATCCCTATAGCGCGAGTTGCTGCCCTGCGGCGTTAGGAAGCGGATGGGACATAGAGCGGCGCATATGCACGCTGAAGCGGCCCAGATATTTTTCCAATCCATGATTTGGTAAAGTTATGAGCCTACGAACACCGCATGTTCGGTTTTGTCATATTTGTTGGGATCATCTTGATCCTATTGACGCCAATTGCTCTCATCGGAGGCGCTCTCTTTCTGCTTCGCAAGAAATGGCAGCGCACAGATTCCGAGCAGCGGATTAGGCGCATCGCTATTGTTTTGACTAGCCTATTGGTCGTGGCATCACCCTATCTTCTATTTAAGGCCTACGAGCTTCGCTTTGTTCTAGCGAGGGTTCCAAGTCCGCTGCATGTCGCGTGGATTGAATATCGCCTTGAGGATTCTTTCGGCGGCATCGGTTTACCCGGTGACAATGAAACCGGCTTTGTCGTTTATCGACTTACTGAGGCAAGTGCCGAATGGGCGCGCAGTAAAGGACCGCAGCTAGGTGAAGTGTTGCCTGGTGGGGCAGACCGTTGGCACGCAACCCCCATTGATGCCAGCGGTTGGCATCACTACGATAGCGAGACGGATAAGCATAGTCATCCTGCAGCCATATCCGAATATCTGGATAAATATGGATTCTCTATCCCGATTGGAAAAGGGCGTGATGACGAAGCCAATCGCGCGATTCGGTCACCGGGATCGTTCTACTCGTATGGACGCGGCGGCAGTGTAACAATCATCGATCCCACGCGAGGTAAGGTATATTTCGCCTACGCGGGATAGCTTGGATGCTAAAGGCTGGCGGAAGAGGTGGGATTCGAACCCACGGACGGGTTACCCCGTCGCTGGTTTTCAAGACCAGTTCCTTAAACCACTCGGACACTCTTCCATACCGATTACTGGCATGGCTAAAAAGCTGCTAACGGTCCCGCTAGCGGCATCGATAGGGTTTGTCACGCCCACAGCGAGCCGATTGCGCGTTTTGCCGCAAAGGGGATTCCAAGTGGCCGGGCGCTATGCCACTATGCTTTTATGAAACTCCCCAAACGTCTCGTTTCGCTTGTCGCTTTCGCCGCGCTTTGCGCCCCTGCAGCCAGCGCCTGCGCCCAATCGACCAGTTTCGATGCCTATATGCGGCAGGTCACGGCCAAGGCGCGCAGCGAAGGGGTGAGCGACACCACGATCCAGCGCATGACGAGCGATCTGACGCCCAACCCCCGCGTGGTCGAACTCGATCAGGCGCAACCGGGCACGCCGAGCCGCAGCGGATACGCGCCGATGGCGCCCTATATTGCCAAGCATGTGGATACGGCGCGCATATCGGGGGGGAAGCGCACAATCGCTTCGCTTCCCAATGGCGGTGCGGCGGTTGAGCAAAAGTATGGCGTGCCAATCGATATCGTCACCGCGATCTTCGGCCATGAAACCAATTACGGCAGCTATACCGGCGATTTCGATCTGGCCCGCTCGCTGGCCACGCTGGCATGGGAAGGGCGGCGGCGCGATCTGTTCGAACGGGAGTTCATCGATCTGCTCAAGATTGCCGATCAAGGGGTGCCACGTTCGCAATTGAAGGGGAGCTGGGCAGGGGCGTTCGGGTATCCGCAATTCCTCCCAAGCATTTATCTGCGCCTGGCCGTGGATGGCGATGGCGATGGCCGGGCTAATATCTGGTCGAGCCGGGCCGATGCGCTGGCATCGATTGCCAACTACTTCCGCGATGCCGGATGGCGCGCCGGGCAACCGTGGGGCGTGCGCGCTTCGATCCCTTCCGGTTTCAACCGGGCCTCGATGAAAACGAAGCTCGTCTCTCCGGTATGTCCGCGCGTGCATGAACGGCAAAGCCAGTGGAAGACGGTGCGCGAATGGCGCTCCGAAGGAGTAAAGCCGCTGGCTCCTATCGGGGACGATGTGCTGACAGCGCTGTTCGAACCGGATGGGCCGGGAACGCCTGCCTATCTCTTAACCGGTAATTATAGAGTTATCACCGAATATAACTGCTCCAGCTATTATGCATTGTCGGTGGGACTGCTTGCAGATGAGATTGCCCGATAAAATTTTCGTAGCGCTGGGGGTTTCCCTCACGGTGGCAGCATGCGGAGTGGGGAACGGCGAAGCTGTCGCTTCCACGCCACCTCCGGCGGAAGGGCCAGCAGCCGATTATCCCATGGTTATCGGCGATCCGTTCGTCGTCAACGGTGTGCGCTATACGCCTGCTGATGTGATGAACTACGATCTGGTCGGCCATGCAGTGCTCGATCAGGACGGGGGGAGCAGGATCACCGGCTCCAACCGGACATTGCCGCTGCCGAGCTATGTGGAAGTCACATCGCTGGATTCCGGCCGCACCATCCTGGTTCGGCTCGAACGGCGCGGTCCGATGGCCGGGGATGGGCTTGTCGGCCTTTCCTCCGGGGCGCTGAGCCAGCTTGGCATTGCACCGGATGCGCCGGTCCGCGTGCGGCGCGTAAACCCGCCCGAACAGGAACGCGCCATGCTGCGCCGGGGGGAAACCGTACCGGAACGCATGGCAACCCCTGCGCCCCTGCTGGAAGTGCTCAGGCGCAAATTGCCATCCACCGGCTCTATGTCGCTCGCCAAGACGGATACGCCGCTTCCTAAGCTGGTTCCGCCAGTGTCGACTTCGGCCCCGGATGCGCGAGGGGACTCGCGGCCCGCGCCACAGGAAGCGGCACCGCCTGCTCCCCCGAAAGCGCCGGTCAAGCCATCCGAACCGGCACCGCCGCGGAAACCGGCTTCTTCCGCTCCGCCCAAACCGGCTGTCTCACCCGGAAAGGGCACGCTTGCCGTTCAGGCCGGCGCTTTTGCAGTGGAAGCGAACGCCAAGTCGGTTGCACAGAAAATCGGCGGTACGATAAGCAGGCAAGGCAAGCTGTTTGTCGTGCGCACAGGCCCGTTTGCGAACCAGAATGAAGCCTCCGCATCGCTCGCCAAGGTAAAGGCCGCAGGCTATAGCAGTGCGCGAATCTACAGGGTCGAATAAGAAGCCGCCCGGTTCCTGCGGGCTGCAGGAGCCATTTTGAAACATCTTCTTTCTCGCAGTATTCTTGCCGCACTGATGCTGTCCGCCACCTCCGCCGGTGCACAACCGGAGGAGGCCGTGATTCCTGCCGTGCCGGCCCCGCAGGATGTCCCGGTCGCTTTTCTTGCCGACATGGGCAGCGGGCAGATCCTCTTCGCACGCGATGCGGATCGCAGGTTCGTTCCCGCTTCGGTGACCAAAGTGATGACCGCCTTTCTGGCCTTCGAACTGCTCGATTCGGGCAAGCTCAAGCCGGATCAGGTCTTCACCATGGATAAGCAGACCTTCCGCGATTGGGGGCGCAAGGGCTCGTCGATGTACCTCAACGAAGGGGAAACGGCGACCGTCGATCAACTGTTGCACGGCATCACCACCGTTTCCGCTAACGATGGATGCGCGGTGATGGGCGTGGGGGCGGCCGGTTCCGTTGAAAAGTGGGTGGCCATGATGAATGCCAAGGCGCAGGAACTTGGCATGACCGACAGCCATTTCAACACCCCAAACGGCTGGATGGATGAAGGCAAAACATTCGTCAGCGCGCGCGACCTGTTCAAGCTGTCTCGTGCGCTCATCACGCGGCATCCGGCGCTTTATCGCCAATACATCGGCAAACCGTCTTATACCTTCAACGGGATCGTGCAGCTCAATCACGATCCGATGATCGGGCGTGTACCGGGTGCGGACGGCATCAAGACCGGCTACACCCGCCAGGCCGGATACAACTATCTGGGTTCCGCGGAGCGGGATGGCCGCCGCCTGGTCATGGTTCTCGCCGGAACGGATCGCCCTAACGTCCGCGCACATGCCGCACGCGCGCTTATGGAATGGGGATTTTCCCACTTCGCCACGCGCACTCTGTTCGCCGCGCGGCAGCATATCGCCACCGCGAAAGTGCAGGGCGGAGCGACAGGTTCGGTCGGGTTGGTGTCACCCAATCCGCTCGTCATCAGCTATGCACGCGGAACCCATCCCAAGGTTTCCCTGACAATCCGTTACAGCGGGCCGCTCAAAGCGCCTATAGAGGCTGGCACGGAAGTAGCCGAACTGGAGGTCGCTATCGCCGGGCAGCAGCCATTTCGCACGCATCTCGTGGCCGCGCAGAGCGTTGCTGAAGCCAATTGGTGGCAACGCCTGCGCAACGGGCTGATGGGCTTGTTCGCATGATGGGAGGTTTCTTCCTGACCTTCGAAGGTGGGGAAGGGGTGGGCAAATCCACTCAGGCGCGCATGCTTGCCGCCGCCCTGGAAGGGCGAGGGATGGATGTCGTGCTGACCCGCGAGCCGGGTGGCACGCCGGGGGCGGAAGCCATACGTAACCTCCTGCTCGACACTGGCGGGCCGGGTTGGAACGCACAGGCGGAAGCTTTGCTGTTTGCCGCCGCCCGTTCCGATCATGTCGAGCGCTTGATTGCCCCGGCGCTGGCGCGTGGAAGCTGGGTGCTTTGCGACCGCTATCTCGATTCCACCCGCGCCTATCAAGGCGGGGGCAGTGGGCTGGACGATAAAGACCTGCTGAGCTTGCACGCCATCGGCAGCGGCAATCTCCTGCCTGACCGGACCGTGCTGATCGAAGTCGCGCCCGAAATCACGGCTGCGCGCCTCGCCCACCGCGATGGCGGGGAGGCCGACCGCATCGGGGGCCGGGATACGGATTATCACGCACGCGTCGCCGCGCGGTTCGCCCGGCTGGCCGATGCCGAACCCGGCCGCTTCATTCGGGTCGATGGGAACGGGACGGCTGAAGACATTCACGCGCGCATTCTCGCCCGGTTGGCCCCCATTATCGGGCAAAAGCCATGACGCTCACCGGTCATGAGGATGCATGGCGCGAATGGCGCGATGCGCTCGGCAGCGCGCGCATGCATCACGGCTGGATTCTCGCGGGCAAGAAAGGGCTCGGCAAATCGAGCTTCGCTCTTGCCGCCGCTCGCGAACTGGTGGCTGAATCCGGCGTTCCACAGCCGGATGGCAATCATCCCGATATCATCGTGCTGACGCACTTGCCCTCTACCGCCGATGACGAAGCCAAGAAGGCCGAAGGCAAGCCTTATCAAACGAAGCGCAGTATCGGCATCGCGCAAATTCGCGAGATGCAGCAGCGCCTCGTCACCCGGCCCACCCTGGGCAGTCGCCGTGCAATCGTCATCGATCCGGCGGACGATCTGGAAAAACCGGCTGCCAACGCACTGCTCAAAAGTCTTGAAGAACCGCCGGTCGGATCATTTTTCCTGCTTGTCTCGCATCGCCCGGGGCGTTTGCTTGCCACGATCCGCTCACGCTGCCGCATGCTGCGTTTTCCCGGGCTGACAGATACGGAAATCGACGCCGTATTACGCAGCAAGGCCCCGGACGCCAGCAGCGCCACGCGAATGGCCGCGATTGCCGCTGCGGCCGGATCGCCGGGTGCGGCCCTGGATTTCGTCGCTTACGATCTCGGCACCTTACACGCCCTGATGCAACGCATAGCGCAAGACGGCGATCCTGCCTTTGCTCTGCGGGGTGAGTTGGCCAGTGCGATGGGGCAGCGCCCCGACCGCGAACGTATGCTGGCATGCCTGGAACTTGCCCGCGCCGTCCTGGCCGGAGAAATGCGCCATGCCAGTCTCAGGCGGGTGCCCCGGATTGTCGATGCCCACGAAGCGCTCAACCGGCTGACCGGACAGGCTCCAACCTACAATTTCGATCCGACTTTGCTGGTTATGGAAATCGGCACCTTGCTCGCATCCGCCGCGATGGATAGGGAGCCACGCTATGGCTGAACCCTATTACATCACCACCGCGATTGCCTATCCCAATGGCAAACCCCACATTGGCCACGCTTACGAAGCGATAGCCGCCGATGTGATCGCACGCTTCCAGCGCCTGAACGGGCGCGATGTCCGGCTGGTTACCGGAACGGACGAACATGGTCTCAAGATGGATCAGACCGCCCGTGCAGCGGGCCGCAGCACGCTCGATTTCGCAACGGAAATGTCAAACCATTTCCGTGATATGTGCGACAATCTTAACATATCATACGATGAATTCTGCCGTACCACAGAGGCCCGGCATGCCGAGGCGAGCACAGCGTTGTGGAAAGCGATGGAGGCCAATGGCGACCTTTATCTCGATCGCTACGAAGGCTGGTATTCGATCCGCGACGAAGCCTTTTACGCCGAAGATGAACTGATCGACGGGGAAGGGGGGCAAAAGCTTTCCCCCCAGAATACGCCTGTGGAATGGACAGTGGAAGAAAGCTGGTTCTTCCGTCTGTCAAAGTACCGTGACTTCCTGATCGAACTCAATGAAAAACCCGGGTTTCTTGAGCCGGAAAGCCGCCGGAACGAAGTCCTGAGCTTTCTCAAGGGACAGGATTTGCGCGATCTGTCCGTATCGCGGACAAGCTTCGACTGGGGCGTTCCCGTTCCCGGTAGCGATGGCCATGTCATGTATGTGTGGGTCGACGCGTTGACCACTTATCTTACGGGTGCCGGTTACGCCGATAATCCGGAGATGTTCGGGCGATATTGGCCGGCCAATCTCCACCTGATCGGCAAGGACATCGTCCGCTTCCACGCGGTTTACTGGCCCGCCTTCCTGCAATCGGCTGGTCTGCCCATCCCGAAGAGCATTTTCGGCCACGGCTTTCTTCTCCATCGGGGGGAGAAGATGTCGAAATCGCTCGGTAATGTGGTCGATCC
>CAYXMY010000053.1:0-19362 GCA_964466155.1 uncultured Caenibius sp. | reverse complement strand
ACAAGCGCCGCATCAGCCTCGGCCTCAAGCAGGCCCAGCAGAACCCCTGGGAAGCGTTCGCAGAGAAGCACCCGGTCGGTTCGACCGTCACCGGCGAAGTCAAGAACGCCACCGAATTCGGCCTGTTCATCGGCCTCGATGGCGACGTGGACGGCATGGTTCACATGTCGGACATCGCCTGGGGCATCTCGGGCGAAGACGCGCTGGCGCTGCACCGCAAGGGTGAAGAAGTGCAGGCGATCGTTCTCGACGTGGACGTCGAAAAGGAACGCATCAGCCTCGGCATGAAGCAGCTCGAAAAGGGTGCTCCGGCTGCCGGCGGCGGTTCGACCGGTTCGCTGCGCCGCGGCGAAGTCATCACCGTCACCGTGCTCGAAGTCCGCGATGGCGGCCTCGAAGTGCAGGCTGGCGACGATGGCGCAACCGGCTTCATCAAGCGTTCGGACCTCGGCCGCGACCGTGACGAACAGCGTCCGGACCGGTTCCAGACCGGCCAGAAGATCGACGCCATGGTCACCGGTTTCGACCGTTCCAAGAAGCCGAACTTCTCGATCAAGGCCCGTCAGCTGGCCGAAGAAAAGGAAGCGGTGGAACAGTACGGTTCGTCGGATTCAGGTGCCTCGCTCGGCGACATCCTCGGCGAAGCGCTCAAGCAGAAGCAGTAAGCTTTCCGCTCAAGCCTTTACCGGCACAGGCAAGGCCCGCCCGCTCGTCAGAGCAGGCGGGCCTTTCCGTTTGGGGTGCAAGGATCGGCACCGGGCTGCATGCGGCATGACAGATCCGCGCCTCCCCCTCTCGCCCGCCGCACCGCGCAGGCTATAGTGGCCCTATGATTCGTCCCGATATCCTGCTCGTCGCCCCCATGCCGCCTGCCATTGCCGCAACGCTCAAACAGCACTTCACCGTGCACGATCTGTGGAACGCGGCCGACAAGGAGGCGCTGCTGGCCGAAATCGGCCCGGCCATTCGCGGCATCGCCAGCAATCCCGTGGCCCCGCCCCTGAACGGCGCCTTGTTCGACCGCCTCCCCAAGCTGGAAATCGTGTCCAACTATGCCGTTGGGTACGACAATATCGATGTGGTCGAAGCCGCACGGCGCGGGATCGTCATCACCAACACGCCCGGCGTGCTCGATGCGGAAGTGGCCGATTTCACACTCGGCCTGACTCTCGCCACGATCCGCGAAATCCCGCAGGCCGACCGCTTCGTGCGGGAAGGGAACTGGCCGAAAGGCCCCTATCCGCTTTCTTCCACCCTGCAAGGCCGCCGCGCGGGCATCCTCGGCCTCGGCAATATCGGCAAAGCGGTGGCCCGCAGGCTCGCAGCATTCGATATTCCGGTCGCCTACAGCGGCCGCCACCGGCAGGACAGCCTATCTTACGCCTACTATCCCGATGCCGTTTCACTTGCAGAAGCGTGCGACCTGCTGATCGTCGTGGTGCCCGGCGGCGATGCCACGCGCCATCTGGTCAACGATGAAGTGCTCACCGCGCTCGGCCCCGAAGGCGTGCTGATTAATGTCGCACGCGGCAGCGTGGTGGACGAAGCGGCGCTGGTCCTCGCCTTGCGCAACGGCACGATCCAGGCCGCCGGGCTTGATGTGTTCGCCCATGAACCGAACGTACCGGATGCGCTGATCGCCATGGATAACGTCGTCCTCCTGCCCCATATCGGCTCCGGCTCCCGCGAGACCCGCGCCGCCATGGGGCAGTTGATGGTCGACAATCTGGTGAGCTGGTTTGCCGAGGGCAAAGCGCTGACGCCGGTAGGGTAAGCGGATTATTCGCTCTCGCCCGGCTGAGCGAACGGCGGCCGT
Source organism: uncultured Caenibius sp. (assembly GCA_964466155.1). Classification (GTDB taxonomy): domain Bacteria; phylum Pseudomonadota; class Alphaproteobacteria; order Sphingomonadales; family Sphingomonadaceae; genus Caenibius. The sequence continues at coordinate 17,546 of CAYXMY010000053.1, read as the reverse complement.
TTCATCATGTTTGCGGATGGCGCCCCGCGCGCTGCGGGATGACCACGATCAGCAGTACGATAACAACCGTCAAAATCACGGTGGCAAGGGGTCGGCTGAAATCCAGCCCGCCCTTGGCCACCGGTTTGTCGAGAAAATCGCCCACCGTCGCCCCAAGTGGCCGGGTCAGGATAAACGCCGCCCAGAACAGGAATACGCGTGAGATTCCGGTAGAGAAGTAGAGCACTGCCAGCAGGGCCAACGCCCCCCCGAACACCATGGCGCTACCCGAATAGCCCAGCGGGCCATCGGCAATCCAATCGCCCAATGCGGTGCCCAGTGTCTGGGAAAAGGTGATCGTGATCCAGTAGAAGGTTTCCGCGCGCTGCCCGGCCACCGAATTGACGGAAACCGTCCCCAATGTCCGATGCCACATTACCAGAGAGGCGCAGACACAGGCGAACAAGAGCGACGAGCCGCCGGGATACCCCAACCCTATCGAACGCGTGGCGAAATCGGCCAGAGTGGTCCCCGCCGTGGTCGAGGCAACGATCGTCGCCCAGTAGAGCCACGGATTGAAGGCCCGCGCCCTGATCTGCGCCCAGACCAGCACGATCAGGGCGATTCCGAAAATTGCCGTCCCGATCAGATAGCCGCTGATGCCGGACGAGGCATTGGGCGTGGTTTCGCCCAGCCAGCTCATCGTCACCGTGTCACCACCGGTTTCGCCAAGCGTGGTGGCAAGAATCTTTATGATCCAGAAGCCCAGCGTCACCGCAGGAACCTTTGTCATCGCCTGGTTGAACTGGTCCTCCGTCATGTCCTGCATCCTTCTAGAAATCGAATCCCAAAGCCATGAAGCCATGAAAACCGGCGGGGCCACCGGCATCGTCAAACACCGGCCCGCCCGATGCGAGCACGCGGAGCGGCCCGTTGCACCGATAGATCGCACCGATGCCCAGACTGGTCGAAGCGCTGCCGCCAGCGGTATCGGCGCCGCTGCGGTCGGCCTCAACGCCCAATTGCAGCCGCTCACCGAATTTGCGCGTCACGGCGATTCCGCCAGTCCAATAATCGCGATTGCCCGCACCAGGATTGATCGCATACCCCCCGCCGCCGAATACCGACCACGGTCCGATGTCCTTCTGCCCCCAAAGCGGAAGCAAGGCCGTGACTTTACCCGCGCTCATCCCGTGGGTGCCGGTAGGCAAGGTCACTCCAGGAAATACGGCCACGGAAAATCCGCCCTGCTCGTCGTGATAAAACCGATATTTGGCGGACAATTCCAGATCGCCCGCTCCCCAGCGCCAATGCCCTCCATCGTGGGAATAGGCCATCGGCACAGCCAGGGTCAGTTGCAGATCGGGGGCCGCGCCATAGTTTACTTCCACTCCGGCGCTTCCGGAAAAATTCTTTCCCCGCCCTTCACCATCGATAAGCGGGGCGTAAACTTCCCAATGGCCTGTGTCCGTCGGCTCCGGATCGTCGGTCAGAAAAGGAGGTCCGGCAATCGCACGCTGAGAAAAGACAACCAGCCCGAAGCACATAGCTATACCAAGAGCAGGGGTTTTTCCGAAGGCCATCTCCAGTCGATATATTGCAGAGCCTGCCTATAAGGTAGTCACAATAACGCCTCTATTCGATTACAAATATGACAGGAAGCGGGTGCACTTCGGGCGCCCAACCATGCCCTTAATCGGATCGTACAGAACGCCTGCACTCCAAGGTCATCCCTGCTTTTCATGAAACCGCAGTGCGGCGCTATGGGCGGCCTTGGCACGCAGTTCGTCCCCCTAAAATTTGAACCCCAACGCTGCAAATCCGTGAAAACCGGTGGGGCCACCGGCAGCTTCAAACGTCGGGCCACCCGAAACGAACACACGGATCGGCGCCTTGCACTGATAGGTCGCGCCGATGCTCAAACCGGTCGAAGCACTGCCGTCAGGTGTGCGGACACCGTTGCGGTTGGCCTCAATCCCCAATTGCAACCGCTCACCAAAATTGCGCGTCACGGCGATTCCGCCAGTCCAATAGTCGCGATTGCCCAAACCGGCGATCGCATACCCGCCGCCGCCAAACACCGACCATGGCCCGATATCCTTCTGCACCCAAAGCGGGAACAAGGCCGTGACTTTACCCGCGCTCATCCCGTTGGTGCCGGTGGGCAAGGTCACACCGGGGGCTGCCGCCACAGAAAGTCCGCCCTGCTCATCGTGATAAACCCGATATTTGGCCGACAATGCCACATCGCCAGCCCCCCAGCGCCAGCGCGAACCAGCGCGGGAATAAGCCATCGGCGCAGCCAGGGTCAGTTGCAGATCGGGCGCTGCACCATAGTCCAGCTCCACCGCCGCGCTTCCGGAAAAATCCGTTCCTCGCCCCGCCCCGTTGATAAGCGAGGTGTAAATTTCCCAATGACCTGCATCAGTCGGTTCTGGATCATCGGTCAGGAAAGGAGGCCCGGCGGCCGCGCTCTGAGAAAAGGCAATCAATCCAAGGCACACAGTTGCACCGAGAGCGGATACTTTTCCCAAAGCCATCGCCAGGCGACCTATTACAATGCCAACCCGCGAGATAGTTACAAAGACGTCTCTATTCCGTCATAATGGCGGTTCAGCTTCGCCTTCGCGTTTGCATCGGCAATCTCCCAAACAAAAAGCCCCCCGCTAGGCGGAGGGCTCTTCATGATGCCGATTATGGCGGCGATCAGATCGCGGCGATCGCTTCGTCCACCAGCTTCTTGTCAGCGGCGGAACCGTGCTGTTCGGCAATCAATCCACGTGCGGCGCTGCTGGCCACAGTGGCAGCCTTGGCGCGCAGTTCGTCCACCGCACCGCGTTCGGCCGCGGCGATCTTGTCTTCCGCCATCTTCTGGCGGCGCTGGATCATCGCGTCAGTATCGCTGGCCGCCTTGGCGACGATGCCTTCGGCTTCGCTGCGGGCATGTTCGATCATGGCCGCCGCATCCTTTTCGGCATTAGCGATCTTGTTCGAATATTCGTTCCGCAGGGCTTCGGCTTCGGCGCGCAACTGCTTCGCTTCGTCAAGCTGATGCTTGATTTCGGCGATCTTGGAATCCAGCCCGCTGGCGATGACGCCGGGGACTTTCTTCCAGACCAGCAGCACGATGAACACCAGCATCGCCATGCCGACCCAGCCCGAAGCACCGAGACCGAGAGCTTCCGGCCCATGATGTGCGCCTCCTTCGGCGCCGGCGGGATGCTCGACCGTCGCGGTGGTGTGGGCGCTGTGATCGACAGCATCCACGGCTTGTTCAGCGGCAGAATTAGCCATTGCTCAACACTTTCTTGACGGCGGAGGAGGCCGAGGCGGCGGGAACGCTCACCCCGGCGAGCTTTTCGACGATCGACTGGGCCGCTTCGCTGGCCACCCCTTCCAGTTCGGCAAGGGCGGACGTGCGCGCATCGGCGATTTTCGCTTCGGCATCGTCCAGCTTCTTGTCGATCTGAACCTGGGCAGCCGCAAGCTTCTGTTCCGAAGCCATCGCCGCTTCGGTTTTCGCCTTGGCGATGAGGGCCTGGGCTTGGGCGCGATTTTCATTCTCGCGCTTGCGCCAAGCGTCTTCTTCAGCATTGGCCTGATTGCGGGCTGCTTCGGCAGCGGCCAGATCGCTGCCGATCTGCTTGTCGCGCAGTTCGACAGTCCCCATGACCTTGGGCACCATGCCCTTGCCGATCACGAAAAAGACGAACCCGAAAATCACCAGCAGCCAGAAAATCTGGCTGGAATAGGTTTGGGCGAGCTGGGCTATCTGAGGCATCGGTTGGTCCCGAGGTCTTGCGCAACAAAAATACAACCCCGGCCGGAACGCATGGCCCGGCCGGAGCAGTCGTCAGGATTTCGTCAGGCGACGAAGATCAGGATCATCGCGACAACGAACGACAGCAGGCCCAGAAGTTCCGCTGCGGCGAAGCCGATGAACAGGCGACCCTGCTGACCGTCGGCGGCGCCGGGGTTACGCAGAGCGCTTTCCAGGAACGAGCCGAACACGTTACCCACACCGATGGCGGCCATACCGGCGCCGATCGCAGCGAGGCCCGCACCAACCAGCTTGGCTGCTTCTTGGTCCATTTGAATAACTCCTTTTCCCTAAATCCGTGGAAACGCGGTTTCCGTGAATGTTGATCGAAACTCAGTGAAGATGTTCAGCGTCGTTGATGTAAAGCGAGCTGAGCAACGCGAAAACGTAAGCCTGGATACCGGCGACCAGCACTTCCAGCGCACAGATCGCCAGCATCAGCACGAAGCTGAGGATCGAGACGACCGGGCCGATGCCCACACCGGCGTTGATACCGTCGATGACGAAGCTCGAAAGCACTTCAAGCAGCACGTGCCCGGCCATCATGGCCACGAAAAGTCGCAGGCCGAGGCTGAACGGACGCACCAGGAAGCTGACCAGTTCGATGCAGAAGATCAGCGGAATCATCGGCAGCGGCGTACCGTGCGGGATGAACAGCGAGAAGAAGTGCAGCTTGTGCTTCCAGAAGCCGACGATCAGCACGATCAGGAACGAGATGATCGCCAGGACACCGGTCACCGTGAAATGGCTGGTGGCGGTAAAGGGATGCACGCCCACAATCGCCAACGGCAGCGGCAGGAGGCCGAGAATGTTGGAGAAGAGGATGAACATGAACAGCGAGAAGATGTAAGGAAGGTACTTCTTGCCTTCCTTGCCGACATTCGCCTGAAGCAGATCGTCGATGAAGCCGGTGAAGCTTTCCACCGCCATCTGCCAGCGGCCGGGAACAAGCTGCCGCTTCATCCCGCCAGCCACGAAAATCCACAGCGCAATGGCGGCAATCGCCATCCATAGCGCGGAATTGGTGAAGGCAATGTTGTAACCGGCAATTTCCCAGTGCGCGGAGCCGAACAGCGGCTCAATCGCGAACTGGTGCATCGGGTCGACTTTGGCCTGCTCGGCTGCCACTTGCGTAAATCCCTGCGCCACTTGAACAGACAGCGCCCCTCAAACCCCCACAACGGGATCTATTCAGGGCGCCGGTTCGAAATCCGGATGATATTCCTGAAGGAAACGATGATCCCCAGGAACATCATCACCAACAGACCCCAGGGCGCAGTTCCCACAAACCGGTCGATAACCCAACCGATCAGGGCGCCGCCACCGATCCCCCCAAGCAATTCCGCCAGCACCCGGCTGCCGAGGCGATAATTCGCGTCAGCCCCCTGCACTTGCGGGCGATTGCGTTGATCTTCACGCTCACGCGCGGCCCTGAGCCGCTCATGAAGCGCGTCGATCCGCGCATCTTCGCCGATAGGTTCCCGGTCGGACTGTTCTTCGCTCATGCCATGCTCCATATCACTGCAGCTTGGCACAGGCAAAGATATGCCCGCCGAAGGCGCCGCCCCCTTAGGCAAGGGGATTATCCGAGTCAACCGTGCGGGGCGCCCAATGTCTGCCGCCATCAAACAAAAACCGCCCCGCGGATTGTCCACAGGGCGGCTTCAACCGGTGCTCTACCGCGCTTTTCTCAAGGACAGCGGGAATCGCGGGTCGGGGCGCCTGCCGCGCGAGTTTTCCACGAACCGTCCGGCGCCTGATATTTTTCACCTGTTTCGGTCCGCAGGATATTGCGGCACCCGGCCACGAACGCGACCTGATCCACTGTCACCGACTGGGTGCGCGCTTCGGCCGTATAGGCCGCGCGGCGCTTGATATTGATATCGTCGACCATGGAGGAAACGGAAGCACCGCCGCCCAGCGCGGCGAGATAGCCGTCAGCCTTTTCCCCCACCTGCCCGGCGGAGCGCGCCGCGGCATAGGCGGGATCGCGCTGCGCCATGGCCATCCCCGGAACGAGCATGGCGGCGGCCAGCGTGGCCAGTCCGAAAGTACGAGCGATGGCATAAGCGGACATCAGAAAATCCCTGCGTTCTGGTCGATCATGTTCTGGACACCCTTGTCCAGCTTGTACACGACTTCCTGTTTGATGTTGATGTTGAGCTCGATCACGATCGGCTTGTCCGGTGCGGATACCGAAACACAACCCGAACACGCCATCGCGCCCCCTATCATCATCGCCACGGCACCGAGCGTGCCCCTAAACGACCTGTGCATTGCCTGCTGCCTCACCTGCCTGTCACGGTATGTCGCAGCCGCATCGCATTCGGTCAATTTCACCATGGACATCGCATTATCTCACTGACTGGCCGCTGAACGGGGTTCGGGCTTGCGGGGACCGACGAGCCCCAGCTTGGCCGGATCGGGGACCAAAGTGGGATCGTAAAGCGACTTGAAGGAGCCGAAGAGGCTGAAGAACGGCGCCTTGATATTGACGTTGAAGCGGATCGGCAACCGGGCGACCTGTTTGGTGAGGAAGTTCTTCGATGTCCCCTCCCCCTGGCTCAACCCGTCGAAGCTCACCCGGGTGACGATTTCACCCGCCAGCGATCCGTTCATGTCGATCCGCATCGCGCGGTAATCGACCGAACGCAGCGCCGAGAAAGCGAAATTCCCCATGGGCGAAAGATCCTTATAGGTCAGTTCCCCCAGATAGGCGACGTTCCCGCCCGGTTCGCGCGAGGAGAGATGGCCGCCCTCGATCCGCCCGCCGTCCTGATCGAACACCAAGGGCAGCGTGCCGTCGAAGCGGCCGGTGGCCATGATGTTGCCGAGTTCGAGACGCTGCACGAACACTGCCGCATCGAGCCCGTCCACCGTCAGCGTATAATGGCGCGTTTCGGCTTCGCCCAGCCGCATGCGCGTAGGTTCCAGCGTCAGCGTGCCATCCATGAAGGGCCATTTTGCGCCATTTATATCGAGCACATGGTTCGGCTTCATCGCGAAGTTGAACACACCGTCGCGCACTTCGATGCCGGGATTGATGGAAGCCAGCCTGACCTGCTGGTTGGGCGCAGTCTGCATGCCAAGCAGATCGGTAAAGACGATCGTGCCCGATGCACCCTGCACCGGACCGAAAGCCGCCGCGAAATCGAGCCCGGAAGACGAGAAGCGCCCGCTGCTGGTAACGCCCGATTCGCCCCAGTCGATCACACCGTTCCCGGTAACCGTACCCTTGGCGTTGGCAATGACGCCCAGCGCCAGACCGGTGAGCATATCCGGCTGCAGCTTGTCATCGAACAGCAGAGTGCCGAGCGCGAGATCGGCATGCCCCGCCGCGGTGCCCAGATCGTGCCTGATCGCCACGCGCACCACTTCACGCTCGCTCTTCGGATTACGCAGCAAGGCATTGGCGGTTATGATATTATCTTGCAGCGTCAGATCCGCATCGCGCGCCATCAGCGGTTCGAACCGGCCGGGCTGTACCCGGTCCTCCACCTGCATTTGCGCATTGGACAGTAGCAAGCGCCCGCCTTCGTAACGCCAGTCGCCCGCCGCATCGCGAATATCCAGCGGCACCGCACCCAGCAGGACATCCGCCTTCGCGAAATGACCGGCGATATCCTTGCCGATTCGCGCATCGAGATGGGCCAGCGTGAAGCGGGATTCGGTTTCGGGCGGGCCAAGGCGCACATCGACATCGCGCGCGGTGAGCGTGCCGGGCATCGCGAAGCCCATTGGGCCGCTGCGGATGCGCACCGGGCTTTCCCCGATATGGCCCGCCAGATCGAGCCGGTCGGTCCCCCCGGCGATCCGCGTGCCGTTGCGGCCGCTGCGGACAATCGCACCGCCGGACGTGGGGCAGAGCGTCACGCCCCGCCGTTCGAACCGGGCTCCGGCCAGTTCCAGTTGCTCAAACCGGATATCGGCGCATTGCCGCCACAGCGCGAGGCCGCCAGCCGAAGACCAGTCGCCCGAAACCGGCACCACCAGACCGTTCGCCGCGCCGCCCGGCAAGGCCCCGTCCGCGTGGACGCTGCCGGCAAATCCCAGCCCGCCGCGTGCATTCTGCACCAACACCAGATCGGGAATGGCAAGACTGCCGCCGCCTGCGCGATATTCGGGCATGGATAACCGGGCGACCGTCTTGCCGTTACCCTGCTGCTCCATCTGTCCGGCAATCCGCGGCAGGCCCGGCCCGCCGGTGGCGAAATTGCCGATCAGCCGCATGGGATCGTCCTGCATGCGGGAATAGTGGACGCGGGACAGCGACAGCAGGGTGGCCCCGCCCCCGCCGCGCAAGCTCGCTTGCGGAAGCGCAAGGTTGACCCCCTTGGCATCGCTGCGCAGCACCGTTTGCGCCAGAAAACGGCTGCCCCGCCCTTCCCGTTGCAGCGCGAGGCGGATTTGGCCGATAATCGGGGACAGCAAAGTGCCGTCGCTGCTGTCCGCAAAACCGGCGAGCGCGCTGTCGATCTGGTGGCCGAGACGCACCCCGTTGCCTTCCCAATCGGCATCCCAATCGTAGCGCCCACCGGGCAGATCGCCGCGCACGCGGCCTTTCCCGGTGAGCACCGCCGATGCCGCATAAGGCGAACGGATGCCCCGCATCACGGTATCGTACCGCACCGCCAGAGCCTTGCCCTTGAGGCTGACCACGCCCGTGCCGTTGATCCCGCTCAGCGCCAATGGGCCGAGCGCCGCCGCGCCGCCGCGCAAGGTGAAATTGCCTTCGAGATGCGAAAATGCCTCGTCGCTCGCGGCATCGACACCGACGACCGCGCGGCCCATCGTCAGCCCGCGATCCGCGCAGGCGAGCGATGCCAACCGGGCCGGGCCGGTCACTTTGGGCCGGGCGTTGGCAATGTTCACCTTGCCATAAAAGCTTGCCTGCCCGGTGCTGCACCCTTGCCCCGCCAGTTGCGGCGCCACCGCCGCGACGATCCCGGAAAAACCGTTGCGCAGGCCACCCTTGCCTTCCGCCTTGAGCCCCACCGGCCCGAAATCGGTATCGATCAGCCCGCGCCCGTCTTCCAGCGTCAGCGCGAACGCGGGCAGCTTGAACGGTTCCTTGTTCGTCTTGTCGAACAGGAGCGGGTCGAGCGCACCGAAGCTCAGCTTGCCTGCGCGGAACGATCCGTAAAGGCGCGGCCGCAAGACCTTGACCTCTCCCACGTAAGGAAAGCCGAAGCGCTGCACCAGCGTCACTTCCGCGCGTTCGACCGTCAGATCGGGGTGCGCGGGATCGCCAACCACGATATCGGACAGGATCTGGGTCGAAGGGCCGATTTGCCGAATCTTGTATGTCGCGGGAATGCCGTAGCTTTTTAGCTGGCTGGCAATCAGGTTGTCCGCGATTCGCTCGCGCGAGAACCAGGTCGCGGCCAGCAGAACGATGAGAGCGGCGACAAACCACAGCGCGGCCCGCCACCAGCGCCTACGCGACACGGCAGCGGCCCCTTCCGGCACAATATCCGCATCGTTGTCCTGACCCGCCATTGCCCCCCACTTGCGCGCATGCCCACACAAAGGCAATGCATGCCAATAATTGCTTTATCAAGAATGGCTAAGCGCAAAGGGCGTTCCCGTTGGCAGACAACAAGGCGAAACCGCATCAGGGGGAAGGCCATCGCGCGCGCTTGCGGCAGCGTCTGCTGGAAGGCGGGCCGAACGCACTGGCCGATTACGAAGTGCTGGAATACCTGCTGTTCGCAGCCAAAAGCCGGGGTGACACCAAACCGCTTGCCAAGGCGCTGATCGGCCGCTTCGGCTCGCTCGCGGCGGCGCTCGATGCCCCGCTCGACATGCTGATCGCAGTGGACGGCATGGGCGAAGTCAGCGCCGCCGCGCTGAAGATCGTCGGCGTCGCCGCGCGGCGCATGGCGATCAGCGGTGCGATGAACCGGCCCGTGCTGAGCAGTTGGCAGGCGCTGATCGACTATCTTCATATCGACATGGCGCATCTGACGGTGGAGCGCGTGCGGGTACTCTATCTCAATGCGCAGAATCGCCTGATCCTCGATTATCATCTGGGCGACGGCTCAATCGACGAGGCCGCGCTTCATCCCCGGGAAGTGATTCGAAAAGCTCTGGAAATCGGTGCCACCTCTTTGATATTAGTCCATAATCACCCTTCCGGATCGCCCGAACCGAGCCGTGCCGATATCCAGCTCACCCAACGCATCGCGGAAGCGGGGCGGCTGCTGAGCGTGGTCGTCCACGATCATATCGTCATCGGGCACGAAGGGCACGTTTCCATGCGGGCGAAAGGGCTGATCTGATGTGCATCGCCGCCATGGCATGGGATGCCCATCCCGACTGGCTGATGATCGTCGCGGGCAACCGGGACGAATACCATGCCCGCCCCTCTGCCCCGCTCGCCCGCTGGGACGATGGCAGCGGGATCGTCGCCGGGCGCGATCTGCAGGCGGGCGGCACCTGGCTGGGCGTGGCGGAAGCAGGCCGGTTTGCCCTGGTCACCAATTTCCGCGTGCCCGGCTTTCCCCAGCCGGACCGGGCATCGCGCGGGGCCTTGGTGACGGATGTCTTGACCGGGCACGAGCCGGAAGCGCCGGAACGCTACAACCCTTATAACCTGCTGGCCGCCAATCCGCGCGGAGCCTGGCTGTGGAGCAATTATCCGGCTGCCGCGCGCCTGCCGTTGCCTCCCGGTGTCCATGGCCTGTCCAACGGCGATTTCGCCCATCCCTGGCCCAAGACGCGCCAGCTCAACGCCGCTCTCACGCAGTGGCTCGACACGGGGCACGGCGATATCGCGGCCCTGTTCAAAGCATTGGCGGACGACACCCCACCCCCTGCTTCCGACGAAGGGGAACAGGGGCCGGAAGCACCGTTCAGCCCGATCTTCATTCGCAATCCGCTCTACGGCACGCGATGCAGCACCGTCATCGCCATCGCCGGCGACGGCGAGGGCCGGATCGCTGAGCGCCGCTTCGATGCGGATGGAAAGCCGGTGGGCGAAACGGTGCTGGCCTTCCGTTGGCCGCTCACCTGAACGGCAAACGACGCCATAAGCGCTTGCCAGATGCGCCCCCTGCCCCTAGCGCGCGGCGCAACACTAGACACTAAACATCATCCGGAGTCGACCATGGTCCCCCGTTATGCCCGCCCTGCAATGACCGCGATCTGGGAACCCGAAGCGCGTTACCGCATCTGGTTCGAGATCGAAGCGCATGCCACGCAGAAGCTGGGCGATCTGGGCGTGGTTCCCGCCAGCGGACCCAAGGCGCTGTGGGACTGGTGGGCGACCAATCCGGCCATCGATGTCGCCGCAATCGACGCCAAGGAAGCCGTGCTCAAGCATGACGTGATCGCCTTCCTCGACTGGGTGGCCGAACAGGTCGGGCCGGAAGCCCGCTTCATGCATCAGGGCATGACCAGTTCCGACGTGCTCGACACCACGCTGGCGGTGCAGCTTGCCCGCGCATCGGATATCCTGCTGGACGATATCGACGCGCTGCTGGCCGCGATCAAGCGCCGCGCGGAAGAGCACAAGTACACCCCGACCATCGGCCGCAGCCACGGCATCCATGCCGAACCGACCACGTTCGGCAAGAAGCTGGCCGAAGCCTACGCCGAATTCACCCGCTGCCGCGCGCGCCTCGTCCATGCGCGCGCGGAAATCGCCACTTGCGCGATCTCCGGCGCGGTCGGCACTTTCGCCAATATCGATCCCGAAGTGGAAGAATATGTGGCGGACCAGCTCGGCCTCGCGGTCGAACCCGTCTCCACGCAGGTCATCCCGCGCGATCGCCATGCGATGTTCTTCGCCACGCTGGGCGTGATCGCCAGTTCGATCGAACGCCTCGCCACCGAAGTGCGCCACTTGCAGCGCACCGAAGTGCTGGAAGCGGAAGAATACTTCTCGCCCGGCCAGAAGGGCTCCAGCGCCATGCCGCACAAGCGCAATCCGGTGCTGACCGAAAACCTCACCGGCCTGGCCCGCGTGGTCCGTTCCGCCGTTACCCCGGCGCTGGAAAACGTGGCGCTGTGGCACGAACGCGATATCTCGCACTCCTCGGTCGAACGGTTCATCGGCCCCGACGCCACGATCACGCTCGACTTTGCGCTCGCCCGCCTCACCAGCGTGGTCGACAAGCTGGTGATCTATCCCGAACGGATGCAGAAGAACCTCGACCGCATGGGCGGGCTGGTCCATTCGCAGCGCGTCCTCCTCGCGCTCACGCAGGCCGGGGTCACGCGCGACAACGCCTATCGCCTGGTCCAGCGCAACGCGATGAAAGTGTGGGAATCGGATGGCCAGCTTTCGCTGCTCGAACTGCTGAAGCAGGACCCGGAAGTGACCGCAGCGCTTTCCCCCGCGGAATTGGAGGACAAGTTCAATCTGGATTATCACTTCAAGCAGGTGGACCGGATTTTCGACCGCGTTTTCGGGTGATTGGCGCACTCTTTCCTTCGTGATGCAATCGCCGTACCATTTGTATGGGAACGGCAAGGACAGGAAGGGTTCCACCCATGCAAATCATACGAACGATCATCTGGGTGCCGGTGCTGGTCGCGCTGCTTGCCTTCGCGATTGCCAACTGGACGCCGGTTTCGGTCAAGATCTGGGATGGGATCGTTCTCGAAACGAAGATTCCCGCGCTGGTCATCATCGCCTTCCTCGCCGGCCTCGTGCCGATGTGGCTGGTTCATCGGGGGGCGAAATGGCGGCTGGGACGGCGGATCGCCACGCTGGAAAGCGCGATACGCAGCACCGCACCCGCCGCTCCGGCCCTCGCGCCCGCCGTGGCGGACGAAACCCCGGACGGCGGCGAAACCCCTCCCCCCGCTTCCACGCCCACGTCTGAGGCTTCATGAGCAATCCAATCTATCTTGCGGTCGATGTTCCCACGCTGGATGGCGCCGCGTCCCTCGCCAACAAGGTGAAGGGACATGTCGGCGGGTTGAAGCTCGGCCTCGAATTCTTCTGCGCGCACGGTTATCACGGTGTGCGCGAACTGGCGCAGACCGGGCTGCCGATCTTCCTCGATCTCAAGTTCCATGACATTCCCAACACCGTCGCTTCCGCCATACAGGCGATCAACCTGCTGCAACCCGCCATCGTGACGATTCACGCGGCGGGCGGCCGGGCGATGATGGAAGCGGCCAAGGCTGCGGCGGGCGAACATTGCAAGGTCGTGGCCGTCACCGTGCTGACCAGCCTCGATGGCGACGATCTGGCCGCCACCGGCATCGGCGGCACGCCGCACGATCAGGCGCTGCGGCTGGCAGAACTTGCGCATTCCGCCGGGCTCGACGGGATCGTCTGCTCCGGCCACGAAGTCGGCGCGATCCACAAGCAATGGCGCGACGGTTATTTCGTCGTTCCCGGCCTGCGGCTGGCGGACAATTCCGTCGGCGATCAGAAGCGCATCGTCACCCCCCGGCAGGCCCGCGACGACGGGGCAAGCGTGCTGGTGATCGGCCGCCCGATCAGCCGCGCCGACGATCCCGTTGCCGCCGCCCGCGCAATCGAGGCGACGCTGTAAGTTCAGCTATGGGAAAGCAGGCATCGGCAATGAAAACACGATCTTTCAGGGAGTTGCCGAATGAAATCCAGTATCCTCGCCTCTTTGGCCATGGCCGCCATGGCACTGCCCACGACCGTGGCCGCCGCGCATAATCTCTCCTCCACGCCCGTGGTGGCGCCGGGGAACACGCTGCTGAGCATTTCGGCGGATGGCCGTTCGTCCCGCAAGCCGGATATGGCGGTGTTCAACGCCGGTGTCGCCAGCCGGGGCAAGACCGCTGGCGAAGCGCTGGCCACCAATTCCGCCAGCATGAACCGCGTGATCGCCGCATTGAAGGCCGGGGGCATCGCTGACAAGGATATCCAGACCAGCAATCTCAGCCTCAATCCCGTCTATGCCCCGCAGCGCCAGTTGCCCGACGGCACCATGGAGCCGGAAGAGCCGAAGCTGATCGGCTACGAAGTGAACAACACCGTCACCGTCAAGCAGCGCAATCTGGCGCAGTTCGGCAAAGTGATCGATACGCTGGTCCAGGCGGGCGCCAATCATGTGAACGGCCCCAGCTTCACGATGGACGATCCCGACATCGCAATGGACGAAGCGCGAACGGAAGCGATGCAGAAGGCCCGCGCCCGCGCCGAACTCTATGCCCGCGCCGCCGGTCTCAAGGTGCTGCGCATCCTCTCCATCAGCGAAAGCGGCGGTTACAGCCCGCCCATGCCGGTGATGTACGCCCGCGCCGGTGCGATGGCGGAAGCGACACCCATTGCAGCGGGGCAAGTGGACTTGAACGCGTCGGTCACGGTGCTGTTCGAGCTGGCCCCCTGATCCCACTCGGCTCTGCACCGGGGCGCTTTCCGTCCCGGTGCGGAGCGGGAACCCGCTCAATAACTGCCGGGTTCGCCGTATTGGGCGGGACTGTCGGCATTGAACGCATCCGACCGCTTCTGCGCTTCGGCCTCACGCTCCATCCGGGCGAAATCCTGCGACATGGTCAGCGCTTCCTTCTGCGCGGTCGCCAGGCTGCCATCGACTCCATCCCCGGGCCAGCGCGACGCCGTGGACCCGATCCGCGCCGGATCGTAGGCCCTGTCGGTAAGAGTGGCGTCGATCCGCTCGATCACGGAATTCCGGTGCATGTTGTGCACCATGCCCGCCGCAGCGCCATCGCCTGCGCCGCCCCCTTCGCAAGTGACCTGCACATGCGTCCGGGCGGCATTTTCCGGCAAGGGCGCGAGATCGATCTTGCATGAAAAGCGCGCCATATCGCCCGTCTGGGTCCAGGTAAGCTGGTTGCTGCCGTTGCCCGATACCTTGTGGACGGTGTGGAGCACTTTCTGCCCCTCGCTCAGCGACCCGAAATCGACCTGCTGCAATTTCGCATAGGCTGCGTTGACCGGCATATCGAAAACGTCCGCCGGTTTCCGGTCGACGAAGACATAGAGCAGCCCGGCCGTCACCGCGACAAGCACACCCCCAAACAACAATTTCATACAAGCCCCCCATAACCGGCCGATCCCGGCATTCCCGGTGCGATCCTAGCGGGAGAAGGGTTGAAAATCCGTTATCCGCCCCTGCTTGCCACTTCGTCGGTTTCGCCTATGTGGGGCGGATGCAGGTTCCCCGGATCAAGATTTGCGGCATTTCCACCCCGCAGGCGCTGGACGCCTGTATTGCCGCGCGGGTCGATTTCGTGGGCTTCGTGTTTTACCCCCCGTCTCCACGCAACATAACGCCCAGCGATGCGCGGGAGCTGGCTGCGCGAACGGCGGAGCGGGCGGGCAAAGTCGGCCTGTTCGTCGATGCCGACGATCTTGAGATCGCCGAAGCCGTACAGGCCGCGCGGCTCGACGCCATTCAGTTGCATGGCAAGGAAACCCCGGAACGCGCGGCGCAAGTGAAGGCGCGCTTCGGCTTGCCGGTGTGGAAAGCCTTGCCGGTCGCCTCCGCTTACGATGTGGAACGCGCGCTGGATTACCGGCAAGCCGCCGATCTGATCCTGTTCGATGCCAAGACACCCAAAGGCGCCCTGCCCGGCGGCATGGGCCTGGCGTTCGACTGGTCATTGCTCGCAGGCTATCGCGATCTGCCCGGCTGGGGGCTCGCCGGCGGGCTCAATGCCGGGAATGTCGGCGAAGCGCTGCGTATCACTCACGCGCCGCTGGTCGACACGTCATCCGGCGTCGAAAGTGCGCCCGGCGTCAAGGACGTGGACCGGATCGCCGCCTTTTGCACCGCCGCGCGGGCGGTCTGATTTTTGGACGAAGAACGCCCGCCGCGACGTCTCTAGTGCTGGACTTCGCAGGCCCGCTCTGCCAATCGCAAACGGCCATGTCTGGAACCAACATCACAGCGAACACGCTCAGCAACCAACCCGACGAACGCGGGCATTTCGGCGCATTCGGCGGCCGCTATGTGGCCGAAACCCTGATGCCGCTGATCCTCGGCCTCGAAAAGGAATATCGCGCCGCCAAGGCCGATCCCGCCTTCAAGGCGCAGTTCGACGATCTGATGACGCATTATGTCGGGCGACCCAGCCCGCTCTACTATGCGGAGCGGTTGACGGAGCATTTCCGCGATCTCGCGCCCGCAGGCAAAGGGCCGAAGATCTATTGCAAGCGCGAGGAACTGAATCACACCGGCGCGCACAAGATCAACAATTGCATCGGGCAGATCCTGCTCGCCATCCGCATGGGCAAGACCCGGATCATCGCCGAAACCGGCGCGGGCCAGCATGGCGTCGCCACGGCCACGGTCTGCGCCCGCTTCGGCCTGCCCTGCGTGATCTACATGGGGGCGACCGATGTCGCCCGCCAGCAGCCCAACGTCTTCCGCATGAAGCTGCTGGGCGCCGAGGTAATCCCGGTGGAAAGCGGCGCGAAGACACTGAAGGACGCGATGAACGAGGCGCTGCGCGATTGGGTCGCCAACGTCCACAACACCTTCTACATCATCGGTACCGCGGCAGGCCCGCATCCCTATCCGGAACTGGTGCGCGATTTCCAGTCGGTGATCGGCAAGGAAACGCGCGAACAGATTCTCGCGGCGGAAGGACGCCTGCCCGATATGCTGGTGGCGGCTGTCGGCGGCGGGTCCAATGCCATCGGCCTGTTCCACCCCTTCCTCGACGATCCCGATGTGCAGATGGTCGGGATCGAAGCAGGCGGCCATGGCGTCGATACGGACAAGCACGCCGCCAGCCTCACCGGCGGGGCGCCGGGCATTCTCCACGGCAACCGCACCTATCTGTTGCAGGACGAGGACGGCCAGATCACCGAAGCCCACTCGATCAGCGCGGGTCTTGATTATCCCGGCATCGGGCCGGAACATAGCTGGCTGCACGAAGTCGGCCGGGTGCGCTATATCCCCATCAACGACGATCAGGCGCTGGAAGCCTTCCAGCTCTGCTGCAAGCTCGAAGGGATCATTCCCGCGCTGGAAAGCTCGCACGCGCTCGCCGCGCTGCCCGAACTGACCGCGCAGATGGAGGAGGAGCGTATCCTCGTCGTCAACGTATCCGGCCGGGGAGACAAGGATATCTTCACCGTGGCCGATGCTCTGGGAGTGTCCCTGTGAGCCGCCTCGCCAACGCTTTCGCTAAGGGCCGTCCGGCGCTCGTCTGCTTCATCACGGCGGGCGACGGGAATACCGCCGCCAATCTCGATGCCCTCGTCGCGGGCGGGGCGGACGTGATCGAGCTCGGCATGCCGTTCACCGATCCGATGGCCGATGGCCCGGCGATTCAGGCGGCCGACCTGCGCGCGCTAGGCAAGGGCACGACGACGGCGGAGGTTTTCGCCATCGCCGCCGCGTTCCGCCAGCGCCACCCCGATGTGCCGCTGGTGCTGATGGGCTATGCCAACCCGATGGTGCGCCGCGGGGCGGACTGGTTCGCCGCCGAATGCGCCGGGGCCGGTGTGGATGGCGTGATCTGCGTCGACATTCCGCCGGAAGAAGACGCCGATCTCGGCCCGAACCTGCGCGATGCGGGCGTGGCGATGATCCGCCTTGCCACACCCACCACCGATGCCGCGCGTTTGCCCGCCGTGCTGGATGGCTCGTCGGGTTTCCTCTATTATGTCTCCGTCGCCGGGATCACCGGCAAGCAGCAGGCCGCACTGGATTCGATCGAGCAGGCGGTTGCCCAGCTCAAGGCTTCCACTGCCCTGCCCGTGGCTGTCGGCTTCGGGGTCCGCACGCCGGAACAGGCCAGCGCCATCGCGAAAGTGGCCGATGGGGTCGTCGTCGGGGCC
>CAYXMY010000052.1:0-19979 GCA_964466155.1 uncultured Caenibius sp. | reverse complement strand
CGCCGCCGCGGCCGATGGCCGGGCAGGCCCGGATCGCTCCGGCGCGCCGCCAGTGCCGCTGTCGGCAGCCGGTTCTTCGGTATCCGGACGGGTTTCGAACACCTTGTCCACGATTCCGAATTTCAACGCTTCGTTCGCTTCGAGGAAAGTATCGCGGTCCAGCGCCTTCTCGATCTCGGTCAGGCTCTGGCCGGTATACTTCACATAAAGCTCGTTCATCCGCTGACGGATGCGGAGGATTTCGCGCGCCTGGATTTCGATATCCGACGCCATGCCCTGCGCCCCGCCGGAAGGCTGGTGGACCATGATCCGCGCATTGGGCAGCGCGATGCGCATGCCCGGCTCACCCGCCGCGAGCAGGAAGCTGCCCATCGAGGCGGCCTGACCGATGCACACGGTGGAGACGCGCGGCTTGATGTATTGCATGGTGTCATGGATCGCCATGCCCGCCGTCACCACCCCGCCGGGCGAGTTGATGTACATGCTGATCGGCTTGGACGGGTTTTCCGATTCGAGAAACAGCAGCTGCGCCACGATCAGTGACGCCATATTGTCTTCGACCGGACCGGTCACGAAAACGATGCGTTCGCGCAGAAGGCGGCTGAAGATATCGAAGCTGCGTTCGCCCCGGCTGGTCTGCTCGACCACGACCGGCACCAGGGCGCCGGTGACAGGATCGCGGGTGAACTGGCCCTGAGTTGCGTAAGTGTCGCCGGTGTTGCCGAACAGGTCGATCATGGATGTCCTCGTGTGATTGCTTCGCCTATGTCGCGCCGCCGGGGCAGATGTTCAAGGGGGTATCCCTCTTTTCCGCAGCGGACGGCTCCCCGCCCCCAAACACCGGCCGCATTTATGCCGCGCGCGGGGCAGCCGCCAGCGCCGCCATGCGCAAGGCCGTTTCACGTTCCCCCATGACCACCTGATCGGCGCCGTACTGGCTCAGATGCGCCACTTCCTCATCCGAATGAGCGCGAGCGATGATCCGCAGACCCGGATTGATCTGCCGCGCGCGGGCAACGATCGCCCCGGCCTCCACGCCTTCGGGAATGGCGACGAGCAAAGTCGATGCCGCCTCTATCCCCGCCTTTTCCAGCATGTGCGGCGCAGTGGCATCGGCGACGATCACATTCACCCCGTCCTTTTCGGCCAGCGCGGCCATATCGGGCTGATCCTCGATCACGGTGAGCTTCTCTCCCCGCTCCCGCACTCGTGTGGCGATCAGGCGGCCGACCCGGCCATAGCCGACCAGCACCGTGCGCGACGGCGGCAGAGGAGCCGGTGCGACAGCATCCTTTTCCCCCAGGACGCGACCACGCCTGCCGACAAGCGAGAACAACAGGGGATTGAGCAGAATCGAGATGATCGCCCCCGCCAGCACCAGATCGCGCGCTTCGCCCTTCAGCACGCCAAGCGATACGCCAAGCCCGGCGAGGATGAACGAAAACTCTCCGATCTGGGCCAGGCTGACGGAAATGGTCAGCGCCGTCTGCACCGGATGGCCGAACAGGCGGACGATGGCGAACGCCGCCAGCGACTTCCCCAGCATTATGATCGCCACCGTGCCGAGCAGCGGCAGGGGTTGCTCCACCACGACCTTCGGATCGAACAGCATGCCCACCGAGACGAAGAACAGCACGGCGAAGGCATCGCGCAAGGGCAGGGTTTCTTCCGCCGCCCGGCGGCTCAACTGGGTTTCGCCCAGAATCATGCCCGCGAAAAACGCACCGAGCGCGAAGGAAACATCGAACACCACTGCCGCCCCGAAAGCGACGCCCAGCGCAATCGCCAGCACGGCTAGGCGGAACAGTTCGCGCGATCCGGTGTGCGCGGTCCAGTGCAGCAGCCAGGGGATGATCCGCTTGCCCACCAGCAACATCGCGGCAAAAAAACCCAGCACCTTGACCGCCATCAGCGCGAGCGAAGACAGTAACTCCGCCCCGCCCGCGCGCGCGGCGCCCTCTCCGCCAGGGCCGCTTTGGATCGTGACGAGCACGGGCAGCAACACCAGCGCCAGCACCATGGCCAGATCTTCGACGATCAGCCAGCCGACCGCGATCCGCCCCCGCTCGGTCTGCACGATATCGCGCGCCTGCAAGGCCCGGAGCAGGACGACCGTGCTGGCCACGGACAGGGCAAGACCGAAGATCACACTGCCAAGCAATGGCCAGCCCAGCGCCAGGCCGAGCCCCATGCCAAGCGCGGTCGCCACCCCGATCTGCACCAGCGCCCCCGGCACCGCGATGCGCCGCACCGACAGCAGGTCCTTGAACGAGAAATGCAGGCCGACGCCGAACATCAGCAGAATCACGCCGATTTCGGCGAGTTCCATGGCGAGGCCGGTATCGGCGACAATGCCGGGCGTGAACGGGCCAACGATCACGCCTGCCAGCAGATAGCCCGCAATGGGGGGAATGCGCAGCCGATGCGCCACGGCGCCCGCGGCGAAAGCGACGACGAGCCCGGCAACGATCGTGCCGATAAGGGGTGTATGCTGGGGCATCGGCTTACCGTGCGGCAGGTGCGGCGGTCATCGCGTCACCCTCCCCTTGCCCAAGGTTGCAACGCCCGTCGCATTCTGCCGCGCGCACCCGGGCACGCAGAGGTAATCGTTCTGTCTATACTGTGTCATGGTCCTGCCTCGCTGGATTGAACGCACGCCGCGCATAAGCGCGGGCGATGGCAATCAGGCGAAAGGCGGTGCGCGCGCTCCGGGCGATGCGAAGCCCGCCCACGGCAACGGCGGGGCATGCGGCAACGGCCCCCAACGGCGCATCGCCACGCAAAAGAGCGTCAGCAGGGGGAAAAACGTGGCCACGGCGCCGAGCGGCGTAGCTCCGGACGCGGGAGCCAATCCGGTGACGCGCCGAACGGTCGCCGCCACGCGGCCACGCAAAACCGAAACGTCGGCGGTTGCCGCGCTGAAAGCGGAGCCGCGGCCCCGTTCCAACGGAGTCGATCCCGGTACGGATGCGTGAAACGCGATCAGCAGCAGCAACAGGCACGAAACCGCGCGCCACGCGGTTTTGCCAAGTTTGCGACCGAATTCCATGAAACCCGAAGGTAACCCATGCGCGCCGAAACGCCAATGGCAGAAACGAAACGGCCCGCCTGCCGCCCCCTATCGCGGGCAGCCAGGCGGGCCGGATTGGAATTGGCCAGTCAGGGGCAACACCGCACGGGCATCGCCATGACCGAAGCCTTAGTCCTTCTTGGCGGCAGGCTTCTTGGCCGGGGCCTTCTTGGCGGCGGCGGGCTTTTCAGCAGCCGCTTCCTTGGCCGGAGCTGCCTTCTTCGCCGGAGCCTTCTTGGCGGCAGGCTCGGCTGCGGCTTCTTCTTCCTTCGCAGCAGCGGCCTTCTTGGCCGGGGCCTTCTTCGCCGCAGCAGGCTTTTCAGCAGCCGCTTCCTTGGCCGGAGCAGCCTTCTTCGCCGGAGCCTTTTTGGCTGCGGGCTTCGCTGCTGCTTCGCCTTCTTCCGCTTCGATCGCGGCTTCCAGTTCCTCACGCGTTACTTCGCGTTCGGTCACTTCGGCCTTGTCGAACAGGAAATCGACCACCTTGTCCTCGAACAGCGGCGCACGGAGCTGCGCGGCGGCCATCGGATCGTTGCGGACGTATTCGACGAACCGCTGGCGATCTTCCGGACGATACTGCTGTGCCGCCTGCATCGTCAGCATCTGCATTTCCTGATCGCTGACGGTGACGTTGTTGGCCTGGCCGATTTCCGACAGCAGCAGGCCCAGACGCACGCGGCGTTCGGCAATCGCGCGGTAATCGTCCTTCTCGTCCTCAATTTCCTTGAGAGCGGCAGCCGGATCTTCTTCCTTGGCCGCTTCCTGCTGGAGCTGGACCCAGATCTGTTCGAATTCGGCTTCGACCATCGACGGCGGAACCGCGAAATCGTGCGCGCCGGCCAACTGATCAAGCAACTGGCGCTTCATCTGGGTGCGGGTCAGGCCGTTGGTCTGCTGTTCGAGCTGACCGCGCAGCAGGCCATGGAGCTGTTCGAGGCTTTCAAGGCCGAGCGACTTGGCGAAATCTTCGTCGACCACGGTTTCAGCAGCGACTTTCACCTGCTTCACGGTGACGTCGAACGTGGCTTCCTTGGCCGCCAGATGCGCCGCCGGATAATCGGCCGGGAACGTGACGGCGATGGTCTTTTCCTCGCCCGTCTTCACACCGGCAAGCTGTTCCTCGAAGCCGGGGATGAAACGGCCGGAACCGATTTCGAGCGGCTGATCTTCGGCCGAACCGCCTTCGAAAGCGACGCCATCGACCTTGCCGACGAAATCGATGATGATCTGGTCGCCATCGGCCGCCTTGCGGGTCTTGGGCGCATCCTTGAACGACTTCTGGTTCTGGGCCAGTTCGGCGAGCTGTTCATCGACCTGTGCATCGGTGACAGGCACGACGAGGCGTTCGAGCTTGAGCCCGTCGACCGACGGCGCTTCGATGGCCGGGAGCACTTCGAGCTCGATCGTCAGCTCGGCATCCTTGCCTTCTTCGTAATCGTCATTGAGGCGCACATCGGGGCGAATCGCCGGGCGCAGCTGCTTGTCACGGATCAGCGAATCGACAGATTCCTGCACCGAGGCGTTGAGCGCTTCCGAATGGAGCGCAGGCCCGTGCATCTTCTTGACGAGGTTGGCGGGAACCTTGCCCGGGCGGAAGCCGGGCATCCGCACCTGCGGCGCGATCTTCTGGACTTCGTTTTCGATCCGGGCGGAAATATCCTTGGCGGAAATCGTTACGCTATATCCGCGCTTAAGGCCTTCATTGGTGGTTTCGACGATCTGCATTTTCGGTTCGTGCCTTCTCAAATCCTCAAAATAACGTCGGGTCCGGAGCCCTCGGTCGGAACTGGTGCGGGCGAAGGGACTCGAACCCCCACATCTTACGATACTGGTACCTAAAACCAGCGCGTCTACCAGTTCCGCCACGCCCGCAGCCGACGATATTTCCGGCACGGCACAAATACCGACCGGAAGGGGAAAGGCTGCGCCCTTATCGGGGGATCGCACAAAGGGCAAGCACAACACGGCCAAACCCGCAATTGCCGCGCTTCGGCGCGGAGCCTGCCCTGCCCTGGGCCACCCCCTGCGCCGCGCCGCCTGTCCGGGGCCTGTTGCACGCCGCCGCGCCGCGCATTATGGGCGCGGGATGAGCGATAGCGAACAGAACACCCCCGCCACCGGCACGCCCCCGACCCCGGCCCCGACCACCGGTAACGACGTGCCGCCCGATCGGCTCGCGATCAATCCAGGCAATCCCCATTTCGATGCCGACAAGCTGCGGCGCGGCGTGGGCATCCGCTTCAAGGGCGCAGTACGCACCAATATCGAGGAATACTGCATTTCCGAAAGCTGGGTGAAGGTGCAGGCGGGCAAGACGATGGACCGCAAGGGCCAGCCGCTGCTGCTCAAGCTCAACGGTCCGGTCGAAGCCTGGTACGAAGACCTGGGCGACAATCCGCCGGTCGCCAAGGCAGGCTGATCGTCCGGCGGTGTGCCGGAGCGTCAGCTTCGGCCGCCCGCTATGATATTCCCGATGATATCGGGCTGCGCAGTCCGGCTGCGCGCCTGCTGCGCCCGAGGTTTTCCGCTGGATACGGCCTTACCTGCGGTTTCCCATTTGGCGGACACATAATTTCTGGCCGATGAAACGCCTTTCGCGGGCTCACGATAGATGAAGCCGCTGACCGGCCAGGCAGTACCGCCCAGCGCCTGGATCGGCGCATACCAGACGCGCACCGCGCTCCAGTCGTTGTTTTCGGAAACGTCCACCGCGCGCACGTCGTTCTCGATCTGGCCGCGGCGCCCGTTGATCGGCGACCAGTTGGCATGGCGCAGCAATACGGTGCGCGAATCAACGATCCGGCTGACGGCGGCGACATGGCCCAGTTGCATGTTGCCGAACGGCTCAAACGCCATCACCGCCCCCACACGCGGGGCATGCCCGCGCTGATAACGGCCCGCCGCCTGATCCCACCAGGTATGCGCATCGCCAAAAATCCGGATGCCGGACACCTGCCGCGCATACGGCACGCATTCGAGATAAGTGGGAATCGCCGCACTTTCATCCCGGTCGGGCCGGGAGACGCCCACCAGACTTTCCGCCGCGAGCGGAGCAGCGATCACGCCCGCCAGCACTGCCACACAAGAGAGGAGCCCGTTTTTCATGGGCGGAGGTTTGCTGCAGCAAGGTTAACGGCGCGCGTTCCACATATAGTTAACATCGCGGTAGGAATTCGCCGCCCCTTGCCAAAAGCCGCCGGAACGGTCACTGCCGCGCAATGTCCCGCCCCCAGGTGATCATTATCGGCCGTCCCAATGTCGGCAAGTCGACGCTGTTCAACCGTCTGGTTGGCAAGAAGCTGGCGCTGGTCGACGATCAGCCCGGCGTCACGCGCGATCGCCGCTTCGGTGAAGCCACTCTGCTTGGCCTGGAATTCACCGTGGTCGATACGGCGGGGTGGGAGGACGAAGACCCCGACACGCTGCCGGGCCGGATGCGGGCGCAGACCGAAGTTTCGCTGCAAGGCGCCGATGTCGCGCTGTTCGTGATCGATGCCCGCCAGGGGCTGACCCCGCTGGACGAGGAAATCGGCCGCTGGCTGCGCGGGCAGAACGTGCCGGTCGTGCTGCTGGCCAATAAGGCCGAAGGGCGCGCGGCTGAACCGGGCGTGATGGAAGCCTATGCGCTGGGGCTGGGCGATCCGGTGCCGCTCTCGGCCGAACATGGCGAAGGCATGGGCGATCTGTTCGAAGCCCTGCTGCCGCTGATCGGCGAAGCAGAAGATGACGATATCGCCGCCGAAGATGCGGGCGAAGACGAGGATGAAGCGCCCAAGGGGCCGCTCAAGCTCGCCATCGTCGGCCGCCCCAACGCGGGCAAATCGACGCTGATCAACCGCCTGCTGGGCGAAGACCGCCTGCTGACCGGGCCAGAAGCGGGCATCACCCGCGATTCCATCGCGGTCGACTGGCAGTGGACCGATCCCAAATCGGGCGAAGTGCGCGATATCCGCCTGATCGACACGGCGGGCATGCGCAAGAAAGCGCGCGTGGTCGAGAAGCTGGAGAAGCTATCCGTCGCCGATGCGCGCCGGGCGGTGGATTTCGCCGAAGTCGTCGTGCTGCTGCTCGATTCGACCAAGGGGCTGGAACATCAGGATCTCAAGATCGCCGATCTCGTGCTGCAGGAAGGGCGCGCGCTGATCATCGCGATCAACAAGTGGGACGTGGCGGAAGACCCGTCCGCGCTGTTCAACGGCATCCGTGCCGCCTTGGAGGACGGGCTGGCGCAAGTGCGCGGGCTGCCCGTATTCTCCGTTTCCGCTCGCACCGGCAAGGGGCTGGACGCCATGCTGGCGGCCGCGTTCGAACTGCGCGAAACGTGGAGCCGGCGCGTGCCTACGGCGGGCCTCAACCGCTGGTTCGACGATGCGCTGGAAGCCAATCCGCCCCCCGCCCCCGGCGGCAAGCGAATCAAGCTGCGCTACATCACCCAGATCAAGACCCGCCCACCGACTTTCGTGATCTTCGGTTCGCGGCTCGACAATCTGCCGGAAAGCTACCGCCGCTATCTCGTCAACGGCATCCGCCGCGAACTGGGCTTCGGCTCTGTCCCCGTGCGCCTCACCTTGCGCAGCGCCAAGAACCCCTACTCGCCGAAGAAGTAGGCCGGTCACTCCCGGGCCGAAATGCGGATCGCCGCGATTCGCCCATCCGCCACGCGATACCGGGCATCGAGCCGCAGAGTCAGCGTCTCGCCCCTGGCCAGCGCCAGACCGAAGAAATCGGCCACGTCGGCCCGCGCGGTCAGGCGGTTCACCAGGTCCACCCGAACCCCGGCCGCGTCCTGCGCCATCGCCTGCGGCTCCATGACGTCCTCGAACAGCGCGCGCGACCGGCGATAGACCGCGAGGTAGGGCTCTACGCCCACCTGCTCCGCCATGCCCGCGGTGGGCACGACGGCCACGTCCGGTGCCAGGCAGGCACGCAAGGCCGCTTCGTCCCCCCAGTTGTACGCCGCGTAGTAGCGCCGCAGCAAGTCTTCCCCATCCATCGCCCGTCTCCTTTCCGGTTTTCTTCGCTCGGCCGCTTGTAACCCGGTGCTACTGACAGCATTCTGTCAGCAGGAGTGATGCCGATGCGCCGTGCGGACCGACTGTTCCAGATCATCCAGATTCTCCGCCGCTCCCCGCGCCCCGTCACGGCGGCGGCCATGGCGCGGGAACTGGAGGTGTGCCCCCGCACCATCTACCGCGACATGGCCGTCCTGATCGGCCGCCGCGTCCCGATCGGTGGCGAGGCGGGGTTCGGCTATGTGCTGGAGCCCGGCTTCGACCTGCCCCCCCTCAGCCTGACCGTGGACGAGATGGAGGTCGCGCTGCTGGGCGCGCAGTGGGTCGCCGGCCGGGGCGATCCCGCGCTGGCCCGCGCCGCGCGCGATCTCGCCGCCAAGCTGGCCGCCGTCGCCCCCACCTACCTGCACACCGCCATCGCCGCGCCCTCCATCGGCACGAGCGAAACGGGCCGGACGCCGCCCGACGGCCTCGACCTCGCCCGGACGCGCGAATGGATCCGCACCGGCCGCAAGCTCCGCATCGCCTACCGCGACGAGCACGGGCAGGCGAGCGAGCGGGTGATCTGGCCGGTGGTGGTCGGCGTCTTCGAGACTCGCCGCACCCTGGCCGCATGGTGCGAGCTGCGACAAGCCTTCCGCCAGTTCCGCACCGCACGCATTCTCGCGGCGGATTTCCTCGACGAGCCCCACGGCGAAAGCCCCGTGGCCCTGCGCCACCGCTGGCTGCGGCAGTAGGACCTGCAGTAACAGGATTCCGGCGACCCCTTGTGAGGGAATGATGAAAGAGGGCGACGATTTCCCCTCATCGTCATTGCGAGCCCCATGGGGGCGAAGCAATCCAGGGCAGTTGGTATGAAGCCCTGGATTGCCGCGTCGGCTTCGCCTCCTCGCAATGACGGGTAAGATAGTTCGTCATCCCCCTCAGGCGCATCCGCCCAACCGACCCCGCAACAAAAAAGGGGACCATCCGGCCCCCTTCCCATCGCGCCGAAGCGCAGCCTGTGTGCAGGTCAGTCGCCCGCCGGTTCGCTGTGGAGCTGCACATAGTTCTGCAGCCCCATGCGTTCGATCATTTCGAACTGGGTTTCGAGGAAGTCGACGTGTTCTTCCTCGCTTTCGAGAATCTTCTCGAAGATTTCGCGGCTGATGTAATCGCGGACCGTTTCGCAATGCTCAATCGCATCGCGCAGCAGCGGGAGCGCTTCCATTTCCAGCGCGAGATCGGCTTTGAGGATTTCCTCCACCGTTTCCCCCACCTTGAGGCGGTTGATCGCCTGGAAATTCGGCAGCCCATCGAGGAACAGCACACGTTCCGCCAGCGCATCGGCATGCTTCATCTCATCGATGGATTCGTGCCGTTCGTATTCGGCGAGCTTGTTCACGCCCCAATGTTTCAGCGTGCGATAGTGCAGCCAATATTGATTGATCGCGGTGAGTTCGTTGGTCAGAGCCTTGTTCAGGAACTCGATAACCTTGGGGTCGCCCTTCATCGGTGCCTCGTACATAAAACTAGCGGGAGAGATTGCGCGTATTATGCGCGCCAACTGCCGCCATGACAAGGCAGAGGGATAGAAAATCCAAGATTTTCTATATGTTGCGAATGTTTTTCAGAATTAACTTCCTTAGGCCGGGCAAGTTGCGAATTCTCTCTCTTCTTCTAGAATCGCTTCTGCATCGTCGAGGCACATGCAACAATCAGGCACCTTACCCAGCGATGCATAAACATTCTGCGCATTTCCCGCACAACGCCGGGCGGCCTTACGCAGCTCGCATTCCCGGATCGCATTGCAAATGCAGACGTACAAGGCACTTCTCCCGTGACTCGCTGTTTCCCCATAGTAATGCGAATAGGTTGCATTAACAAGGGGGTTTATACAGCGCGTGTCAGCGGGAAAATCCGTCCATAAGTGAGACAGCGCCAGAGCCATTCGAGCGGGCCATAGGCGAATCGGCGCAACCACGGGGCGGGCCAGGCGAGCATCGCCGCGCAGCCCAGCGCCACCGGGATCAGCATCTGCACCCGATCCAGTTGCCCGAACAGGCCGAAGCCCCACCCCTGGAACACGATCGCCATCGCCAACGAAGTGCCGAGATAATTGCTGAAGGCCGTGCGCCCCGCAGCGACGAAACGCTTGCCCAGCCAGCCACCCGCCGCACGCGGGGCGAGCCAGGCCAAGGCTACGGCAAGGCCGAGCACCATCGGCAGCCGCGCCGCCTGTGCCGGGCCGAGAACGATGAGGTACGTCAGGTAAAGCGGATCGCCCGCGCGCATCAGCAGGATGGCCAACGGCAGGGTCAATGCCAGCCCGAGCGCAATCCCGGCAAGGCCCCACATCGCCTGCTTGCGCCCCACATTCCCGTCGAACAGACCGTAACGGTAAAGGCCGATGCCCATCAGCATCGCCGGAAAGCTTTCGAACAGCGACAGGAACGCCCCCCATAACGCACTGCTGCCCTGCACATTCACGTTATAGGCGACGATGCCCCGCAGGCTGCCGCGCATCACCGCGCTTTCCCGCGCCACCCCGCGCAAGGTGGCGGCCAGATCCTTCCAGTATGGATCGCCGGAACCGAAGCAGCCCAGGGCATCCGCACAGGTTGCGAGCGCCCGCTGTTCCTCCACCGCGCCGGGCAGCATCGGCACGGCCTGAAACACCGCGCCCAGCAGATAAAGCACCGCGCCCATGGCCAGCGCCGTCCGCGCGGGCAAGCGATGCGCGCCCATCGCCAACACCACTATTCCGCATAGGGCATAGGAAAACAGGATATCGCCGCGAAACAGCAGGAAATAATGCGCAAGGCCGAACAGGCCGAGAAAGACGAGCCGCCGCCATTGCAGGGCATCGCCCTTCGCTTCGGTGAACAGCACGATTCCGGCCCCGAACAGCACGGCGAACAGGCCGCGCATCTTGCCATCGATCAGCAGGAATTGCGCAAGCCATACCGCCCGATCTGCCCCATCCATCGCATGCGGCAATGCCCCCGGCCAGGCGGCGGCAAGATCGGGCTGCGCAAAAGCGGCGATATTGGCGAAAAGAATCCCGAGAACGGCAATCCCGCGGATGAAGTCCAGGGTGACCAGGCGTTCCCCACCCCGTTTTCCTTCATCCGGTTCGAACCATCCGCTTGCCGCCATACCCGGTTCAGCGCGTCACGAGACAGCTCTGGCCGCCTTGCTTGAGCGCGACACAGGCGGAACCGGCTTCCGCCTGGCTGGCGAAGCCGCCTGCCAGCAGCCGCGTCAGATTGCCGGAGGGGAGGAGATATTTCTTCTTGCCCGCCAGCACGCCCTTGCCGCCCAGCTTCTTCCACAGCTGGTCGGCATTGCCAGCAACAGAGAAGGCCCCCAATTGCACCCGCCACGGCCCATCGGCCGCAGGCGCGGCCACACGCGGAGCGGCGGCAGGGCGCGAAGGAGTCGGGACAAAGGCCGCGACTTTCGGTTGCGGGGCAGGTGTGGGCACAGCGGCACGCGCTGGAGGCGGTGCCTTCACCGCTTGCGGGCGGGCATAGTCGGCCCCGGCGGTGGCCGGGCTTTCGCTGCCCGTCGCCCGCATGGCATCGGCCAGATAAGTCTGCGCCACAGGGGCGGAAGCCGCGACCGGCAACGATTGCGGCGCTTGCCCTGCGGATGGCGATACCACGGCGGGAGTAACGCGGCCCTTGCCCTGCGCGAGATCGGCGGCGGCAAGCTGCTGCGCGCGGTTGGCATCCGCCTGCGCCTGCAATTGCGTTGCCAGGGCTGCGCCCTGCTGGCGCTGTTCGAGCAGGATATACTGGTCCATCTGGGCCATCGCCTGCGCAGCCTGCGGCAGCCCCTGCCCGTTCGCCAGGGTCAGCAGGGCATAAGCGCGAACCCAGTCCTTTTCGACCAGATCGCCGTTGAAATGGGCAATGCCCAGCAAATATTCCGCGCGCGGATCGCCGCGCCCCGCCGCGCCTTGCAGATAAGGCAGGGCCTCCGCCCGCTGCCCCTTCTGGAACAGCAGCAGGCCGTAATTGTCCGCCGCCAGCGGATGCCCGCCAGCCGCCGCGCGGGCATAAAGCGTTTCGGCCTGCGTCATATCTTCCGCAACACCGCGCCCCAGCCGGTATGCCTGCGCAAGATTGTAGAGCGCATCGACATCCCCCTTCGCGGCATCCTTCTGCCACTGGGCAACGGCAGTGCGATAATCCCCGCGCTCCCACGCATCGACGCCATCCTTGACCCCGGCAATGGCAGGCATACCCGCCAGAAGCGCGAGCGCCGCGGCGATCCCGGTATATATGCGCATGGTAACCATAATGTCCCTGACCTGTTCGAACGGACCGTGTTCCGGCCAACATAGCGAACAAGCAGTTAGCAAACCCTTTCCACCGGCAGCGCCGTTTCCGCATCATAGCCCAAATGCGGCTGAACGACATCATTAACCCAAAATTAGGCGCAACCTGCGATTTTCCCGACCGTAGCCGGAACGTCGGCGGGATTTGAAGCGGCAAACGGGGGTAAGGCCATGAAGCGTGGGGCAAGGGTTTTGCAAGGCGGCATCGCCGACACGGCAGCCATGCCTTTTCCACCATGCGGCGGCGTTATCCGTCAGGAAGGCACCCGGTCCTGCCTTCCCAGCCCCATTTCCATCCCATCGCCGCGCATCTGATCCGCCCGGAGCACGAAGGAAGCACTTGTGATGACCCAATCCGCAAATCGCAAACGTCTGATCGGCCTGACGGTGGGCGCCCTGCTCGGCGGCACCGTGCTGACAGGCAGCCTCTATGCCCGCACACCCAGCCCCGCCGCATCCGTGCAGCAGGCACAGGACGCTCTTGCCAAGGGTAAGAACGGCAAGGCCATCACCTTTGCCGAACAAGCGGTGCAGGCCGATCCGAACAATGCCGAATACCGCGCCATGCTCGGTTCCGCCTATCTCAAGACTGGCCGCTTCCAGTCGGCTGCAGCGGCCTTTACCGATGCAACGGCGCTGGGCGATACGTCACCGCGCACCGCGCTCAGCCTCGCCCTGGCACTGATCGGCGCGGGGAACGCACCGATGGCGCTGGCGGCGCTCGACCGTGCGAACGATACGATTGCCCCGGCCGATCTTGGCCTCGCTTACTCCTTGGCGGGCGATCCCCGGCGCGGCGTCGCGATTCTCACCGATACCATCCGCAACGGCGAAAATACGGCCAAGACGCGGCAGAACCTGGCGTATTCGCTGGCGATTGCAGGGGATTGGCGTCAGGCGCGAATCATGGCCTCGATGGATGTCCCTGCCGAACAATTGGGCGAACGCCTGTCGCAATGGGCCGCCACCGCGCAGGCGGGTGCGTTCCAGCAGCGGGTGGCCAGCCTGCTCAATGTTCCGGTGCTGGACAAGGACCCGGGACGCCCCGAAGCCCTGGCGCTCAACGGCGTGCAAGGGCAACCTGCCATCGATCCTGCGGCGGCCGCAACGCCGTACACAGCCTACGCTCCGCCCGCACCCTATCGCGGCGGTGAACTGCCCGCGCTCGGCGCGGCACCGGCCCCTGTTCCGGCCCCGGTCCGGACCGCAGCGGCCCCGATGCCAGTGGCGGCACCGACTCCCGCCGTTCCCGCCAAGGCCGCGCCTCTGATGGAGGAAGCCCCTCCCGCCAACGCCAGCGAGCCCCACACTTTCGCCGAAGCTTTCGCCCCGGCACCGCAAGGGGCGACGCCTGCGGCGGCAATCGCCGACACCGTTCGCTTCGTCTCGCAGCCGGTGGTGCAGCGGATTCCCGTGAACCACGCCGCCGCCCCTACGCAGCGCATGCCTGCCGCCACCGCCCGTCCGGCAGCGCCGCGCACCGTGGCAGCGGCTGCCCCGCGCGGCAGCGGCACGCATCTCGTGCAGCTCGGTTCCTTCCTTTCGCCGCAACAGGCACAGAAGGCGTCCGGCATCTACATGCGTGAGCATCGTCTCGACAGCAGCCAGATCCGCATCACCAATGCCAAAGTGAACGGCCGCCTTTACTGGCGCGTCTCGGCCACCGGGCTCACCTTCGCCGATGCACGGGCCATGTGTTCGTCGCTGAAAGCGCGCGGACAGGAATGCCTCGCTCTCGGCTAGAGTGCCTGACCTGGCCTGATGGCCCCTACGGCATGACAAAGGGCAATAGCCGAAAGGCCGCCGCCCTTTTCGCGCTAAGCCGCGATCCGCTCAATTGATGGCCACGCCACCCTTGAACAGTGCCGTGGCGCGGCCCTGCACCGGCTGCCCGTCGAAGGGCGTATTGCCCGCGCTCGCCGCCATCCGGTCGGACGAAATCACCCATGGCTTGTCGGGATCGACCAGCACGATGTCCGCTTCGTGCCCGGTCTCCAGACGCCCGGCCGCGATGCCGAGCAACTGCGCCGGATTGCCCGCCGCCAGTGCGAAAGCGCGTGGCATGGTGATCGTTCCGTCGCGCACCAGCGACAGCACCAGGGCCAGCAGGCTTTCCGCCCCGGCCATGCCCGGTTCGGCATCGGCGAACGGCAGGCGCTTGTCCTCCGGCCCGCGCGGATCGTGGCCCGATGCGATGACATCGATAGTGCCATCGGCAATCGCTTCGATCACGGCCTGCCGGTCCGCTTCCTGCCGCAAGGGCGGAGAAAGGCGGGCATAGGTGCGGAATTCCGCCGTCGCGAGGTCAGAGAGCATGTAATGCGCAGGCGTCACCCCCGCCGTCACCGCCACCCCGCGCTGCTTTGCCGCGCGCACCAGATCGAGCGCGGCCTTCGTCGTCACTTGCCGGAAATGAAGCCGGGCAGCGGCCATTTCGGCAAGCGCGATATCGCGCGCGACCGCCAGCGCTTCCGCTTCGGCCGGGGCACTCGGCAGGCCAAGCCGGGTGGCCATTTCACCGGCGGTCGCCACGGCATTGCCGGTGAGCCCGGCGTCTTCCGCATGGCTGACCACCACCATGCCGAGCATCGCGGCATAGCGCAGCAGGCGCAGCATGATCCCCGAATCCGCGATCCAACCGCGCCCGGTGGCGATGCCTTTCGCGCCCACATCGCGCATCAACGCGAGTTCGGCCAATTCGCGCCCTTCGAGGCCGCGCGTCGCCGCCGCCAGCGGATGGACCCAGAAATCGGGCTTGCCGCTATAGGCGAGGAACTGGATTCGCGCCGGATGATCCAGCGGCGGCGCCTGATCGGGCATCAGTGCGGCACGCGTAATCCCCCCGAAATGAAACGCGGGCTTGTCCACCGCGAACACCCCGAAATCGACGAGGCCGGGCGCAATCAGCTTCCCACCGGCATCGATCACATCGTCCCCCGCTTGCGGAGAAACATCGCCGATGGCGGCAATCCGGCCATCGATGCAGCGCAAACCGCCGCTGCGCACTTCATCCGGCAGGACCAGCCGGCCGCCGGTAATCGTCAGGGGGCGTTGCTGCTTCATGCCACGTTCCCCTGTTCTGCCGCCCAGCCCGGCACACCCCGCGCCCGGCGCGTCAGCACGTCGAGACAGGCCATACGGATGGCGACCCCCATTTCCACTTGCCGGGTAATCAGGCTGGTGCCCGCAAGATCGGCCACATCGCTATCGATTTCCACGCCCCGGTTCATCGGCCCCGGATGCATGACCAGCGCATCCGGCGCGCAGCGGCGCAGACGCTCCGCCGTCAAACCGTAAAGATGCCGGTATTCGCGCGGGCTGGGAATGAACTGGCCCTGCATCCGCTCATTCTGGAGGCGCAGCATCATCACGATATCGGCCCCGTCCATCGCAGCTTCGAAATCGTGGAACGCTTCCGCGCCCAGTGCCGAGATGGCTTCCGGCATCAACGCGGGCGGCGCACAGACGCGCACTTTCGCGCCGAGCGAGGACAGGCAGAGGATATTGGACCGCGCCACGCGGCTATGCAGGATATCGCCGCAGATGGCGACGCAGAGCCCGTTGAATTCCTCGCTCTGCCCGCGTTCGCGCAAGGCATGGCGGATGGTCAGCGCATCGAGCAGGGCCTGCGTCGGATGCTCATGCTGGCCATCGCCTGCGTTGAGCACCGGGCAAGCCACCTGATCCGCGATCAATGCCACCGCGCCGGAACTGGCGTGGCGGATGACGATGGCATCGGCCCGCATCGCGTTCAGCGTCACCGCCGTATCGATCAGCGTTTCGCCTTTCTTGATGCTGGACTGCGCGGCCAGCATGTTGACCACGTCCGCGCCGAGGCGCTTGCCCGCGATTTCGAAGCTCAGCAGCGTGCGCGTCGAATTCTCGAAAAAGGCGTTGATGATGGTGAGCCCGGCCAGCGCTTCGGAATGTTTGGCCGAACGCCGGTTCAGTTCGACCCACTGTTCCGCTTCATCCAGCAGAAACAGGATTTCGTGAGTCTGGAGCCCGGCAATGCCAAGCAGGCCGCGATGCGGAAAGGCCAGACCACCGGCCGGATATTGGCCGCGGGCGGGAGTATGGGGTGGCAATGTCATTAAAGCCGGGCCTTTAGCGAGATGAACCGTTCCGCTCAAGGCCCATCGACTATGATTTCCCCCGCCTTTTGCTGTGGCAAGGGGGATGCTCTGCCCTTAAAGAAGGCCCCCAGCGCCCCGCGAGCGATGCGGAGGCCAAGCGGGCGGGAGCAATTCGGTCATGAGTTTCGCGGGCAAGGTTTGGCGGTTTCTGGTAGGCATCAAGGATGCGCTCGCGCTATTGTTCCTGTTGCTGTTCTTCGCCGGGCTTTACGCCGTGCTCACCGTCCGCCCCAGCCCCGGCCAGGTGCGCAGCGGGGCCTTGCTGCTCGATCTGGACGGCACCATGGTGGAAGAAGCCGCCCAGCCCGATCCGCTGAATATCATCCTGTCGCAGGAAATGCCCGCCAAGGAATTCCAGGCGCGCGATCTGGTGCGCGCCATCGATGCCGCCGCCACGGATAATCGCATCAAGGTGATCGTGCTCGACCTGTCGCGCTTCATGGGCGGGGGGCAAGTCAA
Source organism: uncultured Caenibius sp. (assembly GCA_964466155.1). Classification (GTDB taxonomy): domain Bacteria; phylum Pseudomonadota; class Alphaproteobacteria; order Sphingomonadales; family Sphingomonadaceae; genus Caenibius. The sequence goes on along the minus strand of CAYXMY010000052.1, from coordinate 2,978 downwards.
TCTCGCCGAGATCGGGGCAGCGCTGGATCGGGCTCGCGCGGCGAAGAAGCCGGTGCTGACTTTCGCCAACGCCTATGTCGACGACGGCATGATGCTGGCCGCCCATGCCAGCGAAGTCTGGGTCGATCCGATGGGCGGCGCGGCAATCGCCGGCCCCGGGGGTGATCGCCTCTATTACGCCGGGCTGCTCGACCGCTTGAAAATCAACGCCCATGTTTTCCGCGTCGGCACCTACAAGTCGGCCATCGAGCCCTATATTCGTGGCGATATGTCGCCCGAAGCGCGCGAGGATGCGAGCGCGCTCTATTCCTCGCTGTGGGAAGAATGGAAAGCGGACGTCAAGAAAGCGCGCCCCTCGGCCGATATCGCGCTGGTGACGGGGCAGCCGGTCCAATGGCTCGCCGCTGCTCACGGGGACACGGCGCAGGCCGCGAAACAGGCCGGGCTGGTCGATCATCTCGGCGATCGGGCCGCCTTCGGCAACCGGGTGGCCAAACTGGTCGGCCCGGATGACTGGAACCCCGGCCCCGGCAGCTTCGCCCATACCGAGCTTGCCCCCTGGCTCGCCGCCAACCAACCCGGCAAACCGGGCAAGGCCATCGGCGTGGTCACGATTGCCGGGGAAATCGTCGATGGCGATGCCGGCCCCGGCAAGGCGGGCGGGGATCGCATCGCGGATCTGCTGGACGATGCACTGGATGACGATCTCGCCGCGCTGGTGGTCCGGGTCGATTCGCCGGGCGGTTCGGTCACGGCGGCGGAAGAAATCCGCCGCGCGATCATGCGCCACAAAGCGCGCAAGATTCCGGTGGTGGTGTCGATGGGCAATCTCGCGGCCAGCGGCGGCTACTGGGTTTCCACCCCTGCCGACCGGATTTTCGCCGCGCCGGAAACGATCACCGGATCGATCGGTATCTTCGCGGTCGTACCGACATTCGAAAAAGCCCTGTCGCAGTGGGGCGTCACCACGGACGGGGTCAAGACCACGCCGCTGTCCGGCCAGCCCAATCTTGCCGCTGGCCTGACGCCCGAAACGCAGGCGATGGTGCAAAGCGTGATCCAGAACGGCTATGCCCGGTTCCTGACGTTGGTGTCCAAGTCACGCGGCAAGACACCGGCAGAAATCAACGAAATCGCGCAAGGGCGCGTCTGGGCGGGTGGCCCTGCGCGCCAGATCGGTCTGGTCGATCAATTCGGCGGGCTGGACGATGCCCTGGCCTGGGCGGCCAAGCGTGCCGGGCTGAAACAGGGCGAATGGCACCCGAAATACCTCGGCTCCTCCCCCGATGCTTATCATTCGCTGTTGCAGATGATGCTGGGCGCAGGGGAAGCGGATACGCGGATTCCGGCCAACGATCTGGTCACGCTGCTCACCGCCCGGCAGACCACGATGGCCCGGCAGATGACCGCTGACATGAATCGCCTGCTGGGGTCGCGGGGGGCTGAGGCCTATTGCCTGTCCTGCCCGCGCCCGCCGCTCGGCACCGTTTCCCGCAACGATTCCACATTCTTGCGAACTCTTTCGCTGCTGCTGCGCGATTGAGGCTTGAGAATCGCGCAGGCCCATGGCAAAGGCGCGGCCCTGCCCGGCAACGATGCCGCAGGCGGGCGCGTAGCTCAGTGGTAGAGCACACCCTTCACACGGGTGGGGTCGCAGGTTCAATCCCTGCCGCGCCCACCATTTTCTTCAGGAAAATGCGTATGTTACCGCCTCCTTGCGAGGCTGTGCCGCTGCATCCGTAACGAAGCGGCCGTGCACACCTCATACGAAGGCCGCACAACAACCCAATCCGCGATCATCTGGCCAGATCGGCAAAGAACCGGGCGGGATGAAACGCTCCGCACTGGAGACGCTTCGGCGAATCCTCTATGGCACGCGGCATGACCGATCCGCTTTTCACCCCTTTCGCCATCGGAAACATGAACTTGCCCAACCGTGTGGTCATGGCCCCCATGGGCCAGGGCAAGGCACCGGGCGGAATGCCCGATCCGGGCTATGCCGATTATTTCGCGCGGCGGGCGCAGGGCGGGGTCGGCCTGATCGTTTCGGGCGCAACCGCCGTGAATCACCCGGCCGCCGCTTTCGATGAGAACGAACCCCATTTCCATGGTGCGGCGCTGGCCGAATGGGGCCGTGCGGTGGAGGCCGTCCATGCAGCCGGCGGACACATCATGCCCCAGCTTGCCCACGCCGGGTTGCAGGGGCTGGCCCCGGTTGCCCCGCCCTGGTCGGGCATCGGCCCTTCGGCGGTGTGGATGCCCGCCGCGATGCTGGGCGCCGAAGCCGGGCCGGAACGGATCGAAGGCCAGCCGATGACACTGGCCGATATCGAATCGGTGGTCGCTGCTTTCGCCCAGGCGGCGCGGGACGCGGTGGCGCTGGGCTTCGACGGTATCGAAATCCATGGCGCACACGGGTTCCTGATCGATCAGTTCCTCTGGCCGCATACCAATCGCCGCCCCGATCGTTACGGGCAGGACCGCGCCCGGTTCGCGGCGGAGATCGTGGCCGCCTGCCGCGCGGTGGTGGGGCCGGATTTCCCGATCAGCTTCCGCTTTTCGCAGTTCAAGATGACCGATTACGCCGCCCGCGTGGCGCAGACGCCGGAGGAACTGGAAACGGTGGTCCACCCGCTGGTCGATGCCGGGGTCGATCTGTTCGACTGTTCGCTGCGCCGCTTCTGGCGCCCGGAATTCGAAGGCAGCGCGATGAATCTGGCAGGCTGGATCAGGAAACTGGGCGGCCGCCCCACGGTTGCGGGCGGCGGCATCGGTCTGGCCAAGACGGCAATGGAATACGGGCAGGACGGGGTTTACGCGACAGTCGCCGAATCCTCCCTCGCCCATCTCGACGATGTGCGCGAACGGATCGTGCGCGGCGAATTCGACCTGATCGCGCTGGGCCGCTCGATCCTGGGCGATGCCGCCTGGGCCGCCAAAGTGCGCGAAGGCGCGCACGACACACTGCAGCCCTATCG
>CAYXMY010000051.1:0-20124 GCA_964466155.1 uncultured Caenibius sp. | reverse complement strand
CATGGCGGCGCATCGCGATACCCATTTCGCTTTCCTGCAGGACGTGCGCATCGGGGATGCGATCACGGTGCAAGGGGTGAATGGCCGGACCGGCCATTACCGGGTGATCGGAACGCAAGTGGTCCGCTGGGATCGCTTCGCCTATCCCGCTCAGCCCGCGCGTGCCCTGCTGGCGCTCACCACATGCTATCCCTTCGGCGCGACGGAGCGGGGACCGCTGCGCTATGTCGTCTGGGCGGAACGGGAAGAGGGGGCATAAGCCCGTTTTTCCCCGCTCCTGTTTTCACCGCTAGGCGAAACCGGCAAATTGCGGCAGTAAGTGGGTGATTGCTGACATGGCGAGGCCGTGAAAGTGCAATCACAACGACGATAAAAATGGGAGAGGTTGTGCGGAAACACGCGCGTGCGGCGGCGCTGGCCGCGATGATGCTGGCGGTTGCCGTTTCAGGCTGCAGCAAGGGCGGCGGCGATGCCAGCGGCGGCAAGGCTTGGGCCGAACTGCTCAAGGAAAGCCGGAACCCGGATGACTGGGTGACATACGGCGGAACCTTCGACGAACAGCGTTTCAGCCCGTTGACCCAGATTTCGGACAAGACGGTGGGCGATCTCGGTTTCGCGTGGTCGTACGAATTCGACACCAACCGCGCGCAGGAAAGCACCCCGCTGGAACACGATGGGGTGATCTACGTCACCACCGCATGGTCCAAGGTCTATGCGCTCGACGCGCGCACCGGGAAGCTGCTGTGGCATTACGATCCCGAAGTTCCCGGTGAATACGGGGCGAAGGGATGCTGCGATGTCGGCAACCGCGGTTCGGCGCTTTACGATGGCAAGCTCTATTTCGGTACGTTCGACGGGCGGTTGATTGCGCTCGATATCAAGACGGGCAAGCCGGTATGGTCGGTGGTGACGGTCGATCAGTCGAAGACCTACACCATTACCGGCGCTCCGCGCGTCGTGCGGGGCAAGGTGGTGATCGGCAACGGCGGCGCGGAACTGGGCGCGCGCGGCTATGTCACCGCTTACGATGCGCAGACGGGCAAGCAGGTCTGGCGTTTCTACACCGTGCCCGGCAATCCGGCGAACGGGCCGGATCATGCCGCGTCGGACAAGGTGCTGGCCGATAAGGCGGCGAAGACCTGGTTCGGTGAATTCTGGAAAACGGGCGGCGGCGGCACCGTGTGGGATTCGATCGTCTATGACGCGGACTTGAACCAGCTCTATCTCGGCGTCGGCAACGGCAGCCCGTGGAACCACAAGCTGCGGAGCGAGGGGAAGGGCGATAACCTGTTCCTGTCCTCCATCGTCGCGCTCAATCCCGATACGGGCGAATATCTCTGGCACTATCAGGGCACGCCTGGGGAAAGCTGGGACTACACCCACACGCAGACCATTACTCTGGCCACGCTGACCATCGACGGCAAGCCGCGCAAGGTGCTGATGCAGGCGCCGAAGAACGGCTTCTTCTTCGTGATCGACCGCGCCAGCGGCAAGCTCATCTCGGCGAAGAACTTCGTCAAGGTGAACTGGGCGACAAGCTACGATCTCAAGACCGGCCGCCCGGTGGAAGACCCCAAGGCGCGCTACGTGGGCGGTCCGGCCACAGTCATCCCCGGCGCACTGGGCGCGCATAACTGGCAACCGATGGCCTTCAGCCCGAAAACCGGCCTTGCTTATATACCGGCCAATCATGCCGTGTTCGGTTACGAAGACCCCGCAAAGTTCGAAGTGCGCGAAGGGCGCTGGAACCTGGGCCTGAAAACGGAAGGCACCTCCCCGCCGGACGATCCCAAGGCGATGAAGGCCACGCGCGAAATGCTCAGCGGCCGCCTGATCGCCTGGGACCCGGTCAATCAGCGCGAGGCATGGGGCTTCGATTATTCCGAACCATGGAACAGCGGCGTGTTGAGCACTGCCGGAAACCTCGTGTTCCAGGGGGATACCAAGGGCAATTTCCGCGCCTTCGCCGCAGATAACGGGAAAGTGCTGTGGACGATGAATCTCGGCATGCCGATCATGGCGGCCCCGATCACTTTCGCGCTCGATGGAGAACAGTACGTGGCGGTGGTGGGGGGCTATGGCGGGGCCTATGCCCTGACATCGGCCTTCAACGACAGTCCGGGGCCGCAGCCCAATGGGCGGATCTACGTGTTCAAACTGGGTGCGAAGGTGCCACTGCCCAAGATCGTGCGCGCGCCGGTGCCGCCCGCCAATCCGCCTTCGGAAACCTTTACCGCCGCACAGGCCGCGCATGGGCAGTTCCTGTTCGAACGCGATTGCTGGGTCTGCCACGGCCCCGGCGCGATTTCGAGCGGGGTGGTCCCCGATTTGCGCCGCGCTGGATCGCTGGCCGATGCCAAAGTCTGGAATTCGGTGGTGATCGGCGGTGTCCTCAAAGATCGCGGCATGATCAGCTTCGCCAAGTACCTGACCGACAAGGATGCCGAAGATCTGCGCGCCTATGTCGCGCAGCGCGCACGCATCCTGAAGGAACAGGAAGGGAGCGTGAAGAAATAATCCCCACCGCCTTGCCCGAAGCGGCCGCACGGCCAGCCTGCTGGCATATAGTCAGGGCTGGCCGCGCATGGCGTCGCGCGCCGCTGCGGAACCGGCTATAGGATAAAACAACGAGTGATTCACGGCGGGGCCGCACCATGGCCCAAGCCGGAAAAGACAAACGAGAGGAGCCTTAAACGTGAGAAATTATCTCGAATTCTATATCGATGGCGCATGGGTGCCGCCGGTCCAGCCCCGCCAGCTCGACGTGATCGATCCGGCGACCGAACAAGTGGCTGGGCGGATCAGCGTGGGGCAGGCCGAAGATGTCGACCGTGCCGTTGCCGCCGCCCGCCGGGCGTTCGAAACCTTCAGCCGCAGTTCGAAGGCGGAACGGCTCGATCTGCTCGATGCCGTGATGGCCGCTTTCGAAGCGCGCAAGCAGGACTTCGCAGATGCCATCCGCGAGGAAATGGGCGCACCTGCTGCGCTTGCCGCCGCCGCGCACGTGCCGCTGGCGACCGCGCATTTCTCCGTCGCGCGGCAAGTGCTCGAACATTTCAATCCCGACGTTTCGCAAGGGACCACGCGGCTGACCAAGGAACCGATCGGCGTGGTTGGCATGATTACGCCGTGGAACTGGCCGCTCAACCAGATCGCCTGCAAGGTCGCCCCTGCTCTGGCGGTGGGCTGCACTATGGTGCTCAAGCCGTCCGAAGTCGCGCCGTTCAGCGGCCATCTCTTCGCCGAAGTGATGCATGCCGCTGGCGTTCCGGCGGGCGTGTTCAACATGGTGCATGGCGATGGGCCGAACGTGGGCGCGGCGATTTCCTCGCACCCCGGCGTGGACATGGTTTCCTTCACCGGTTCCACCCGCGCGGGGATCGACGTGGCGCGCAACGCGGCGGCCACGGTCAAGCGCGTCCATCAGGAACTGGGCGGGAAATCCGCCAACATCATTCTGGATGACGCGGATTTTCCCGCCGCCGTCAGCCAGGGCGTAGCGGCGATGATGGTCAACAGCGGGCAGAGCTGCAACGCGCCGTCGCGCATGCTGGTGCCTGCCGCGCGCATGGCCGAAGCCAAGGACATCGCGCGCGAAACAATCGCCAGGCAGAAGGTCGGCGCGCCGACGGACGAGGTCAATCTCGGCCCCGTGGTTTCGGATGTGCAGTGGAGCCGCATCCAGACGTTGATCCAGGCCGGGATCAACGAAGGGGCGACGCTGGTGGCCGGCGGGCCGGGCAAGCCCGAAGGGCTCAATCAGGGCTATTACGTGCGGCCCACCGTGTTCGGCGATGTCAACAACCAGATGACCGTGGCGCGGGAGGAAATCTTCGGCCCGGTGCTCGTCATGCTCGGCTACGACACGGAAGAACAGGCCATCGAGATCGCCAACGATACACCTTATGGCCTGGCCGGGTATGTCCAGGCGGGCGATATCGAGCGCGGCCGTGCCGTTGCCTCGCGCATCCGGGCGGGCCAGGTCGCGCTGAACTATGCGCCGCTCGATGTGACCGCGCCGTTCGGCGGGTACAAGCAATCGGGCAATGGCCGCGAATGGGGCGAAAATGCCTTCCATGAATTCATGGAGACCAAGGCGGTGCTGGGTTACGGCAACGCCTGATACGGTTCGGGGGATAGGCTGGGTTTCCGCCTATCCCCTTTCCGGACGTACGGAGAGCGGCCCGAAGAGGCCGGCGAGTCCGAAGACAGAGGATGCAAGATGAACGCGGATGACGGCATTTCTGCCGAGGTGGGTTTTGCCAGGCAGCGGCTGGTCAGCGATATCCTGCGGATGCAGGCGCGGCGTTCGCCCGGCAAGGTGGCGCTGATCTATGAAGGGCAGCAGGATACGTTCGCCGGTCTCGAACGGCTGGTGAACCGCTTCGCCAACCGGCTGATTGCGCTCGGGGTGGAACCGGGGGATCGCGTCGCCGTCTTTGCGCACAATTGCCGTTCCCTGGTGATCGCGCGCTTCGGCATCATTCATGCCGGGGCATTGTTCACGCCGATCAACTTCATGCTGAACGCGGGCGAAGTTGGTTTCATTCTCAACCATTCCCAGCCTAAAGTGGTGATCGCGGAAGATGCCTTGTGCGGCATTGCCGAAAAAGCCATCGCGCTGATGGAGACCCCGCCTATGGCGCGGGCCTATATCGATCACACCGGCACCCCTGCGCCGCAAGGCTGGGTGGACGTGGCCGGATGGTTCGAAACGGGCGACGAGACCCGGCCCACAGTGCTGCGCGGGGAAGACGATCCGGTGCAGCTCATGTACACCAGCGGCACGGAAGCGCATCCCAAGGGGGTGCTGCTCAGTTCGCGCAATCTCTTCGCCCAGTATGTCAGTTGCATCGTCGACGGGCAGATGGCGAATGACGATGTCGAACTGCATTGCCTGCCGCTCTATCATTGCGCCCAGCTCGACTGTTTCCTGACGCCCGACATGTATCTGGGGGCGACCAGCATACTGCTGCGCGCGCCCGATGTCGGAGTGATGCTGCACACGATCGAAGAGCAGAAAGTGACGAAGCTGTTCTGCCCGCCCACGATCTGGATCGCAATGTTGCGCCACCCCGATTTCGAGCGGCGCGATCTCTCTTCGCTGGCGAAGGGGTACTATGGCGCATCGATCATGCCCGCCGCCATCGTGGAGGAACTTGTGCGGCGCCTGCCGAATATGCGGCTGTGGAATTTCTATGGGCAGACGGAAATGGCTCCCGTTGCCACCATTCTCCAGCCGGAAGACCAGATCGGCAAGCTGGGTTCGGCCGGGCGCCCGGCGATCAATGTGGAAACACGCGTGGTCGATGACGAGGAGCGGCCCGTTCCGGTGGGGGCGGTGGGCGAAATCGTCCATCGCGGGCCGCATGTGATGCTGGGTTATTATCGCGCCCCGGACAAGACGGCGGAGGCGTTTCGCGGCGGGTGGTTTCACAGCGGCGATCTCGGCCGGTTCGACGAGGATGGCTATCTCTACGTCGTCGACCGCAAGAAGGACATGATCAAGTCGGGCGGTGAAAACGTCGCCAGCCGCGAAGTGGAGGAAGTGCTGTTTCTCCACCCCGATGTGCAGGAAGCGGCGGTGTTCGGTTTGCCTGACGAGAAGTGGATCGAACTGGTGACGGCGGTGATCGTGCCCCGGCCGGGAGTGGTGCCCGACGCCGCCGCGATCCAGGCGCATTGCCGTGATCGTCTGGCCGGGTACAAATGCCCCAAGGCGATCCACGTGGCGGAAAGTCTGCCGAAGAACGCCAGTGGCAAGATCCTCAAACGCGAATTGCGGGCGAAGTATTTCGGCTAATCATCCTTCGGGAGCGTGCAGCGGCGCTGCGCGATCTTTTCGTTTTAGGCGGTTTGCCGCGCTTGCAATGGTGACGGTGCCGCAGGGCATCTGATGCCGCATCGGGATAGCCTGGGCTATGCTGACCGCGGATAGGCGTCTTTTGCGCAATTGAATTGCAATAGTGAATGAAATTGCTTCCGCTTTCGCCATCGCGAGCTTGGCGGGCTATCCTAGGCGCGGACATGCCATCGTCCGGCGCTAAAGCGTGATTCCCTTGCCGTTCGGGGGAGCGGAAGGCATCTTTTTGGGGCCTCCCGGCCTCTGCAAGCTCTTTCAGAGCAGCCTCAAGATTGCGCCAACATCTCTGAATATATGCAGATGCACAATATTTCGTTTTGCAGTTGCATCTTTGCGCGCCTGCTCTATGAGAGTGCTTATTGAGAAACATTATCACTAGCAGATTCATGCGCGCATAGTCAGAGTCAGGGTTTCCGGGCCTGCCTGCGTCGATATTTGGAGGGCTTGTGTCCATTACCGGCTTTTACCGCCTCGGCGGGAGCAAGCCTGCGCTCACGGTGCAGCTTTCATGCTGGATGCGGGCGATTCAGTTTCGTGGGGGCAGCGCTGCCCCATTGTGCCCTATCTCTTTGTAACTTTATGATAACAGGGGAAATATAGTGTCTCGTCGACTTCTACCTGGCGGCTCCTCCGCCTCGGTTCCGGGTTTTCTCGCGCTCGGCTGCGTGGGGCTTCTTGCCACCACCGCTCCCGCTCTTGCCCAATCGCAGGGGCAGAAAGAGCAAGGCGATACGCAAGGTGCCCGCCTCGGCAGCGTGACCGTCACCGATACCGCCATCGATGATAACGGCTACAAGGTGGACAAGGCGGCTTCGCCCAAGTTCACCGCGCCGCTGGTCGATACGCCGCGTTCCGTCACGGTGATTCCGGCGCAAGTGATCAAGGACACGGCGTCCGCCTCGCTCACCGAAGCGCTGCGCACCGTGCCCGGCATCACGCTGGGTGCGGGCGAAGGCGGCAACCCGCTGGGCGACCGTCCGTTCATCCGCGGTTTCGACAGCCAGGCCAGCATGTATCTGGATGGCGTGCGCGATATCGGTGCGCAGAGCCGCGAAGTGTTCGCGGTCGAGCAGATCGAAGTCGTCAAGGGTTCGGACAGTTCGATGGGCGGCCGCGGCAGCGCGGGCGGTTCGCTGAACCTCGTGTCGAAGCTGCCGACTTCGGACCGCTTCATCGCGGCCAGCGGCAGCCTCGGCACGTCCGATTACAAGCGTATCACGGTCGATATCAACCAGCCGCTGAATGAAAACATCGGCGTGCGTCTGGCGGGCATGTGGCACGATCAGGGCGTGGCCGGGCGCGATGCGATCTGGTCCAAGCGCTGGGGTGTCGCACCGTCGATCAAATTCGGCCTCGAAGGCCCGACCAGCCTGACGCTGAGCTACTATCATATGGAATCCGACGAACTGCCGGATTCGGGCATTCCCTATCTCTACAACAGCAGCAATGCCCCGGCCGGGACCACGGATTCGCAGCCGGCGGAAGATTTCACCACGATTGGTGGCGTCAAGGTTCACCGTCCGCGCGGCGCATATTACGGCCTCAAGGATCGCGATTTCCGCAAGAACAACGTCAACAACGTGACGGCGCGGCTCGAGCATGAATTCGATGGCGGCATCACGCTGCGCAACACCACCCGCTATGGCCGCAGCACGCAAGGCTATGTCTGGACCCAGCCCGATGACCAGCAGGGCAACGTCTATGGCACCAACGCCGCCAATCCGGCGACGGCGGGCGGCTATGTCTGGCGCCGGGCCAACACCCGCTACAGCTATAACGAAGGCATCATCAACCAGACCGATCTGTTCGGTGAAACGAGCCTGTTCGGGTTGAAGCACAGCTTTGCGGCGAGTGTGGAATTCGCGCACGAGAAAGCGGGTGTCGGCTCCTATGTGACCGATCCCTATACTTCGACCTACAAAACACCCACCAATCCCAACGCGACCGCTGCCGCCGGGGTTCCGATCTCCACAGGCTCCAATTACAGCCCCCGCTGCAATACGGCCATGCTCGGCTATTATAACTGCACGACGGTTGCCAATCCCAATCCGAACGATCCGTGGGTCAGTTATTATGGCGGTGACCTTTATACCACTCTCGCGCCGATCCAGCGCTCTCTGAGCAAGACCTGGACTTTGTCCCAGGTGGATAGCTGGGGCATCTCGCTGTTCGACACGATCACCATCACCGATCAGCTGCTGTTGAACATCGGCGGCCGCTACGATCACTACAAGACCAAGGTCAGCCCCGGCCTGACGCCGGAATCGACCGCCGATCGCACCTGGGTCGGGCGCAGCGACAATCTGTGGAACTATCAGGCCGGTCTGGTCTTCAAGCCCACGCCGAACAGCAGCATCTATATTTCGACGTCCAGTTCCGCCACGCCTCCGGGTTCGTATCTGGGGCAGGGGTCCGAAGGCAATGGTTTGAACACCACGTCGCAGGATCTGACCAACGCGCTCAAGATCGAAAAGACCAAGTCCTATGAAATCGGGGCCAAGGCCAACCTGTTCAACGACAGTCTGGCGCTGACTTTCGCGGCCTTCGAAACGAAGACCAAGAATGCCCGTGCGACGGCTGACGATGGCACCGTGGCCTTTATCGGTTCGCGCCGCATCCGCGGTTTCGAACTGGGCTTCAATGGCAACATCACGCCGAAATGGACTGTCTTCGGCGGGTATACCTATATGGATGCCAGGATCACGGATGGCGGCTATACGCTGACATCGGGTGTTGCAGGCCCGTCGGTGAACACCGGCAAGCGCTTCCCCAACACGCCGAAGCACAGCTTCACTGCCTTCACCAACTACATGGTGACGCCGAAGCTACAGATCGGCGGCGGGGCCATCTATATGAGCAAGGTCTATGGTGGTTACCAGGACATGGGCACGCGCACGGTGGTCAACGGTCAGGTTGTCGTGCCGCCGGCGCTCGCACGGTCGGTGCCGGGCTACTGGCGCTTCGATGCCAACGCCTCGTACAAGTTCAGCGACGCGATCCAGCTTCAGTTCAATGTGCAGAACGTTTTCAACAAGCTGTACTATGACAAGGCCTATGCCGCGCACTACGCCAACCAGGCTCCCGGCCGCACGGCGATTGTGACGCTGAATGTGAAGTACTAAGAATGCCGGGCCGCTCATCCTTTCCGGTGGGCGGCCCAGAGGATATGTGCGGATGACCAGCCTTGCCGATCTGAATGCGCTCGACCGCGATGCGGTCGAGGCCGCGCTTTCCGGCCCGCCGGAACAGGCGGCGGCTTTCATCCGCACCGCTGCGGAGGCGGGCCACGCCGAAGCGCAAGTGATGCTGGGGCAGATCCTGCTCGATGGGCGTGGTGTCTCCGCCGATGCGGTGCAGGCGCTGCAATGGTTCATCAAGGCCGCACAGCAAGGCCATGCGATGGCGATGAACATGGTGGGCCGCAGCTATGAAAACGGCTGGGGTATCGCTGCCGATGCGGCGCGCGCGGCCGAATGGTATCGCGCGGCGGCCGAACGGGGGCTGGACTGGGGCCTCTACAACCTCGCAACCTTGCTCACGCTCGGCAACGGTGTGGCCGAAGACAAGGCCGAAGCGCTGGCGCTGTTCCGGCGTGCCGCCGATCTCGGCCATGCCAAGTCGATCAACATGGTCGGCAGCTTTTATGAGGACGGTTGGATCGTCTCCCGCGATATGACCGTCGCGGCGGAACATTACTGCCGCGCCGCGCAGGGCGGCGATTTTCGCGGCATGTTCAATCATGCCCGCATCCTGATCGATCGTGGCGAAATCGACGAGGCGATTGGGTGGCTGCGCCGCCTGCCCGAAACGGCGACGCCAGCCTTTCTCGGCAAAGCGCGCCTGTGGCTGGACCAGCGGCCTGAGCCGCTCTTGCGCGCTGCCGCAGCGGAACTTCTTCCGCGCTGATCCCGCAGAAACGCACGGTGTCGAGCAAGCGCAAGGTTTGTTCCTGTCTTATGAATCCGGCCCGCTGACGCTCTCCGCCTGTCCCGGTGAAAAGCGGGGTGGGAACTGCAATCGGCCTGGCGCATTTCTGTGGCGCGACGGCGAAAGTTTCTTGCCATTTCCCATTGCTGCGGATATTTGAGAATCATTCGCAAAAAATAGCAATCGCGCATCGATATGGGGGAAAGCCGAAAAGGTTCTCACATGGCACAATCCTGTTTGCAGATTTCTGGCGATGTTCTGACAACCAACCAGAATGTGATCGATGTGGCGCGCTGCTGGCGCGCGGCGCGCGATCATGGCGATCCCGTTCAACCCAGCCTGTTCCACCTTCTGGTCAAGCGGAGCTGGGAAATGCTGGCTCCGGTTTTTGACAGCCTGCTGACGTTTTACGAAGCGATGCTCGGGCGGCCCGTGGAAGTCGGCTATGCGCAAAGCCTGTCGTTCGACGAGCAGCGCCTGGTCGATTTGCTGAGCGGTTCGCAAAGGCTGAACTACGCCGCGCCCGATGACGTGGCCTGCGCGTTCCAAAGCGCGCTTTGCTCGACCCGTCTCATGATCTGCCAGACGGCGCGTGGGATACGCCCCGCCGCCTGACCGGGGCGGTTTCGCGGCGGGACTTGCCACGCGCCCTTGCACATAGGGTAATCCCATTTTTGTATAAGCGTCCTTGGCCTCTTATCGCCGGGCGGTTAGGAGGCTATGCCTGACCTTTGACGAATTTGGAGCCTCAGCCGATGAAGACCCGCGCCGCCGTTGCCTTTGAAGCGAAGAAGCCGCTGGAGATCGTGGAAGTCGATCTCGAAGGGCCGAAAGCGGGTGAGGTGCTGGTCGAAATCATGGCCACCGGCATCTGCCATACCGATGCCTACACGCTGGACGGGTTCGACAGCGAAGGGATTTTCCCTTCCATTCTGGGGCATGAAGGCGCCGGGATCGTGCGCGAAGTGGGGCCGGGCGTCACTTCGGTGAAGCCGGATGACCATGTGATCCCGCTCTACACCCCCGAATGCCGCCAGTGCAAAAGCTGCCTTTCGGGCAAGACCAACCTGTGCACCGCGATCCGCGCCACGCAGGGGCAGGGCCTGATGCCCGACGGCACCAGCCGCTTCTCCTACAAGGGGCAGACGATTTTCCACTACATGGGCTGTTCGACGTTCTCGAACTTCACGGTCCTGCCTGAAATCGCCGTCGCCAAAATCCGTGAGGATGCGCCGTTCCAGACCTCGTGCTACATCGGTTGCGGGGTGACCACGGGCGTGGGCGCGGTGGTGAACACCGCCAAGGTCCAGGTGGGTGACAATGTCGTGGTCTTCGGCCTCGGTGGCATCGGCCTCAACGTGATCCAGGGGGCGAAGCTGGCTGGCGCGGGCAAGATCATCGGCGTCGACATCAACCCCGACCGGGAGGAATGGGGCCGCCGGTTCGGCATGACCGACTTCCTCAACACCAAGGGCATGAGCCGTGAGGATGTGGTCGCCAAAGTGGCGCTGATGACCGATGGCGGGGCGGACTATTCGTTCGATTGCACCGGCAACACCGAAGTGATGCGCACCGCGCTCGAATGCTGCCATCGCGGCTGGGGCGAAAGCGTGATTATCGGCGTGGCCGAAGCGGGCAAGGAAATCGGCACTCGCCCGTTCCAATTGGTGACGGGCCGTGTGTGGAAAGGCACCGCGTTCGGCGGGGCGCGGGGTCGCACCGATGTGCCCAAGATCGTGGACCGGTACATGAACGGCAAGATCGAGACCGACCCGATGATTACCCACGTTCTCCGCCTCGAGGAAATTAACAAGGGTTTCGACCTGATGCATGCGGGTGAATCGATCCGCAGCGTCGTGGTCTATTGAAAAAACATTCTGCAAAGGGAGAGTTACAGTCATGTTCAGCCATATGATGGTCGGTTCGAACGATATCGAACGGTCGCGCAAATTCTACGATGCGCTGTTTGCCGCGGTCGGCGGCAAGCCGGGGATCACCGATCCCAAGGGACGGCTGATCTATCTGCACAACGGGTCGATGTTCATGGTCACCAATCCCATCGATGGGGAACCGGCCACGCACGGCAATGGCAGCACCGTCGGCTTCGCGCTGGACAGCGGGGAACAGATCGACGCCTGGCACGCGGCGGGCGTCGCCAATGGCGGCCAGTCGGTGGAAGATGCGCCGGGCGTGCGCGATTCCGGGGCGATAAAGCTTTATCTGGCCTACTTGCGCGATCCTGACGGCAACAAGCTGTGCGGCCTCCACCGTTTGTGAACGCATTGGAGACCGTTTCCACCAACCGGGCCTATGGCGGCGTGCAGGGCGTCTATACGCACGCCTCCGCCGCCACCGGTACGCCGATGACCTTTTCGGTCTTCGTGCCCGATCACGCGCCGGGGGCTGTGCTGCCGGTGCTGTGGTATCTTTCGGGCCTGACCTGCACCCATGCCAATGTCACGGAAAAGGGCGAATATCGCGCGGCCTGTGCCGAACATGGGATCGTGTTCATCGCCCCGGACACCAGCCCGCGCGGTGAGGATGTGCCCGATGACGAAGCCTATGACTTCGGCAAGGGGGCGGGGTTCTATGTCGATGCGACGGAAGCGCCCTGGGCCGCGCATTTCCGGATGCGCCGTTATATCGAGGAAGAGCTGCCCGCCCTGGTGGCGCGGCATTTTCCGGTCGATATGGCGCGGCAGGGGATCACCGGCCATTCGATGGGCGGCCACGGCGCGCTGACGATTGCCTTGCGCAATCCGGGGCGGTTCCGCTCGGTCAGCGCCTTTGCGCCGATTGTCAGCCCGCTCAATTGCCCCTGGGGCGACAAGGCGCTGGCAGGCTATATTGGGGCGAACCGTGCCCAATGGCGGGATTATGACGCCTGCGCCCTGATCGACGATGGCGCACGTTTGCCCGATCTGCTGATCGATCAGGGGACGGCGGACACTTTCCTGGCCGAGCAATTGAAGACGCACCTGCTGGAAGAGGCGGTGGCCCGGGCCGGGATGCCCGCGACCATCCGCATGCAGGACGGCTACGATCATTCGTATTATTTCATTTCGACATTCATGGCCGAACACGTCGGCTGGCATGCCGAAAGATTGCACGGATAAGGGCACACCGGGCGCGGAGCCGTTCTGCCGGAACGGGTAGTGCCGGATGCGTGGCTGAGCGGCGTGCGATGGCTGCGCGCCGCGCGCTACCTCATGTCAGGGGGGCGGTCGCGGAGGGCAGCATCCCCACACCGTCGAGCGCTTCGCCAAGAGACAGGAGCGCATCGTGCATCATGTCGCGCGCTTCCGCTTCGATCAGCAGGAACAGCGTCGTTTCCAGCGTATGCGCACGCGCGCCGCGGCAATCGGAAACCAGCGTCAGCAGCAGCGCTTCGCCTTCCGCCACCAGCGGGTTCCAGAAAGGGGCGAAAGGCAGATCCTGCCGCGCACGGGTGGCGAGCAGGCTCATCACCCGGTGAAAAGGGGCCAGCGTGGAGATCAATCCCCGCGTGGCCAGGGTCTTGCCCAATGCGGCGAAGGGACAACTGCGCTTGCCCACTGCGGCCGTCCACTGGCGCATGGCCCAGACCAGGATCTTGCCGCCCTCATCCAGTGTGGCGGTAGGACGGTCGAGATAGGCATACATTGGCATCTGCTCCGCGAATCATTTTCGCCATTCTAAGCATTATTGATAAACAGTCGCAATATCAAACTGGGTGGCGTGAAGGCGCGCTTTTGCTCCTGTTCGGCCCGTGCCCCTTCTGCTATCTGGCCAGGCAGAAAAGGGCCGGATTTCCGGCAGGATGCGAAGGGATTGAGAATGAGCGAAGTGCTGGCAACGCGAGTGGTGGGCAATGTCGGGATTGTCGAAATCGATTCGCCCCCCGTCAATGCGCTCTCCACCGCCGTGCGCGCCGCGGTGATCGAAGGTCTGCGGCTTCACAATGCCGACGATGCGGTGGCGGCCATCGTGCTGCAATGCGCCGGGCGGACGTTCTTCGCGGGCGCGGATATCGCGGAATTCGACGACCTGCCGATCAGGCAGCCCGATTTTGACGCGCTGATGGCGGCGGCGGAAAGCTCGGCCAAGCCGGTGATCGCGGCGATCCATGGCACGGCGCTGGGTGGCGGTTTCGAACTGGCGATGGCCTGCCATTATCGGGTGGCGGTGCAATCGGCCAAGCTCGGCCTGCCCGAAGTCAATCTGGGCATTCTGCCGGGGGCGGGCGGCACGCAGCGCCTGCCGCGCCTGATCGGGGCGGCCGCCGCGCTCGATCTCATTCTCAGCGGCAAGCCGGTTCCCGCGCCCAAGGCGGCGCAGATGGGCGTGCTGGACGAAGTGGTGGAAGACGGCAAGCTGGAAGAAGCGGCGCTGGCTTTCGCGCAGAAGGTGATCGCCAATGGCGCGGCGGCGCCCAAGGTGCGCGACAAGGCCGTTGCCGGCACGCTGGCCGATCTGGAACCGGTCAAGGCGAAGTATCAGCGCCAGTTCAAAGGCTTCAAGGCCCCCGGCCACATCGTGCAGGCGGTGGAAGCGGCGATCACTCTGCCGTTCGATCAGGGCCTCGCGCGGGAAAAGGAGCTGTTCGGCGAACTGCTCGTCTCGCGCGAAAGCGCTGCGCAGCGGCATGTCTTCTTCGCCCAGCGGCTGACGGCGAAAGTGCCCGATATCGGCAAGGATGTGCCGATCCTGCCGATCCGCAAGGTCGGCGTCATCGGCGCGGGCACCATGGGCGGCGGCATCACGATGAATTTCCTGCAGGCGGGCATTCCGGTGACGCTGGTGGAAATGAAACAGGAAGCGCTGGATCATGGGATCGGCGTGATCCGCCAGAATTACGAGCGCACTGCCGCCAAGGGCCGGATGACGGCGGAACAGGTCGAGCAGTTGATGGGCCTGATTGCGCCCGCCCTCTCGCTCGGTGCGCTGGCCGATGTCGATCTGGGGATCGAGGCGGTGTTCGAGGAAATCGGCGTCAAGAAGGATATCTTCGGCAAGCTCGACGGGATCTGCCGCGATGGGGCGATCCTGGCTTCCAACACCTCATTCCTCGATCTCAACGATATCGCATCGGCGACGAAGCGGCCGGAATGGGTCGTGGGGCTGCACTTCTTCTCGCCCGCCAATGTCATGCCGCTGCTGGAAGTCGTGCGCGGCGCGAAGACCGGCAAGGAAGTGATCGCCACGGTCATGAAGCTGTCGGGCACGATCAAGAAAACGCCGGTTCTGGCGGGCGTGTGCCATGGCTTCATCGCCAACCGCATCATGGAACATCTGATCGTCCAGTCGCAGCAGATGGTGCTGGAAGGCGTGCCGATGCGCAAGATCGACAAGGTGATGAACGACTATGGCTTCGCCATGGGGCCGCTCGCTATGCTCGATCTCGTCGGGCTGGACGTGCTGATCCACGGCGCGGAAGGGCGCACGCTGATGGGCGATTTCGTTGCCGCCGGGCGGCGGGGCCAGAAGACGGGCAAGGGCTTCTACGACTACGATGCCGACCGCAAGGCTACCCTGTCGGATGAAGCCGCGAAGATCGTCGCCGATTTCGTGGCCTATGCCGGAATCAAGCAGGACCCGGACCAGAGCGAGGAGCATATCTTCAAGCGGCTGCTTTATCCCGTCGTCAACGAAGGGGCGAAGTGCCTGGAGGAAGGCATTGCCCTGCGTTCGTCGGACATCGATATCGCCGCGATCCTCGGCTACAACTGGCCGGTGTTCACGGGCGGCCCGATGTTCTGGGGCGATACCGTGGGGGCCGCGACCTTGCTTGCCGGGCTCAAGGATCTCGAAGCGCGCTATGGTGCGGACTTTACCCCGTCCGCCCTGCTGGCAAAGCTGGCGGCCGAAAGCGGGCGCTTCTCGGATAACTGAGGCCAGCCGGGCCGATCCGGGCATGATGCAGAAAAGGCGCGGGTTTCAGCCCGCGCCTTTTTGCAATGCGATACCCGCAACCTGCCTGCGCGGCGGGGTCACAGCTTGGGCAGGGTGACTCCGCGTTGGCCCATGTATTTGCCGGAACGTTCGGCATAGCTCGTTTCGCAGGGTTCGTTCCCTTGCAGAAACAGGAACTGGCAAGCCCCTTCGTTGGCATAAATCTTGGCCGGCAGCGGCGTGGTGTTGGAAAATTCCAGCGTCACATGCCCTTCCCATTCGGGTTCGAGCGGGGTGACGTTCACGATGATGCCGCAACGCGCATACGTCGATTTGCCGAGGCAGATCACCAGCACATCGCGCGGGATGCGGAAATATTCGACCGTCCGCGCCAGCACGAAGCTGTTGGGCGGGATCACGCAGACGTCGGTCTTGCGGTCGACGAAGCTGTTGGCCGAAAAATCCTTGGGATCGACCACGGCATTGTCGACATTGGTGAAGATCTTGAACTCATCGGCCACGCGCGCGTCATAGCCATAGGATGACAGGCCGTAGCTGATCACCCCTTCGCGTTGCTGCCTTTCGACGAAAGGCTCGATCATACCGCTGCGCCGGACTTCGCTCCGGATCCATCTATCGCTGAGAATCGCCATGGCGTTGTGATTCACCAGCCGTGCGCGCGGGGCAACCCGGTTGCGTTTAAAGCCGGTGATATTCGCGGAACCAATCCACAAATTTCGGCACGCCTTCTTCGATCGCGGTCGTCGGAGCATAGCCGAGATCGCGCTGGATCGCGCCGATATCGGCATAAGTCTTGTGCACGTCGCCCGGCTGCATCGTCAGCATTTCCAGTTCTGCCTTGCGCCCGCAGGCCTGTTCCAGCAGTCCGATGACCTTCATCAGCGCTTCGCAGCGGTGGTTGCCGATATTGTAGAGCGCGTGCGGTTTCACGCTGCCGCCCGCCTTCTCCTGCCCGTCGTCCGCAGGTGGGTGATCGAGACAGGCGATCACCCCGGCGACGATATCGTCGATATATGTGAAATCGCGGAACATATCGCCATGGTTGAACACCGGGATCGGCCGCCCGGCGAGGATGTTGGCGGTGAACTTCCACATCATCATGTCGGGCCGCCCCCATGGGCCATAGACGGTGAAGAACCGCAGGCCGGTAAGCGGCAGGCGATAGAGGTGGGCGTAAGTCTCGCTCATCAATTCATCCGCCTTCTTGGTCGCGGCATAGAGCGAAACGGGATGATCGGCCCGGTCTTCCACCGCGAAGGGCAGCTTGTCGTTGCCGCCATAAACCGAGCTGGAGCTGGCATAGACCATGTGATCCAGCTCGCGATGGCGGGCGAGTTCCAGCATGTTGACATGGCCGACGAGGTTCGAACGGACATAGGCATGCGGGTTTTCGATCGAGTAACGCACCCCCGCCTGTGCCCCAAGATGAACGATGCGGTCGAATTGCAGGCTGTCTACAGCGGTGTGAAGCGTGTCGAGATCGGCAAAATCGACCGGCAGGAAAGCGAAGCGGTTGCCGCCAAGTGTGGCCAGCCGGTCGCAGCGGGCCTGTTTCAGGGCGATGTCGTAATAGGGATCGTAATTGTCGATCCCGATCACCTGATCGCCGCGCGCCAGCAGGGTTTCGGACAAAGCAGCACCGATGAAGCCCGCTGCTCCGGTTACGAGTACGCGCATGCCAACCCTTTCCTGCCGTGTCGCGGTGCCGCTTATAGGCGGGGAAGAGGAAAAGACCATGGCCCGTTTGCGGGGCCTTGGGGTGGATCGGCGGCCGCTTCGGGTTTTTCAGGCTTCCGGCCCCGCGCCTGACAATCCCACCTTTCGCGCGGTGGCGTGATGGAGCCCACCACGGGTAAAGGCGGTTACATTTCCACCAGTTCGAAATCGGCCTTCGCCATGCCGCAATTGGGGCAGACCCAATCTTCAGGGATATCTTCCCATTTCGTGCCGGGGGCGATGCCGCCGTCCGGATCGCCTTCCGCCTCATCGTAGACATAGCCGCAGCCGGCGCATTGCCACACCATCATGCCTGCACCGCTGCATCGATGGGGGCGGGGGGCAGCACATCGTCGAACCGCACGTGCAGTTCCCGCACTCCGCGCAGGATGGCGCCCAGCGGGCTGACCGGATCGCCTGCCAGCCTGAGGCCGGGCAACCGCTCCAGCAGAGTGGAAAGGCCGGTCGTCAGCGTTGCCCGGACAAGATGCGCGCCAAGGCAGACATGCGGGCCGCCGCCGAAAGTCAGCATGGCCTTGTGATTGCGGCTCATGTCGAAACGGTGCGGATCGGCGAAGACTGCCGGATCGTGGTTGCCCGGTGCGTTGCCGAACAGCACCCAGGAATGCGGCGGAATGGAGACGCCATGCAATTCGCATCCGCTGACGGTGTAGCGGTTTTGCAAGGCCACCGTCCCGAACAGGCGCAGGCTTTCCTCCACCGCCGCCGGGCGCTTGTCCGGCTCGTCGATCAACTGCCGCGTCAGTGCCGGATCGCCGAGGATCGCGTTCAGCATGCTCCCCATGGTGAGATAAGTGGTGTCCGATCCGGCAGGGAACAGCAGGCGCGCGAAGCAGAGGATATCCTCGTCATCCAACCGTTCCCCTTCCACTTCCGCTGTTGCGAGAAGGGAAATCAGATCGTCGCGCGGTGCGGTGCGCCGGTTCCGTATCTCCGGCATCAGAAAAGCGGTCACTTCCGCGCGTGCCTGCAAGGCCCGTTCGGGATCGATGTCGAACCCGAACAACGCTTCCACCCATTCGATCAACTGCTTGCCTTCACCGTCGGGCAGGCCCAGCAGGCGGGTAATGAGATACATCGGCAGCGGGCGCGTGAAGGCCTGCACGATATCGATTTCGCGCGCATCGCCGAATCCGTCGATCAGTTCGTTGGCGAGCGGCCGGATCAGGCGGTGGACGATGCCGGGAATTTTCTGCGGCAGCAATTCGCGGGAGATCAGCAACCGCTTCACCCGGTGCTCTTCGCCGTCCAGGGCGAGCAGCATCTTGTCGCCCATGGCTTGCGCGGAATGGCGTTTGTACGCTTCGCTGCAGGGGAAGGCTTCGGAGTTGCGATAGGCGGCCCGGGTGTCGTCGTGCCGCAGGATCAGCCACGCGGTCTGCCCGTAATACCGGACGGGGGCGACGCGGTGGCCCTCGCTGCGCAGGCGGTCCATCCGCTCGTGGAAATCGGGCATATCGTCGAGAGCGAAATCCACATCGGGAAACAGAGGCGCGCTCTGCGATGGGGCAGCGGTTGCCATGGCATCTCTCCTATAAAAATTATCAATTGCCATTTTTTTACGCGTATCCGGAGGGCTGATTTTCCTTTGTACGCTTGAATATGGGCAAAATTCATGTGAATCGTATGCCATGAAATTATCAAGCGATAATCAAATGATCAAGCCGATCGGCAAAGGGGAACGCACCGCGCTGCGTATCATGGACGCGGCGGAGCGGCTTTTCGCCCGTAACGGTTTCCAGGGCACCACCATGCGGGAAATCGCGGCGGAGGCGGGTTTGCGGGAACCTGGCCTCTACAATCATTTCGGGAGCAAGGACGCGCTGTATGCCGCCGTGCTGGAGCGTAGCCTGCGCCCGATGGAACAACGGATCGCGCGGCTGCTGGAAGGGCCGCTCAATCCGGCCGATGTGCTCCGTTTGCCGGTGGAGATGCTGCATCTCAACGCGCAGCATCCGCATATGGCAGCCCTGTTCTATCAGGCGATCCAGTCCTTGCATGACAGTTCGCCCGCAGCCCATGCTGCCGAATGGATTCAGCGCCTGTTCGCCATGGGGCGGGAAGTGAACCGGCAGGTCATGCCCGGCGATGAAGATACCGTGCTCCTGCAAGGCATCGCGATGTTCAACTTGTGCTGCGGCTATTTTCTTGCCGCGCCGATGGTGCAGGAATTGACCGGATGCGATCCCCAATCGCCGGAAGCACTTGCCAAGCAGCAGCAACTCATGGAACGGGTGATGCGTACATTCCTTATAGGTTAAGCAAATTGAGAAAGGGAGATGGAAGATGAGTAAACCCGAAGATGTGGTCAACGCCATGATCGATGCCTGCAATCGCAAGGATGTCGAAGGCGCGCTGGCCTGCTTCCATGAAGATGTGGTCTATCACAATATTCCAATGGAGCCGGTGACCGGGACGGAAGGCGTCCGCCAGACGCTGGAGCCGTTTCTGAACATGGCCCAGGAAGTGGACTGGATCACGCACAAGTCGGTCTCTAACGGGGTCGATCTGGTGATGAACGAGCGTAACGACCGTCTGCTCATGCCGCATGGCTGGTGCGATCTGCCCGTGATGGGCGTGTTCGAAGTGCGCGACGGCAAGATTTCCGCATGGCGCGATTACTTCGATTCCGCGGCGGTGAAAGCTTTGCTCGGGGGCTGAGGCGCTTGCGAAGGGGCGGCGTCCCGGCGCAGATATGCGACGAG
>CAYXMY010000050.1:0-20652 GCA_964466155.1 uncultured Caenibius sp. | reverse complement strand
GCATGTCCGTGCGCACGATCCACGCGCCATCGTCCCCGATGAACACGAACAAATCGGCGGACGCGCCATGCGGCACGAACTGCACATCGCCGGTCAGCGTGTTGCCCGCCACGGTGAGTCCATGAATGCTCTGCGACGCGGCAATCGTTTCCCCGCTTACCAGGCTGGGCAGCCATTGTGCCTTCTGTTCCTCGCTCCCGCCAGCCGCGATGGCGCGGGCGGCGGTGGCAAGGCCGAGCAACGGCAGGGCAGCGACTTGCGCGCCCGCCGCTTCGGCGACGATGGCAAATTCGACCATGCCGAGCCCCGCCCCGCCGAAGTCTTCCGGCAGGCCGACACCGGCAAGGCCGAGTTCGGTGCAGAACGACGCCCACAGTTCACGGTCGATCCCGTCCGCTTCCATCGCGGCGCGGGTGCGTTCACTGGTGGCATTGTCCTTGAAGAAGGCTTGGACCGTCTCCGCGATCATCGCCTGTTCGTCGGTGAAGGCGAACTCCATGGCTCAACCGGCCCCGTAAACGGGCTTGGCCGGTTCGCGCCGTTCGATCAGCTTGCGCACGATCGGATCGAGTTCTCCGGCTTCGAAGCGTGCGCCCTTGTCGAAATTCGGGCTGTCTGACCAGCCCTGCGACAGGAAGATGTTGCCGCCCTTCAGCTCGAACACCTGGCCGGTCACGCCCTTGGACTGTGCGGACACCAGATAGGCCACCAGCGGGGCCATGTTTTCAGGGGCGAATTCGTCGAACGCGCCTTCGGCCACATCCATGT
Source organism: uncultured Caenibius sp. (assembly GCA_964466155.1). Taxonomy (GTDB): domain Bacteria; phylum Pseudomonadota; class Alphaproteobacteria; order Sphingomonadales; family Sphingomonadaceae; genus Caenibius. The sequence goes on along the minus strand of CAYXMY010000050.1, from coordinate 19,884 downwards.
CGAACGCGCCGGTGTCGGTCATGCGGGTGCGGGCATTGGGGGCCAGCGCGTTGGCGGTGACACCGAGGCGGGCCAGTTCAGCCGCCTGGACCAGCGTCAGCGAAGCGATGCCGCCCTTCGCCGTCGAATAGGCCGACTGGCCGATGGAACCCTGCAGGCCCGCGCCGCTGGTGGTGTTGATGATGCGTGCATCCACGGGATTGCCAGCCTTCGACTGGGCGCGCCAGTATTCCGCCGCGTGGCGGCTGGTGCAGAAGTGGCCGCGCAAGTGCACGCGGATCACTGCATCCCATTCTTCCGGGCTGCAGGTGAAGAACATCCGGTCACGCACGAAACCGGCGTTGTTGACCACGGCATGCAGCGCGCCGAAATTGTCCAGCGCGGCTTCGACCATGCGCTTGCCCGCGTCCCAATCGGCCACGTCGTCGGTGTTGGCCACCGCTTCGCCGCCCATGGCGCGGATTTCGTCCACGACCTGTTCGGCCGCACCCTTGGTCAGGCCCGCCTCACCATGCGTGCCCACGCCGAGATCGTTGACCACGACCTTGCAGCCTTCCGCCGCCAGACCCAATGCATAGGCCTTGCCCAGACCGTTACCGGCCCCGGTCACGATTGCCACGCGTCCTTCGCAAATACCCACTTCTTTACTCCTTCAAATCCAGCAGATCAGGCGGAAACCGGGATCAGCAGATGCTGACTGAGGTCCCCGGCGAGATCGAACAGGGAATAGTCCCGCTCGGAAAAATGCCATTCGCCGTTTTCACGGACGAAGGCATCGTGATAACGGCCAGCGCAGATCACCTGTAACGGCAGATCGGGCGTGGCCTGCAAAACGGTGTAGTAGGACCGGCTCGTAGCCGTTCCCGCTTCCTCGTCCACTTCGACAATCGCATTCGTGATGACATGCTTCGTCCGTGGCGTGCCGCAAGGATAGATGCGGACATTGGCGCGCCACAGCGCCAGCATCGGCTCCGACCCTTCCAGCCATTTGCCGCCCGTCTTGGTCCGGGCATTGGAAAACAGCGCAGCCACGCCTTCCAAATCGCCCGCATCCATCAGTTCGGCGTAGCGATACAGCAGGTTCTTGATTTTGGTTCCCGCACCCACAATCATCTTCTCCCCAGCCGATCTGTCGGCACAGCCCCCAAGGGTCTTATGCCGACAGGGAAAGTGTGCCCCACAAAGATGGTGGGGCGCAGCGTGCGGATACCCCCGTTCAGAGGCGTTCCACAATCGTGACGTTGGCCTGTCCGCCGCCTTCGCACATCGTCTGCAGGCCATAACGGCCGCCCGTGCGCTCCAGCCCGTTCAGCAGCGTGGTCATCAGGCGGGCGCCGGTCGCGCCGATCGGATGGCCCAGCGCGATGCCGCCGCCGTAGATGTTCACTTTTTCATGCGGAACACCCAGTTCCTTCATCCATGCCATGGGCACGGAAGCGAAAGCCTCGTTGCATTCGAACAGATCGATGTCGTTGATCGACATGCCCGCTTTCTTGAGCGCATACTGCGTTGCCGGGATCGGGCCGGTCAGCATCCAGATCGGATTGTCGGCACGGACCGACAGATGATGGATACGGGCGCGCGGCTTGAGCCCATGATCCTTCACAGCCTGTTCGCTGGCCACGAGCAGGGCCGCCGAACCGTCGCAGTTCTGGCTGGCCACGCCTGCGGTAATCAGGCCGCCTTCATTCACCGGATTCAGCGAGGCAAGACCTTCGAGCGTGGTGGTCGGACGAATGGTTTCGTCCCGATCCAGCCCTTCGAGCGGCACGATTTCGCTAGCGAAATACCCGGCGTCGGTGGCAGCCTGCGCACGCTGGTGCGAAGTGAGGCTGAAAGCTTCCATTTCCTCACGGCTGAGCTGCCACTTGCGGGCAATCATTTCAGCCGATTTGATCTGGTTGACTTCTTCGGTTCCGTAACGCGCGTCCCAACCCTTGGCACCGATGAACGGACCGTCATTGAAACCGAATTGCGGACCGACCATCATGGCCGATGAAATCGGAATCTGGTTCATCGCCTGGCTGCCACCGGCAACGACCAGATCCTGCGTCCCGCTCATCACGCCTTGCGCGGCGAAATGCAGCGCCTGCTGCGACGAACCGCACTGGCGGTCGATCGTCACGCCCGGAACATGCTCGGGCATGCCAGCCACCAGCCACGCGGTGCGGCCGATATCGCCCGCCTGCCCGCCAATGGTGTCGCAGCAGCCCCAAATGACGTCATCGACGAGATTGGGATCGATGCCGGTGCGCGCGACCAGCGCGCTGATCGAGTGGGCAGCAAGATCGGCCGGATGCACTTGGGCAAGGCTGCCCTTCTTGCGGCCGATCGGGGAACGGACGGCGTCAACAATATAAGCTTCAGGCATTTTCTGTCTCGCGAGCAAAGGTCTGGTCGGGGCCAGTCGGCTGGGTGAACATGCGGGTCGCGATGCGGCCGCGATGGAATTGAGGTGTACCCCAGTACTGCTTCAGCGCCAATGCGCGCTTGAGGAAGAGGTGCACGTCCACTTCCCAGCTATAGCCCATCGCGCCATGCACCTGGATGGCCGCACGGGCGGCCTTTTCCGCCGCTTCCAGCGCCACCAGCTTGGCATGGCTGACGCGGGCGCGGGACTGGATATCCTGCCGGGCGATATCGGCCGCCGCCGCCATGACCACAGGGCGGGCGAATTCGATTGCCACCTGCGCCGAAGCAAGGTGATGCTTCACCGCCTGATAGCTGCCGATCGGCTTGCCGAACTGCTGGCGTTCCTGCGCATAGGCGACTGCCAGATCGACCGAACGCTGCGCGAGGCCCAGCCCCTGCGCCGCGCAGAACAGTGCCCCGCGATCCAGCGCCAAGTCCCAGTCCGCCTTGCCCAGCTTCGTAGCCTTGGCCGCATCCCATTCCACACGGAACAGGCGGCGGAACGGATCGATGCTGTCCTCACGGGTCAGCGTGACCTGATCGGGCGTCGCCAGATAGGCTTCGCCATCCTTGTGCAGGATGATCGCCCCGGCAAGATCGGCATCGAGCACATAGGGATTGGCCGGATGCTGGATCGCAATCGTGGCCGAAGGATCGGCCAGCACGTCGCTATCGGGCGCGAGCGCGGCCAGCAGCGGAGCCGCCACGCCGGCGCTTTCCGCCAGCGGTTCGGGCAGCACCACATAGCCCGCCTTTTCCGCGATCAGCGCGAAATCGAGTTCCGTCAGCCCCAGACCACCCGCGTCCTCGGGCAGCAGCAGCAGCGTGAAGCCGGTTTCGACAATCGCCTGCCAGCGCGCATCGTCGCGCGCTTCGCCGGTTTCCATCTGCTTGCGCCAGTGATCGGGCGTACAGGTGTCCGCGAACAGGGTCTGCGCCGTTTCGGCGAACATCCGCTGTTCGTCATTGAGGGTGAAATCCACAGTGCCCCTCCTTACTTGCGCGGCAGGCCAAGCATACGCTCGGCGATGATGTTGCGCTGAATCTCGTTCGAACCGGCATAGATCGGCCCGGCGAGAGCGAAGATGTAATCGTCCATCCAGTCGTACGCATAAGCATCCGGCGCTTCCTGCGTCAATTCGGCCCTGGGGCCGAGGATCGCCAGCGCGGTTTCCGTGAGATGGATATCCAGTTCCGACCAGAAAATCTTGTTGGTCGACGCTTCCGGCCCGATCTTGGCCCCCGCCATCAGGCGCGATGCCGTCTGGTAGATGTTCAGCGCATAGGCTTCCGCGTTCATGAAGGCACGCGTGACTTCGGATTCGAGCGCCGGATCGGCGGTTTCTTTGTTCGCTTCCCACAATTCGGCCAGCTTGGCCGCCGCCACCTGATAGCGCGCGGGCGAACGGAGCATCAGCCCGCGTTCGAAACCGGCGGTCGCCATGCAGATATGCCAGCCCTGCCCTTCATCGCCGAGGCGATTGAACGCGGGAACGCGCACGTCCTCTAGGAAGATTTCGGCAAAGCCGACGTGGCCGTTGATCTTCTTGATCGCGTTGACCGTCACGCCGGGGGCGTTGAGCGGGAAGAAGATCAGGCTCATGCCGTGGTGGCGTTCGGTGCCCGGTTCGCGGAACAGGCCGAAAGCCCAGTCGGCAAAGACCGCGCGGCTCGACCAAATCTTGTGGCCGTTGAGCACGTATTCGTCACCCTCGCGCACGGCGGTGGCGCGCACCCCGGCAAGGTCGCTGCCTGCCTGCGGTTCGGACCATGCCTGCGCCCAGATTTCCTCGCCCGAGGCCATCGGCGGCAGGAAGCGGGATTTCTGTTCGTGCGTGCCGAATTCCATCAGCGTGGGGCCGAGCAGGAAGATGCCGTTCTGGTTGACACGGCCCGGCGCACCAGCGCGGTAATATTCTTCCTCGAAGATCAGCCACTGGATCAGGTCCACGCCCCGGCCGCCGTATTCCTTCGGCCAGGTGACCATGCCCCAATCGCCCTGCTTCAGGGTCGCTTCCCACTTGCGGTGCGCTTCGAACCCTTCGCGGGTGGCATCGTAATGTTCCAGCGGTTCCGCCGGGACGTGCGCTTCGAGCCAGGCGCGCACTTCCGCGCGGAACGCCTGCTGTTCAGGAGTGTAGGAAAGATCCATCAGAACGACGCCGCCTTGCCGGTTTCCACGAACGCATCGCGCGATTTCTGGCTGTCTTCATGCATGTACATTTCGAGCGTGAAGCCCTGTTCCCAGCGATAACCGCGATCCACATCACGCGCTTCGAGGCCGTTCAGCGCTTCCTTGGCGATGACCAGCGCCTTGCGCGACTTGGAAGCGATCACCTTGCAGAATTCGCGCGCTTCGGTTTCGAGATCGGCGCGCGGCACGACCTTTTCCACCGCGCCCAGGCGATAGGCTTCCTGCGCCGGGATATTGCCGCCGGTGAAGAACGCCGCGCGCACCTTGTGCAGCGGCAGCATGCGCGACATGTGGCTGGCCCCGCCCATCGCGCCGCGATCGACTTCCGGCAGAGAGAAATAGGCATCGTCAGCGGCGATGATCGTGTCCGATCCGCCGCAGATGCCGATGCCGCCGCCGATCACGAACTTGTGCACGGCCACCACGACGGGGATTTCCGCTTCGTGGATCGCCTTGAACGTCAGGTAGTTGCCACGGTTCAGGATCGTGATCCGTTCCGGGTGCGCCTGCATTTCCTTGATGTCCACGCCGCCGCAGAACCCGCGCCCTTCGGCGCGGATGAGGATGCAGTTCACTTCGGGATTGCGCGCCGCTTCGTTGATGATGCCCGGGATCGACATCCAGGTGGCACTGTCGAACGCGTTGACCGGCGGCACGTCGAAGACGATCTCGGCGATACGGTCCTTGATGGTCGTGGTAATCGGCATGTCAATCTCCTCAGGCGCCAGCGGCGCACAGTGCCTGCAAACGTTGCTCCGCTTCGGCCACGATCCGGTCTATCAGTTCCTGGCAGGTCGGAATTTCGGTAATGCGCCCGCCGACCACGCCCGTGGCCATGACGCCGTTTTCGATATCGCCATCGACCACGGCCTTCTGGATCAGCATCGGCATGGTCGCGGCCATCATCGCCTGCTTGAGCGGCATGGCGCCATGCGAGGTCATCCCCTTGGCCGATTTCAGCAGTTCGATCCAAGAAGCGCCGGTCTGCTTCTTCATCGACATGCTGGCTTCGATCGCCCGCGCCCACATGCCGATCTTGCCCGACTTTTCGATCCGGTCCATCAGCTTCGAACGGACCATGCGCTGCGGGATACCGTCCAGCTTGGTGGTCAACACGATGCCGTCGGTCGACGCGCGCAGGTATTCGCCCTTGGTCACATCGGGAACCGGGCTTTCCTTGGTCAGCAGGAAACGCGTGCCCATGGCGATGCCGACCGCGCCATATGCCAGCGCCGCGGCAAGGCCGCGCCCATCGGCGAAACCGCCGCTGGCGATCACCGGCACCTGCACAGTGTCGAGCACTTGCGGCAGCAGCACGGTGGTCGGCACCGAGCCGGTATGCCCGCCGCCTTCGCCACCCTGCACGCTGACCATGTCGACGCCCAGTTCGACCATCTTCTGCGCATGCTTCACCGCACCCACGGTCGGGATGCAGAGGATACCGGCATCGCGGAAGCGGCCGATCATCTTGGCATTGGGGCCGCGCCCGAAGCTGACCGCGCGCACCTGATCCTTGTTCTCGATAATCAGGTCGACGATCTTGTCCGCGCCCGGCTGGAACGAGTGGAAGTTCACCCCGAACGGGCGATCCGTGCCCCGGCGCACCTGCAACAGCTTTTCGCGCGCTTCATCCGGCGTCATCACCGCCGCGCCGAGGAAACCGAAGGCCCCGGCATTGGACGAGCCGATCACCAGGCTCGGTTCCGCCACCCAGCCCATCGCGGTCTGGATGATCGGCACGCGGCAGCCCAGCCGCTCCACCAGAATCGTGTTCAACGCGTTGCTCATCATTCGGTATCCGTCTTGTCCGCAGCGGCCTTGTTGGCCGCCGCCATCGACTTCGCATCCATGCCGCCGAGGCTGTTCGACGACAGCAGGTCGCTCTGCGCATGGGCGAAGTGGTGCATGTGGAAATGGGCGTCGGTGGCGCTGCGCTTCCCTCGCAGTTCCTCGACGTGATTGAGGGCCTGCTTGGTCAGCCAGTTGCCCAGACGCGGGCGGGCAGCCAGATCTTCGCCCAGCTTCTGGACATCGGCCAGCAGGTTTTCACGCGTGGTCAAACGGTTGACCATGCCGAAATTGTAAGCGCGCTCCGCCGGAAGACGTTCCCCCAGGAGAATGAATTCCTTGGCGATGCGCGGCGGCAGTTCGAACCCGTGCGCGAAATATTCCACGCCCGGAATGCCCATGCGGTTCACCGGGTCCTGGAAGAAGGCATCATCGGTCGCGACGATGATATCGCACACCCAGGCCAGCATCAGCCCGCCCGCAACGCAAGCGCCCTGCACCGCCGCAATGGTCGGCTTGGGTGCGTCGCGCCAGCGGCGGCACATGGTGAGATAAACCTCATGCTCGCGCGTGTAGAGGAATTCGACACCCGGCTTGTTGGTATGATCGGGGAGCAGGCCCACCCGGTCCCAGATTGCCGCGACATCGCGGCCCGGCGTACCGATATCGTGCCCGGCGGAGAAGTGTTTGCCTTCCCCCCGCAGCACGATGGCGCGCACGGCATCGTCATCCACCGCCCGGCGGAACGCCGCATCCAGCGCATACGTCATCTGGCTGTTCTGCGCGTTGTTGTATTTCGGGCGATTTAGAATGATGTGGGCAACCGGCCCGACCACTTCGTAGCGGACGGGCTCTTCGGTTTCATAGTGGATATCGGCCTTGGGCGGTTCGACCAGGCGATCCAGTTCGTTCATGCGTTCCTCCCGGCCGCGCGGATGGGTTCACTCGCGCCGGCCACCAACATTCCGCATAAACGTGCCATCATGCCTTTACAATCACCGATGATCCATGGCCGAACAGGCCCTGGTTCGCGGTGATGCCGACCTTGGCGCCCTGCACTTGCCGGTCGCCCGACTGACCGCGCAACTGCCAGGTCAATTCGCACACTTGCGCAATAGCCTGGGCAGGCACGGCTTCCCCGAAACAGGCAAGACCGCCCGAAGGATTGATCGGCATGCGCCCGCCGATGCGGGTCGCCCCTTCGCGAACCAGGCCCGCCGCTTCGCCGCGCTGGCAAAGCTGCAGGTCTTCCATCCAGTCCATTTCGAGCGCGGTCGACAGGTCGTAAACTTCGGCGACCGATACGTCTTCGGGGCCGATGCCCGCTTCTTCATAGGCCTTGCGCGGCAGGGCGGCGCGAAAGCTGTGCGCATCCATCGCCACGGCGCTGTCGGTGGCGAGATCGGGCATTTCGATCACGGCCGAAGCGAACGTCGGCGTCACCGTCGAAATCGCGGCGATGCGCGGGGCGTTCGCCTTGCCGATCTTGCGCGCATAATCGAGGCTGCACACGATCAGCGCCGCGCCGCCATCGGATGTGGCGCAGATATCCATCAGGCGCAGCGGATCGGCGACCATCGCCGAGGCGGCCACATCTTCCATGGTGAACTTCTTGCGATAGCGCGCCTTGGGATTGGTGAAGCCATGTTCGGCGTTCTTGACCTTCACCCGCGCGAAATCTTCTTGCGTATCGCCGTACATTTCCATGCGGCGGCGGGCATAGAGCGCGAAATAGGTGGGATTGGTGACGCCCACGCGGAAACGCACCCAATCCGGATCGTCCGGGCGTTCGCCCTTGGCCGGGGCAAGGAAACCCTTGGGCGTGGTATCCGCGCCGATCACCAGCGCGACTTCGGCCTGGCCGGAGAGAATCTTGGCACGGGCGGCGGCCAGCGCCTGCGAACCCGAGGCGCATGCGGCATAGCTGGTGTTGACTTCGGCACCCTGCCAGCCGAGCGCCTGCGCGAACGTGGCTCCCGCGACATAGCCGGGATAGCCGCAACGCATGGTTGCCGCGCCCGATACGAACTGCACGTCGCGCCACGAAATACCGGCATCGGCCAGCGCTTCGCGCGCGGCTTCGACACCATATTCGGTGAACTTGCGGCCCCATTTGCCCCAAGGGTGCATGCCCGCGCCGATGATTGCGATTTCCTGCGTCATGCCACGGGCTTCCACTTCCAGGTCAGCTTGCCTTCCGGTTCCACCGCATCGGGGATCGTTTCGAGCACCAGTTCCATTTCGAGACCAGCCTTGAGCTGCTCGACGCCGACGCCCTCGACCACCTGGCCGAGGACGATCATCTTCTCTTTCGCGAGTTCGACAGCCGCAATCGCGTAAGGCTCGAACGGCTCTTTCGCGATATACGGCTCCGGCGGTTTGTAGCAGGCATTGGTAAAGGACCACAGCTTGCCCGTTCGCGAAAGCTCCACGCTTTCGAACTGCGAACAGTCACAGTCAGGGTTGCGGCAGAACCCTTCCACGGACGGGAAGTAGAACGTGCCACATTTGACGCAGCGAGAACCCAGCAGGGCCGGGTTCTCGCCAGTCGTGAAAAATCCCTCGAGTACGGGCTTAGCTGCTTGCATTATGCAGTCCTTTTCGCCGGCGGGTTGTCCTTGATCACGGTCGCACGGATATTGTGCGGATCAAGCTGGGCGATGATTTCGAGCTGTTCTGCAGTCGGCATCGGGGTTTCGGTAAGATCGCCCTTCTCCAGTTCGAAGCCGGTGGCTTCCTGCACTTCCTCGAACGTCACACCCGGGTGGAGCGAGACAACGCGGATTGCGTTATCCTTGCCACCGAAGTCCATCACAGCGAGGTTGGTGACGATAACACGCAGGTCAACGCCCGAGTAATTACCACCTTCCACGCGCTTGGCCGGATTGTAACCCACACCCGAAATCATATCCACTTCGCCCGGCACAAATACGCGAGCGCTGTGTGCGGGGAAGAAGAACGAGTTGATGTGGTAGATCGTGTTGCCCGGGAAACCACGCACACCCAGCATCTGCGTCTTGGGCTTGTCGTAAGTCCCGCCCATGAAGGACAGGTTGATCTGGCCAAAACGGTCGAGCTGGGTCGGCGTCACCATAGCATGGCGACGGCCGGTCCAGACCGCGCTGTCGAAGAAGCGCGAGAACGGCAGGTAACCCGAACGCTTGCGATCGTCATAGCCACGCGGACCGATCGGCACGGGCTGTTCGACCAGATAGGCTTCGCTATCGGTCATCATCAGTTCCGGGCCATGCGTCAGCTTGGCAAGACCAGCGGCCAGACGCGGCACAGGGCCAACGCCGCTGGCCAGGATTTCGCCGTTGTTACGGAAAGCTTCCGAGCATGCAACGATGCACAGTTCAGTCAGAGATACGTCAGTCATCAGAATATCGGCAACGGAAGACCCGCCACCGCCTCCTTTCCGCCAATGCTTTCCAGATATGCTTCTTCGCTCGCACCTACGAAGCGATCAGCCACGGCTGCCCAGTCGCCCGGATCCTTTGCCGCACCGGCATAGGCCTTGAACGCCTTCATGTCCCAGCCATAGTGCGGGGGCATCGAGGTGGGGTGTGCGCCATACTGCATGTGCACGACGCCGTTTACGAAGCAGCGTTCGAACACGTTTGCATGTGCTTCCGCTTCGTAATGGTCTTCGATCTTGTCGACCAGTTCCTCGCACGAAACGTAAGTCTTGGCCGCTGCCTTGGCGAACCATTCGTCATAGTACGAATCCGGGCCGAGAAGCTGCACGTTGCCGCGCCAGTCGCTGCGATTGGCGTGGATCAGGGCCACGTCCAGCTTGAGCGCGGGCATGGCGATCAGCGTTTCAGCGTCTGCGTAAGGCGACTTGACCGTCTTGAGACCGCCCAGTTCAGCCAGATCGGTGCCGAGGCCGATACGAGTCGGCAAGAACGGCAGGCCGAAAGCCGCCGCCTTGAGGCCCCACTGGAACATGCCTTCGTCGAGTTCGAGAACTTCGATTTCGGCGTTTTCGCGTGCCTTGCGGAACCAGGGTTCCAGCGGAATGGCGTCGAGCGAGACGAACGCGAAGATCAGCTTCTTCACTTTGCCCGCCGCGCACAACATGCCGACATCCGCGCCGCCATAGGCGACGACCGTGAGGTCCTTCACATCCGAACGCATGAGTTCGCGCACCAGCCCCATGGGCTTGCGACGCGGCCCCCAGCCGCCGATGCCGATGGTCATGCCATCCTTTATCTGCGCGACGACATCTGCCGCGCTCATCCGCTTGTCTAACATTCGCCTACCTTCTTTAGAAAATCAGCTCGTACAGCAGGGGCTTACGCGCCCTGCTGCTCTTCCATAGCCTTTTGCCAGGCCCACAGATGCCCCCACTCACTCGGTTGGAGATGAGCGGTGGGCACCCAGGACTCTGGTTCGATCACCAGAGGATCGGTACCGATCTCCAAGTCAAACCCGCCCGGCGTCTGCATATAGAAACCGAAGGTCTGGTCGTTAACGTGGCGGCCAAGCGTTGCGCTTTCCGGCACTTTGGCCATGCGCATACGATCGTGGCACTTGCCCACATCGCCAATGCTCTTCATTTCGAGCATCAGGTGAATGCATCCCGACGGCGGCTGCGGCATTTCGCCAATCGCAATCGAGTGATGACGGCCGTTGTCAGCATGCATGAAAGCCATGCCCATACCGGGATCGTTCGGATCGGGGCTGAACTTGAAGCGCGGAATATCGGTGTCGTGGAAGCCCACAACATTGAGATAGAAATCGTGCGTTTCGTTATAGTTCGGCGCCGCGAATACCGCGTGCCCCATGCCCATATCGCCGGTCACGAAACCTTCGACACCAACCGGCGAAACGAATGCCACGTTATCGCGCGTATCGCCGTGGAAGAATTCGAGGCCATTGCCCGCCGGATCGCTGGTGCGGAAGAACGCGGCGACACCGCGCACCTTTGCCGCATCGGCAGAACCATCTTCAACCGGACGGCCCGCAGCAGCGACAGCCACCCTGAGCGCATCGAGAGCAGCCGCATCAGCCACTTCGTAGCCAGCCGCAATAAACCGCTCTTCAGGGCCGGGCTGAATCCAGAAACGGAACGGACGGTCGTCCACACGGTAGAAATTGCTATCCGCCGGTGCGTTTTCGCCACGCATCACACCGACGACTTCGGTCATAAAGCGATCCCATTCCGCCATCTTCGCGGTTTCGACGATCACATAGCCCAGTGCCTTCACACCCATGACGTTAGGCTCCTTTCAGCAAATCCAAGAAATAGGGACGTTCGCCGCCCCCGTCGACATTGAGGCGCGCACCGCTTACCCAGCCAGCCATATCCGAACACAGCCAGAGAATGGCGCCAGCGACATCTTCGCCCATGCCCATGCGCTGCAGCGGAATGGACCGGGCGACTCCAGCCTGCGCTTCGTCATCGCCATAAGTCGCTTCGGTGGTTTCGGTCGACATCAGGCCCAGGATGATGGCGTTGACGCGGATATTGTCCGGCCCCCATTCCTGCGCCAGACTCTGCGTCAGGTTGAGCAGGCCCGCCTTGGCCGCGCCATAGGCGGCGGTCATCGGCGAAGGCCGGATGCCTGAAACGCTGGCGATGTTGACGATGCTGCCGGTCCCGGCAGCCTTCATCACCGGATAAGCCGCCTGCGACAGGTACATTGCCGAACTGAGATTGAGCTTGATGATCGCATCGAAGAAGCGCGGGCTGGCCGTCGCCGCTTCGGTATGCGGCGAACCGCCCGCGTTGTTGATGAGGAAATCCAGCCGCCCGTGTTTGGCGACGACCGCATCGACAAAGCCCTTGGCCTGATCGGGATCGCGAATGTCCGCGGCATGGAAAGCCACGCCCGCCGGAAGATCGTCCGGCTCGTTGCGGCCACAGATTTCGACCTTGCAACCGGCCTGCGCCATGGTTGCGGCGATGATGCGCCCAAGACCACGAGTCCCGCCCGTAACGATGGCCACGCATCCAGAGAGATCAACGGCAAGCTTGCCCAACAACGGCTTTTCTCCCACACTGCATGCCGATTGGAAACGACATGGATAAAGCAGATTCGAAAATACACATATCCAAAGCCAACATGCTTTTCAATTGACGATTTGCGTACCACATGGCACAAAAAATTACGAATGCTTCGCCATTAAGCCCATCCGATTCGAGCAATATGGGAGAGAAAGCCAAGATGGCTACCGCCGCACCGTCCACCACCGCCGGAACTATTCCCACCCATGAAGAACTGGTCGCTCGCGCTCGCGCGATGATTCCGGTGCTGAAGGAACGCGCCCGCAAATGCGTTGCGGAACGTGACGTTCCCACTGAAACCATTGCCGAAATGCAGGAAGCCGGGTTCTTCCGCATTCTCCAGCCCAAGCGCTGGGGCGGCTACGAAATGAACCCCAACGTCTTCTACGATGTGCAGAAAACTCTGGCCGAAGGCTGCATGTCCACCGGCTGGATGTACGGCGTCGTCGGTTGCCACCCCTACGAACTCGCGCTGTTCCACAACGAAGCGCAGGAAGAAGTCTGGGGCGAGGACACCGCGACTCTCGCTTCGTCGAGCTATCAGCCCGTCGGCAAGGTGACTCGCGTCGAAGGCGGCTTCCGCCTGTCAGGCCGCTGGGGTTTCTCCACCGGTTCGATCCACTGCCAGTGGGTGATTCTCGGTGCGATGGTCCCGCCCGCCGAAGAAGGCGGCCCGCCCGACATGCGCGCCTTCCTCCTGCCGCGCAAGGACTACACCATCGACCGCGACGCATGGCATGTGTTCGGCCTTCAGGGCACCGGCAGCCACGATGTGATCGTGGACGATGTGTTCGTTCCCGAATATCGCACCCACCGTTCGATCGACGGTTTCCTTTGCACCAACCCGGGGCAGAAGGAAAACAACGGCCCGCTCTACACCCTGCCCTGGGCACAGGTGTTCACGCGCTCGGTCTCGACCGCGGCGTTCGGCGGCGCCCGCGCTGTCGTCAACGGCGCGATCAACATCATGCAAAGCCGCGTGTCGACCAACACCGGCAAGGCATCGAAGGCCGATCCGTTCCTCCACGAAGCGATTGCCCGTGCCCACGCGCAGATCACCGAAATGGAAAACACACTGCGCCTGACCTTCGACGACCTGATGGGCTATGCAGAACGCGGCGAGCCGATCCCGATGGAGAAGCGTACGCTTTATGCCTACAATTCGGCGTCGGTCGTGCGCCGTCTGGCCGATCTGGCTGACGACATGGTCAAGCTGCTGGGTGGCCGCGCGATCTACACGTCGAGCGAAGTGATCCAGCCGTGGCTCGATCTCCACGCGGGCCGGGCGCACGTTGCCAACGACCCCAACAACCGCACTGCCGATGTGATCGGCGGTATTCTGGGTGAACAGCCAAGCTTCACCTTCCTCTGAGGAAAGACCCCATGGCCGATCTCAAGGAGGCAACCTATGCCGTTGCCGGTGGATACGATATCCATCTGAAAGAGGCCGGCTCCGGCCCTGCCGTGGTGTTCATCCACGGCAGCGGCCCCGGGGCATCGGGCTCTTCCAATTTCCGGCGCAATATCGACGCGTTCGTGGATGCCGGTTTCCGCGTCATCCTGCCCGATCTCATCGGTTATGGCGCATCGTCGAAGCCCGAAGGCATCGATTACACGCTCGAACTGTTCACCGACACGCTTTACGACGCCCTGCGCCAGCACGGCATTGAACAGGCTTCATTAGTGGGCAATTCGCTGGGCGGCGCCATCGCCATCCAGATGACGCTCGATCACCCGGAATTCAGCCACAAGCTGATTATGATGGCGCCCGGCGCGGTGGCGGAACAGGCAAGCTATTTCACGCTGCCCGGCATCGCCAAGATGCGCTCCGGCTTCGGCGGCCCCGATTTCAATATCGAGGAACAACGCCGCCTGATTTCCAACTTGATGCACCCCGATTCCGCACATCTGATTTCCGATGAGCTGGTGGCCGAACGCTTCGCCGTGGCCAGCACCCAGCCCAAGGATGTGCTGGTGCGGATGAAGACGCCCAATCTCGGGCCGCGTCTGGGCGAAATCGGCCATCCGATCTTCGTGTTCTGGGGCCTGAACGACGAGTTCTGCCCGGAAGAGCACAGCCGCCTGTTCCTCGACGCCTGCCCCGATGTCCGCGCGATCACCTTCGCGCGCTGCGGCCACTGGGTACAGGTCGAACGGGCAAACGAATTCAACCACTATTCGATTGATTTCCTGTCATGAGCAAAGCCGAATTGTATGGCCGCGAATTGTACGAAGCGCTGCGCGGCCGGCGCTCCCTCACCCCGCTGATCGAACGCGACGGCGATCTTACCGTCGACGATGCCTATGGCATCAGCCTCGACTTCCTCGCCCGCCGGGTGAAGGATGGCGAAAAGGTCGTCGGCAAGAAGATCGGCGTCACGTCCAAGGCGGTGCAGGACATGCTGGGCGTGCACCAGCCCGACTTCGGCTTCCTGACCGACTGGATGTTCGTCGAAGGCGATATCGATGTCGATGCCAAGGCGCTGATCGCGCCGCGCGCGGAAGCGGAAATCGCCTTCATCCTGAAGGACAGCCTCAACGGCCCCGGCGTCACCGCCGCCGATGTCATGGCCGCGACCGAAAGCATCGCGCCCTGCTTCGAAATCGTCGACAGCCGCATCAACGACTGGAAAATCAGCATCGTCGATACGGTGTCCGACAATGCCTCGTGCGGGGTCTATGTGATCGGCGACGCGCGGCTCGATCCGCGCGAATTCGATCTGCCGGGCCTGCATGTCGCCGTCACCAAGAACGGCGAGCCGCTGTCCGAAGGCTATGGCAACGCGGTCCAGGGCGATCCGGCGCAGGCTGTCGCCTGGCTGGCCAACACGCTCGGCGCCTATGGCGTGACGCTGAATGCGGGCGACGTGATCCTCTCGGGCTCGCTCGTTCCCCTCGCCCCGGCGGTGAAGGGCGATACGTTCGAAATGATCCTGAGCGACAAGAACCCGGCCGAAGGCGGGCGTGCACTGGGCAACTGCATCGCACGTTTCGTCTAAGGCAGGAAGCGATCCAATGGGGGCCAGCCGAATACGGCAGCCCCCTTCACTTATTCATCCGGAGAGGACGCCGAAATGAGCGTCGAACAGAATATTGCCGCCGTCGAAGCCTTCATCGCCGCTATGAATGCGGGCGATGTTCCCGCTATCGTCGATGCCTATGCGCCCGATGGTAGCGTCACCACCATGGGTAATACCCTGATTTCAGGCACGTTCGACAAGGCCACGGTCACGATGGCGGCGGGCCGGATTTTCGAAGCCTTCCCCAGCGGCATCCATTTCACCATCCACGCGATCACCGCGCAGGACGATCGCGTGGCGGTCGAAGCGTCATCCCAGGGGATGCATGTGTCGGGCCGCGAATACCGCAATCAGTACCATTTCCTGGCCCGCCTGCGCGACGGCAAGATCGTCTCGTGGAAGGAATACTGCGACACCGAGGCGATCACCGAAGTGTTGTGCGGCGGCCAGCGCCCCCCTGCTGCCTGAAACCGGGCAAACACAGAACACAACTGGCATGCCCATCGGATCGCGAGGGCATTGAGTGAGGATTACATGACCGAGATTTCCCTGCACAAGCCCTACCCCGCCGCGGAAGTCGCGCAGTGGGATTTTGAAACCGATGTCGCCGTGATCGGCTTCGGCGCCGCAGGTGCCTGCGCGGCCATCGAAGCGGCCAATTCGGGCGCCAGGGTCATGCTGTTCGACCGCAATTCCGGCAGCGGCGGCGCCTCCGCGCTTTCCGGCGGGGAAATCTACATCGGCGGCAACGGCGGGACCGATGCCCAGCGCGCGGCCGGGTTCGAGGATAAGACGGAAGATTTCGCCGCTTATCTCAAGGCGGCGGGCGGCCCCTGCGCCGATTATGCCAAATGCGATCTTTATGCCGCCGAAGCGCTGAACCACTTTGCATGGCTCAAGGCGCAGGGCGTGCCCTATCGCGGCAACTACCTGCCGGGCAAGCTGATCGAACCGACCGACGATTCCACGCTGATCTGGTCCGGCAGCGAACAGGCGGAACCCTTCCGCTCGCTCGCCAAGCCCGCCCCGCGCGGCCACGTGATCCAGCATATGGGCTGGGGCGGCGGGCGTCCGCTGGTCGATATCCTCGAAGCCAGCGCGCGCAAGCTGGGCGTGGAAGTGGTGGTCGATGCCCGCGCCGTCGCCCTGATCCGCGATGGCGAACGCATTTGCGGCGTGGTGATGCGGATCGACAACCAGAACCGCTTCATCAAGGCGAACAAGGGCGTCGTCCTCGCCACCGGCGGCTTCGTGATGAACGAGGAAATGCGCCGCCGCTATTGCCCCGATACGTTCAAGATCAACAGCCCCATCGGCGACAAGGATGACGGTTCGGGCATCGAACTGGGCGTCAGCGCGGGCGGCGATGCGATCCATATGGAACAGTTCTTCACCACCTGCCCGTGGACGATGCCGGAACCGCAGGCTTACGGCGTGTTCGTCAACGAAGCCGGACAGCGCTTCATCAACGAGGATTGCTATCACGGCCGCGTCAGCCGCTATGCGTTCGACCAGTTGGGCCGCCGGGTGTTCCTGCTGCTCGACATAGCCCACTTCGATCAGCCGCTCGAACTTGCCGGGATCACCATCGCCGGCACGGGGGAGACCTGGGAAGAAGTCGAACAGGAACTGGAAATGGCCGAAGGCACGCTCAGCCGGACGATGGCCTTCTACAACCAGCATGCCGCCGAAGGGAAAGACCCGCTGTTCAACAAGCAGCCGCCGATCCTGACGCCGCTGGATCAGGGGCCGTTCGTCGCGCTGGAGTTGAATTTCGAACATTCCTACTTCAGTTTCTTCACGCTCGGGGGCCTGCGTACCTCCACTGACGGCGAAGTGCTGGATCGCAGCGGGGCATCCATCCCCGGCCTCTATGCCGCCGGGCGCTGCACCTCGGGCCTGCCCGCATGGGGCCATGGCTACAGCTCGGGCATGAGCCTGGCCGACTGCACTTTCTTCGGCCGCCAGGCGGGCCGCAAAGCCGCGACCGCCTGAACGCGGCCCTTGCAACGAAACGGAACGAGAGAGGAAACGATACAATGATACTCAAGGACAAGGTGGTGATCGTCACCGGTGCAGGCCCGGGCATGGGGCAGGCCCTGTGCCGCGGCGCTGCGCAGGAAGGGGCCAAGGTTGTCGTTTCCGCACGTTCGGTCGATGCGATCAATGCCGTGCGGGACGATATCCTCGCCCAGGGCGGTGAAGCGATTGCCGTGTCCTGCGACGTGTCGAATATGGATCAGTGCCGCAATCTGGCGGAACAGGCGCTGGCCAAGTGGGGCCGGATCGACGGTCTCGTCAATTCCGCCTATTTCCACCCGGACTGGACCCCGCTGCACCAAGCCGACATGGACCAGATGGTGCGAGTGATGGATGTCAACGCGCTGGGCGGCCTGCGCATGGCGCAATGCGTGATCCCGACGATGATCGCGCAGAAATCCGGCTCCATCGTCAACGTGTCCACGCTGGCCACGCGCAAGTGCAATCCGGGCGAAGGCGGCTATGCCATGGCCAAGGCCGCGCTCAACCAGATGACCCGGCAGCTTGCCGGTGAACTGACCGGCACCGGCATCCGCATCAACACCGCGCTGATGGGCTGGATGGACGGTGTGCCGCTGGACGGTTTCTTCGCCTCGCTGGGCAAGGAAGAAGGTGCGGCTTTCCGGAAGCAGCGCGCTTCGGAAATCCCCATCGGCCACATCCCACGCGATGCCGATTGCGCCAAGGCGGTCTATTTCCTGCTGTCCGACTATGCGAGCGAAGTCACCGGCGCCTCGCTCGACGTCAACGGCGGCGACTGGATGGCCCCCTGAGGAGATACCCCATGGAAATGCTCGACTGGATGAAGCAGGCCAAGACCCTGGCCGAAGATCCCGTGAACGGTTTCGATCCCGATGCGGTAACGGAAAGCGTCACGGTGGAAATCGCCGCCCCGGCCCGGATCGTATGGAATATCCTGTGCGATATGCCCCGGTACAACGAATGGAACCCGTTCTGCGTCAAGGCGGTGTCCGATCTCAAGATGGGTTCGGCCGTCGAAATGTGCCTGATGAACTATGCCTCGCCCGGCTCGATCGTCCCCAATTGCGAATATATCTGCGCTTTCGATGAAGAGCGGATGATTTCGTGGGAAATGATCCATACCGATGGGTGGACCTACCCCGCCCGGCGCGATCAGGTGATTACCCCCACCGGCCCCAATTCCTGCCGGTACTATTCCACGGACGCCTTTCTCGGGGCCAACGGCATTCACGTGTACCGCTTCGCCGGGCCGTGGGTGAAGCGCGGCTTCGATGACAGCGCCCACGCGCTCAAGGCGCGCGCGGAAGCCTTTTTCGCCGCCGAAGGCTGACGAAACGACATAACCGAAGCGGACGAAGATGGCGCTTTAGGCCGCATTCGTCCGCTTCGGTCTTTCCCATGGAACAATCATCGTGAAGGCTGCCCCGCGAACCGGGAGCGGCGGCGCAAGATTGCGCGCCGCGCGCAGTCCGGATCGATCATTCAGGAGACGACAATGCTTTCGAAAGTGACGCTGAACGCCATCGATCTTTCGGTGAGCCGGCTGTGCTACGGCACCAACATGCTGGGCTGGCTGCTCGACCAGGACAAATCCAACGCCATTCTGGACCGTTTCGTGGAATTGGGGGGCAATTTCATCGACACCGCCCGGTCCTATGGCGACTGGGCGCCCGATGCCCCCAAGGGCGCCAGCGAGCGCGCCATCGGGGCATGGCTCAAGACACGCAGCCGCGACGGTCTGGTGATCGCCACCAAGGGGGCTTTCATGGATTTGCGCGCGGGCGACTGGCGCAACCGCGTGACCCCGGAAGACATCGCGCAGGATCTGGGTGAAAGCCTCGACCATCTGGGCATCGACACCATCGATCTTTATTGGCTCCACGCCGATAGTCCGGAAGCGCCGGTGCAACCCATCGTCGATGCGTTGATCGGCCATCAGGAAGCAGGCCGTATCCGCTACTTCGGGGCGTCGAACTGGTCCGCCGCCCGGATCGAGGAAGCCAATGCCTATGCACGCTCCATCGGCAAGCAGGGCTTTGTGGCATCGGAAACCTTCTGGGGCCTCGCCAAGCCCGATGCCGCTGCCGCCGCGCAACAAGGCTATGTCCATTATTACGAAGGCGAATATGAAGGCCTGCATGCTTCGGGCCTGCCCATCGTCGCCTATTCGGCGCAAAGCGGCGGTTACTTCACCAAGCTCGCCAAGGGTGGCATCGACGCCGTTCCCGAGGCCCTGCAGGCCCGCTACAACAACCCCGTCAACGCCCAGCGCGCGCAAGCCGTGGAAGCGCTGGCGGAAAAGCATGGCGTGTCGGTCAACGAAGTGGTGCTGTCCTACCTGCTCTCGCAACCCAACCAGACCATCCCGATTTTCGGGGCGCGCAGTCCGGAACAGGTCAGCGACAGCATCAAGGCCGCCTCGCTCACGCTGACGG
>CAYXMY010000049.1:0-20845 GCA_964466155.1 uncultured Caenibius sp. | reverse complement strand
CTGCAATGGGCGGCGGCTCATGCGGGCGAACTGGGCGGCGATCCCGCGCGGCTTGCCGTGGCCGGGGACAGCGCGGGCGCCAATCTCGCCTGTGGGTTGGCCTTGCGCGCGCGTGATGAAGGCGGGCCTGCCGTGCGGGCGCAGATCAATTTCTACGGATCGTGCAACTACCCTTCGGTCAAGACCGCATCGGCCAGGGAGTTCGAGAATGGGCCGCTGCTGACCAGCGACGATTCGGATTGGTTCTGGGAACAGTATCTCACCGATCCCGCCATCCAGCAGAATGATCCGCAGGCATCGCCTTCGCGCGCGGCAAGCCATGTCGGGCTCGCCCCCGCGTTCGTCGGCACCGCCGAATGCGATCCTACGCGTGACGATGCCGAAACGTTCGCGGCGAAGCTGGAAGAGGCTGGCGTGACGGTGGAACGCAAGCGCTATCCCGGCATGATCCACGGCTTCGTCTCGTGGGTGGGTTTCCTGCCCGGCGCGCGCGAGGCGTTGCAGGACGCCGCGCGCTTCCTGAAACAACATACGGGCAAGTGAGGAACGGGATATGGACAAGATGAATTTCGACGGCAAAGTGGCGATTGTCACCGGCGCGGGCGGGGGATTGGGCAAGACTTATGCCACCCTGCTGGCCGAGCGCGGGGCCAAAGTGCTGGTCAACGATCTGGGCGGCAATTTCACCGGCACCGGGGCCGATGCGGGCTATGCCGTCGCTGCGGCGGAGGAAATCCGCGCCAAGGGCGGGATCGCCGAAGCCAACACCAACAGCGTCGCCACTTCGGGTGAGGCGAAGGCCATCGTTGCCGATGCGATGCAGCGCTGGGGCCGGGTGGATATCCTCGTCAACAATGCCGGGATCGTCAGCGGGGGCGGCCCGCTCGAAACGCTGACGGACGACCAGTGGGACAAGGACATTTCGGTTGCCGCCAGCGGCACGTTCTATCTCTGCCGCGAAGTCTGGGCGCAGATGAAAGCCAACGATTATGGCCGCATCGTCAACGTCTGTTCCGGCTCGTGGTTCGGCATGGGTTCGGGCGTGCCCTATCCCGCTGCCAAGGGCGCGGTGTGGGCGATCACCCGCTGCCTCGGTTCGGCCAGTTCGGCCAACAACTGGAACATTCGCGTCAACTGCATCATGCCGATTGCCGGCAGCCGGATGACCGAACTGATGGGGCCGGAAATCAACGCGCTGATGCACCGCGATTTCCCGCCGCATGCGGTGGCTCCGGTGGTTGCGATGCTGGCGCACGAGGACGTGCCCTGCAACGGCGAGATGTTCACGGTGGGCGGCGGCGGATATGCTCGCGTCTTCGCCGGGGTTTCGACCGGCTATCGCGCCACCGACAAGGATTGGACCATGGAAGATGCCATGGCCAATTTCGATACGGCGTTCAGCACGGCAAGCTTCGAAATCCCCAAGGATTCGATGGACGATGCCTCGATGTACACGTCCGACGTGCCGTGGCCGATGTTCCGCCAGTTCATCGCCTGACCGCAAAAGGAAACAAGCAAGATGGGAAGAGTCGAAGGCAAGGTCGCGATCGTCACCGGGGCGGGGCGCGAAGGGAACATCGGCGTGGCGGTGTGCCGCGCGCTGCTGCGCGAAGGGGCGAAAGCCGTGGTCGGCACCGACATGCGCACGGAACAGGCGGAAGCGATTGCCGCCGTCGTAGCGGGTGACGGCCATGCCGGGGCGTTCCGCCTGATGCAGCAGGACGTGACCGGCGAAGCCGACTGGCAACGCGTCATTGGTGATACGGTGGCGGAGTTCGGCCAGCTCGATGTGTTGGTGAACAACGCCGGGCTGTCGATCCACGGCGGGGTGATGGAAACCTCGCTGGAGGATCTGCGCACGGTGATGGCGGTCAACCACGATGCACTGTTCCTGGGGATCAAGCATGCCGTGCCGCATCTCGAATCCGCTATCGAGCGGTTCCCCGGCGGCGGGGCCATCGTCAACAATCTGTCGATGGCCTCCTACATGCCCAACGCCAACAACATTGGCTATCACGTGTCGAAAGCGGCGGGGCGGATGCTGACGATCTGCGCCGCGCAGGAATTGGGCAGCAAGCGCATCCGCGTCAATTCGATCCACCCCGGCATGACGATGACCCCGATCCTGCGCGAAGGGTTCGAGGATTACGTCCGCCAGGGCCTGTGGGAAACGCCCGAAGCGGCCGAGGCCGCGCTCGCCGCGATGGGGCCGCTCGGCATTTCAAGCCAGCCGGAGGATACCGCCCATGCCTTCGTCTATCTCGCCTCGGACGAATCGAAGTTCATGACCGGGGCTTCGATCTATCACGACGGGGCAATCGGCCTGCGTTACTAAGCGCTGCTATCCGTGGCGATCCGGGGGGCCGTCCGCAAGGATTGGCCCCTTTTTTCGGTGGTTGTGCAGGCGCGTCCTCTCACCGTTTTACTCTCCCACAGGTTGACACAGAACGGCCTGAAAGTGCGCGCGTCACCTCTTCATCCCCACAGCCTCCGGTCCCGGTGGCGCAAGGCGCGGTCGTAATGCGATAGCAGCCGCAACAGCGCGGTATCGCTGGGCTGGCGGCTGACCGTTGCAAAGCGCCCGCGATACATCCGCACCCGCACCGGCCCTGCGAAAGCGAGCGTGGGCAGATCGCCGGGTGTGACTTTTCGCGCCGGTATCCTGTTACCGTTCCGTTCGGCCAGCGCGGCATCCCATGCGGCGGCGAAGCCTGCGGCATCGGCCCGGCGGCGCAGGCGATAGGCGCTCTCCCGCGAGCGGCCCACGCGCGCGGCGGCTTCGGAGACCGAGCCGGTCTGCGCCAGCCAGCCGATGAACCGCCCCTGCCGCTCCGCATCCCAACCATCGCGCCGCGCACGCACCGGCACGGGAACGAAGCAGGGCAAGCGGCGGTAAGCGGGCCAGAGTTTCGGGGAACGGGCGGACGGATTTCTACGCTGCGTCATCTGGCAGGTTAGGGCAGATTTCGCGCGTGTAGGAAAGTTTTTTGTGGGCGGCGGCCTCCCCTGCGTCTGCCGGAACGGGCAGGCAAGCGGGCGGCGTTCATTCCCCATCAGGCCCGCGCGTGGACATTGCCGCGCCTGAATTTCACTCCCGGCCGAACCGCAAGTCCGGCACCGGGTACGGGGGTGGGCCGAAACCCACCCCGCGCGTCTCACATACCGTCGAGGCCCTTGCTGACCAGGACATTCACCGCAACGCGGCGGTTCTGCGCCTTGCCTTGGGCGGTGCTGTTGTCCGCCAACGGGTCCGCTTCGGACATGCCCGTGGGGGTCAGCATGCGATAGGGTTTCCAGCCGCAGGCCTGCTGAAGATAGTTGACGACCTTGCTGGCGCGCTTTTCGCTGAGCACCTGATTGAAGTCGGCATTGCCCGTGGAATCGGTGTACCCCACGACGAGCAGCAGGGCGTTATCCATCCCTTCGGCTGCGCTTGCCGTCGCGCACAGATCGGTCTTCGCTTGTGCGGACAGCACTGCCTTGCCGGTGTCGAAATTCACGTTCGTCGTGCTTTTGACATTGTACTTATCGATATCGCGCATGCGGCTGCGCAGCGCTTCCGTTGCCGCGGTCTGTTCGGCAAAGCCCTGGGCCGTGCCGCTACGGATCATCGTTGCGGTCTTGAGATCCTTGTCCTTGAGCTCGATCTGGCTTGCCAGCAGGCCGTAGCCCGATTGCACCGTCTTGACCGTAACCGGCAGGCCGTTGAGCAGCGCATCAGAAGCGAGCTTGTTGCGGCTCAGACCGAGGAAGCCCCCGCTGGACTTGATCCGGGTGGAATCGTTGACGGCGATCACCGTGTTGGAGCCGTCGGCGGCGGTGACTTGAATCCTGTCGCCGCTGCGGGCGGAGATGATCCCGTCGATTTCAGGCCCCTTGGCCATCTCGGCCATGTTGGGCGAGGTGTCGGTGACGCTGCCTGTCAGGGCGGATTCGGACTGGTCCTGCGGTTGCTGGGCCAGACCGCTCGAAGCCGCCCCGATAAGCATGGCGACGGGCAAGAGAACCCTTGGGCTTTTGGAAATGACACTCATTGCGTTGCTCCTTCAAACTCGATCAGCCGGGCCTGCGTTTCCGCAGCTTCTCGTCCGACTGTCGCTGCTGTGCTGGTGCATGCGGCTGTCAGAACCCTCTCCATCTGGTTTCATCACGATGTGCGGCATGGATTGCCCCTGAACACTGTGGGCCTCCTGCGTGTTCAGACAAACCTTGCGGGCAGATGAACGGCCCCGCCGGCACCCCGGATTGTGCGGGTAATTCGAGTGCAGCATGCGGCGAACCGATGCGGGCCGGGACTTGCGGGCGGGCGTTCAGGCGCGGGTGGAATCGCCGCTGCGGCATTGGCAGGCCGCGTTGCGGTGGCCATCCAGCCGTGCGGAAAAGCGCGGGGATGGTCCGCATTTTGCCCTATCCGGAGCAGGCGTCCGGTCCCGTCTTCATGCCTGCTTCCGGCGATCTCCCCACGATGTGAAGCGCACAAAAAACGGCCGCCCCGGTGATGCACGGGGCGGCCGTTCTGTTTTGCGAAAGGGGCGCGGCTGTGCGCCCCTGTCCGCATGCTTATTTATGCAGGGTGTAAGTGCCTTCTTCCGGCTGGCGCGTCTCGACGAAGAAGTCGACCAGACGCCACGGCCAAGAGAGGTACACGCGGCCCTTGGAGTTGTTGTAGTAGCTGTTGGCTTTCGGGTGGGTCCAGATCATCTGCGGCATCCGCTCGTCCACCTTGCGGTTCCACGCCTCGTAAGCTTCCTGCTTGATCTCGAATGCCTTGGCGTCGCCCGCGACGATGCGGTCCAGGGCCTCGACGATCCAGTTCACCTGGCATTCCGAAATCATGTTCTGCCCGGCGGCGTGGTTGGGCGCGCTGTTGGGGCCGACTGTCCAGAACAGGTTGGGATAGCCGGGCATGACCATGCCCATGTAGGAGCGCGCGTCTTCATCGCCCCATTCCTCACCCAGATCGCGGCCACCCACGCCCTTGACGGTGAGATTGCCGATCATCCTGGCGACATCGAAGCCGGTGGCGCAGAGGATGATGTCGCATTCGTAGAACGTGCCGTCCTTGGCTTCCACGCCGTTGGGCAGGATGCGGGCGATGCCGCCGTTTTCGAGATGGACGTTATCGCGCGCCAGCGCATCGAGCCAGCCGTTGTCGAGAATGATGCGCTTGGAGAAGATCGGGAAATCGGGCGTGAGCTTTTCGATCACGTCCGGGCGATCGGCCAGCTTGGTGTTGAGGTATTGCAGCGCGTACTGGCGTATGCCTTCGTTGGCGGCGGAAACGGCCAGATCGTTGCCTTCCCATTCCGGGTCTTTCAGCACGTTGCCGAACAGCCCATCCGCCGCGAACCAGTACACGCGGAAGCGGAACCATTCGAGATAGGTCGGGATATGGGTCAGCGCCCATTTCATCCCGTCGCTCACCTCATGGGCGATTTCCGGGTTGAACAGCACCCAGTGCTGCGTGCGCTGATAGATGTTCATCTGCGCGACCTTGGGGGCAATCGCGCCGACGAGCTGGGCGGAGCTGGCGCCGGTGCCGATCACCGCCACGCGCTTGCCCGTCACGTCGAGATCGGCGGGCCAGTTGGCGGTGTGGACCACCGGGCCGTTGAAATCGTGCAGGCCGGGGATATCGGGCCACTTGAAGCGGTTGACCGGGCCATGGCCGTTAATCACCGCGTTGGCGACGATATCCTCGTGCGAACCGTCGGCGTTGCGCACCGTCACCGTCCAGGTGGCGGATTTCTCGTCATAGACCAGCGTTTCGACGGCGGTGTTGAAGCGCACCTTGTCGCGCAGCTTGTACTTGTCCGCCACGCTCAGCAGATAGCGCTGCATATCTACGCCCTGCGGGTGGTAATGTGTCCAGTCGGGCCAGATTTCCCAACTGAAGCTGTAGAAGTGGCTGGGCGTGTCGACGCCGACGCCGGGATAGCGGTTTTCGTACCAGGTGCCGCCGACATCGCCGTTCTTTTCGATCACCACATAATCGTAGCCCGCTTCGCGCAGCTTGGTCGCGGCGGCCATACCGGTCAGCCCGGCGCCGATCACCAGAACCTTGAAGTTGGCGGGCGGGGTGGGGCGGCCTGCGACCTTGGAACGGTCGATCCACGGGCGGAAACCGCACTGGTCGAACACCACGTCGACGAATTCGTCTTCCACCTTTTCGCCCACCGTGGCGGACATGATCTGCTGCATCAGCGCATCGGAAGGGGTATCGGTGTGGAGCCCTTCGCCGGTGGTCAGCAAGTGGCGCAGCTTCGCGCGCAGTTCAGCGGCCAGCTCGTCGGGGATGACGGCCGGTTCGCCGGAGAAGGCGGGCTTGATATGCGGGGCGAAGCGATCGAGCATCGCCGTATCGCGCGAGAGGTGGACATAGGCGGCGAGCAACGTCTGCACGTTGGCTTCCGCCAGCCCGTTCGCCAGCGCCGCATCGTCGGCGAGAGGCAGGGATTTCAGGGCATCTGTAAGCTTGCTGTTGGTGGACATGCGAACTCCCGAATCTTCCAAGGTCGATTTTGTAAGTGTGCACTTACATTGATTGGCGGGAGTTTCAAGGGAGGAATCGCTTTTGTGCGATTAGAGGTTTCGCTTTTTACCAAATGGCATACACTAATAGGGCCGCCGCGTGCCTGAACGTGGCGGCATTTTCTGTAAGACGGACCGATCGGGTGGGGCAATGGCAGACAAGAAGACGATATTTCTGACAGGGGCGACCGGCAACATGGGCGGGGCGACGCTGCACGAACTGATGCAGCGCACCGACCGTTTCCGGGTGCGCGCGCTCGTTCGGCCGGAGGAGAAGGGCCATCCCATCCTCAAGCGCTATGCGGGCGATCCCGCGTTCGAAGTGGTCTGGGGCGATCTGACCAATTACGACGATATCCTGCGCGGCGTCACCGGCGCGGATCAGGTGCTGCATATCGGCGGAATGGTCTCACCCTATGCCGATGCCTATCCCGAACTGACGATGAAAGTGAACGTCGGCGGCGCGCGCAACATCGTCGATGCGATCAAGGCCCAGCCGGAACCGGACCGGATCGCGCTGGTCTATATCGGCACGGTTGCGCAGACGGGCGACCGCAGCGCGCCGATCCACTGGGGCCGCACGGGCGATCCGATCAAGATCAGCACGTTCGATCAATACGCCGTCAGCAAGACGATGGCCGAGGCGATCGTCGCGGAATCGGGCTTGAAGCGCTGGGTTTCGGTGCGGCAGACCGGCATGCTCCATCCCAACATGTGGAAGATCCACGATCCCATCGTCTTCCACAATCCGTGGAACGGGGTGTTCGAATGGAGCACGGTGGGGGATTCGGGGCATCTTGCCGCCAACCTGTGCGAAGACAGCGTGCCCGAAGAACTGTGGCGCGGGTTCTACAACATCGGCGGGGGCGCAAAGATGCGTACCGTCACGCACGAATTCGCCGCCACCACGGCCAGGGCGGTGGGGGCGAAGGATTTCCGCGGCACGCAATTGCCGCACTGGTCGGCCACGCGCAATTTCCATGGCCAGTGGTACACGGACTCCGACCGGCTGGAAGCGCTCGTCCCCTACCGCCGCGATACGCTGGAGGATTTCTTCGCCGCGCTGTCCCGCTCGGTGCCGTTCTACATCAGGCTCGGCGCGCGTTTCGCGGGCAAGGCGGGCCTGCGCCGGATGCAGAAGCTGGCGGAAGGGCCGGGCGGCACGCTCAACTGGCTGGCCAACGATGACGAGGCGCATATCCGCCCGTTCTTCGGCTCGCGGGCGGAATGGGAACGCATCCCGCGCGATTGGGACAGCTACCCGCTCGAACAGCCCTCACGCACGCCGGCCGAACTCGATCACGGCTATGACACGACGAAGCACGAAGATACTTGGACGCGGGCCGACCTTCTCGGCGCGGCGGAATTTCGCGGCGCCACTCTGCTGTCCGATGGGGAAATCGGGGCCGGGGAACCGGCCCGCTGGCGCAGCGCCATGGGCCACGAATTCATCATGACCCCGCGCCTGATGCTGCGCGGCGGGCACTGGTGCCCCACCGCGATGGTGGACTCCACCACCTACGATGCCGCCGCCAAGGTCAACCCGTTCTTCGCTCAGGTGTGGAGCCGGGGATACTGATCGCGGGCATGTCATGAGGCTGTGGCGGCTGACGCGTGAGCCGTTTCTGGCGCTGGATGGGGCCGGGCCGCACAAGTTCGGCGGGCGTTATTCGTCGCCGGGGCGGCCCGTCGTCAATCTGGCAAGCGAAGCGGGCCTCGCGGTTCTGGTGGCGCTGCGTTATGCGCTGGCCGATCCCGATGATTTCGCGGCGGACTATCTGCTGGGCTGGACCGATATCGATGCGGCGGCGGAACGGGTGCCGGATACTCTGTCCGCCGCGGGCAAGATCGCCCATGTCGATGCGTGGCTGGAATCGCGCCGTTCGCTGCTGGCGGCGGTGAGATCGGCTGTCCTGCCCGAAGCGGATATCGTGCTGATGAACCCGCAGCATCCCGCTGCCGCCAGCGTCGCCCCGCTCACCGTGCGGCCTTTCCGCTTTGCCGAATGCCTGCACCGCCCGCCGATGATCGACAGCTATCGTTAGCCGGGCGGAGCGGCCTTACAGCGTCTCCGCAATCACCCCCGCCACGCGCAGGCGTTCGATATCCTCGTCGCCGAGGCCCAGCGTGGCGCGCAGCACGGCGGCGGTATCCTCGCCGCAGCGGGGGGGCGCCTTGCGGTAGCTGGCCGGAGTGCGCGACAGCTTGCCGGGGAAACCCAGCACTTTGACCGGCGTCCCGTCGGAGCGTTCCATATCCCTGACCAGCCCGCGATGCGCGATCTGCGGATCGGCGAGGATTTCGGGGATCGTGTTGACCTTGCCGCCGGGCAGGCCCGCCGCTTCCATCCGCGCGATCAGATCGGCCGATTGCCAGGTGCCGATGGTGTCCTGCATCGCCGGGATCAGGTCATGCCGGTGGGTGCTGCGCCCGCCATTGGAAGCATAGCGCGGATCGTCCGCCAGATCTTCCCGCCCGAGCAGTGCGCAGAAGGCGCGGAACTGCCGGTCGTTGCCCAGCGCCACCAGAATCCCGCCATCGGCGCAGGTGAAATCCTGATAAGGCACGGTGTTGGGATGCGCATTGCCGAGGCGGCGGGGGACCATGCCGCCGTTCATGTAATTGGACGCCTGATTGACCAGCAGCGACACTTGCGTGTCGAGCAGGGCGCAATCGATATACTGCCCTTCGCCCGTGGCGTTGCGGTGGTTGAGCGCGGCGAGAATCGAAATCGTGGCGTAAAGCCCCGTCACCAGATCGCTGATCGGCACGCCGACCTTGATCGGCCCGCTGCCCGGTTCGCCATCGGCATGGCCGGTCACGCTCATCAGCCCGCTCATCCCCTGAATGAGGAAATCGTAGCCGCCGCGATCCTTGTAGGGGCCATCCTGCCCGAAGCCGGTGATCGAGCAATAGATCAGGCCGGGATTTACCGCGCGCAGCGATTCGTAATCCAATCCGTATTTCGCCAGCCCGCCGACGCGGAAATTCTCCAGCACGATATCGGACTGCGCGGCCAGCCGGCGCAGCAGCGCCGCCCCTTCGGGATCGGCCATGTTGATGGCGATGGAATACTTGTTGCGGTTGGCGCAAAGATAATAGGCGGCATCGTTGGAGCCGTCCTCAAGGAACGGCGGCCCCCAGCGGCGGGTATCGTCACCCTGTCCCGGTTGTTCCACCTTGATGACTTCCGCGCCGAGATCGCCCAGCGCTTGCGAGGACCATGGCCCGGCCAGCACGCGGGACAGGTCGAGCACCCGGATGCCCGCCAGCGGGCCGTTGTTCTGTTCATGGGACTGCATATCGTCGGTCATCGCGGATCACCGGTCCTTGAACTGCGGCGCGCGCTTGCCGAGGAACGCGTCGATGGCTTCGTGGTGATCCTCGGTATGGTGCGCCAGGGCCTGATAGGCCGCCGCCATTTCAAGCAGTTGCGGCAATTGCATATGCTGCCCTTCGCGCATCAGGCGCTTGGCCATGCGGGTGGCGTGGCCGGGATTGGCTGCGATGCTGTCTGCGATTTCACGGGCGCGGGGGAGAAGTTCCGCTTCCGGCAGGACTTCGCTCACCAGCCCGTATTCCAGCGCCCTGGCCGCATCGATGGCATCGCCGGTCAGCGTCATCTGGCTGGCGCGGGCCATGCCGATCACGCGCGGCAGCAGCCACGCCCCGCCGCCACCCGGAATGATCCCCAGCTTGACGTAGCTTTCCGCCATCACCGCCCGTTCCGCCGCGATGCGGATGTCGCACATGCAGGCGATGTCGAGGCCGAGACCGATGGCCGGGCCGTTGATCGCCGCGATCACCGGCACTTCCAGTTCGATCAGCGCCTTGCCGATCCGTTGCACGCCGGTGCGATAGGCGTTGCGCTGCTGATAGGGCGTGCCCGCGAACATGCCTTCGCGGTCGCGCATGTTCTTGACATTGCCGCCCGAACAGAACGCCTTGCCCGCGCCCGTCAGGATGATCGCGCGGATCGACAGATCGCGCGTGGCCTCGGCGCAGAAAGTGGCGAACTCTTCGCTCTGCGACGGTTCGGTGATTGCGTTGCGGTCGTCCGGGCGGTTCAGCGTGACGGTGACGATGGCGCCACCGCGCGCGATCTGGAGGAAAGGGTCCATGGCAGGCAATCTCCGTAGCAAACCGGATCGTGTCCGGGGCGATTATGGGCGGGCCGATTATGGGTTTGTGCTAGGCCGATCCGCACGGCACTGCTAATATTGAATTACCGTCAATCGATAGTTTTTGCATATCATGGATCTGCGCCAGCTTCGCTATTTCACCACGCTTGCCGAAACCTTGAACTTCCATCGCGCGGCGGAACGGCTGAACATGTCGCAGCCGCCGCTGACGGTGGCGATCCGCAAGCTGGAGGTGGAACTGGGCGCGCCGCTATTCGAACGCGGTGTGCGCGGTGTGCGGCTGACGGCGGCGGGCAAGGCCGCGCTCGGCCCCGCGCGCGAGGCATTGGCGCAGGCGCGGGCCGTGCGCGATGCGGTGCAGCAGGGGGCGACGGGCGAACTGGGGCGCCTCAGGATCGGGTTCGTCGGTTCCGCCGTCAGCGAACGGTTGCCGCGCATCATTTCTGCCTATCGCGCGCAGTTTCCCCGCGTGGAACTGGAACTGCGCGAAATGACCAGCGCCGAAATCGTGGAGGAGATCGAAGCGCGCAATTTCGATGCCGGGCTGGTGCGCCTGCCGATCATGCGCCGGGTGCCGCTGGCGCTGGAAGTGATCGAGCATGACGAGCTGGTGGCCGCCGTGCCCGCCGATCATGCGCTGGCCCGGCGCAAATCGGTGGCGCTGCGCGAACTGGCCGATCAGCCGTTCATCATCCACAGCGCGATCAGCGTGCTGCACATCATCACGATTCTCGAATGCCAGAAGGCCGGGTTTGCCCCGCGCGTGGCGCAGGAGGCGACCCAGGTACAGACGATCCTCAGCCTCGTGCAATCGGGGCTAGGGGTGGGGCTGGTGCCCGCGCGCATGGCCCGCTTCGCGCCCGAAGCGGTGCACCTGATGCCGTTGACAGAACCCATCGCCATCGAAATGGGGATCGCCTGCCGCCCCGATGCGGAAGTGCTGGTGCGCAATTTCATCGCGGTGGCCCGCGAACAGAGCGATACGCAAACACTATCGGAATTGCGGAAATAAATATTTGAACAGAAGCGGTGGGGTGGCGCATCTGGGCACACACCATTCGCGGAGAGACGACCCGTGTTCGATACGCTTGCCCTTGCTAGCCTGCCGCCGGAGGATGAGGCGCTGCGCCCCGCCATTCGCGAACTCGTCGCGCAGGCGGTGGCGGATATGCCGGTGGACCGGCGCGCGCGCAGTTGGCAGGGCTTCGATGCCGCGTTCAGCCGCCGCTTGGGGCAGGCGGGGTTCCTCGGCCTCAATCTGCCCAAACGCTATGGCGGGCAGGAGCGCGGGCCTTTCGCCCGGTTCGTGGTGGTGGAAGAGCTGCTGTCCGCCGGGGCGCCGGTGGCGGGCCATTGGATCGCCGACCGGCAGAGCGCGCCCCTGATCCTCAATTACGGGACCGAGGCGCAGCGCGAATTATACATCCCGCGCATCTGCAAGGGGGAAGCGCTGTTCTGCATCGGGATGAGCGAGCCCGGCTCCGGCTCCGACCTCGCCAGCGTGCGCACCCGCGCGGAAAAGACCGCCACGGGCTGGCTGCTCAACGGGCAGAAGATCTGGACGACCAATTCGCTCCATTCCGATTACATGATTGCGCTGCTGCGCACCTCGGGCAAACCGGAAGACCGGCACGCGGGGCTGTCGCAACTGATCGTCGATCTCCGGCTGCCGGGCGTCACCGTCCGCCCGATTGTCGACCTCACGGGCGATGCCCATTTCGCCGAAGTGTTCTTCGAAAATGTGGAACTGGCGGACGATGCGCTGATCGGGCGCGAAGGCGAAGGGTGGAAGCAGGTCACCGCCGAACTGGCGTTCGAACGCAGCGGGCCGGAACGGATCTATTCCAGCGTCGTCCTGCTCGACGCCTGGGTGCGCCACTTGCGCGAAGCGGGCCGGGCGGATCATGCCACGCTGGCCACGGTGGGCGGGTTCACCGCGCGGCTGGCCACGTTGCGCGCGATGTCCATCGCCTGCACCGCGCGGCTGGCGCTGGGCGAAAGCCCGGTGGTCGAAGCTTCGCTGGTGAAGGACCTCGGCACCCATTTCGAACAGGAACTGCCGGTGGCGATCGGTGACGATCTGGCCAGCCATCCGGACGAGCCGGCCTCCGCCGAACTCTATCGCACGCTGCTCTATGTCACGCAGGTCGCGCCGAGTTTCTCGCTGCGCGGGGGCACGCGGGAAATCCTGCGCGGGATCATCGCGCGCGGCCTGGGCCTGCGCTGAGAAGGGGACGGATCATGGACAGGAACGAACTGCTCGAACCCTTCGAACGGATGCTGGAGACGATTTCCAGCCCGGCGCACGTGCGTGCGGTGGAACAGGGCGCATCCGCCGTGCCGCTGTGGGATGAATTGGTGCAATCGGGCTTCCTCGATGCGCTGGCGCCCGAAAGCGCGGGCGGGGCGGGGCTGACCCTGGCCGATGTCGAGCCGCTGTGGCAGGCGCTCGGCCGCCATGCCGTGCCCGTGCCGGTCGCGGAAACCATGGCGGCGCGGTTTCTGCTGGCCGAAGCGGGCGTGGACGCGCCGCAAGGCCCGATTGCTTTCGCCACCGTGCGGCTGGGGCAGGATACGATTGTGCCGTTCGGCGCGGTGGCGGAGCATGTACTGGTCGATCTGGGCGACGGCATGGTGCTGGCGGCGGTCGCATCGGGCCAGCCGGAGCCGACCGGCGTTGCGGGCAGTCTTGCCGCGCGGATGCGCTGGGACCGGGTGCCGGATGGGCCGAAGCTGCCCGCGCCGGAGGATGGCCTGCGTGCCCTGGCGGCGGTGCTGCGTGCGGCGGCAATCGCCGGCGCGGCGGCGCGGCTGCTCGATATGACTACCGCCTACGCCAACGAGCGGGTGCAGTTCGGCAAGCCCATCGGGCGTCAGCAGGCGTTGCAGCAGAATCTGGCGGTGATGGCGGAAGATACGGTCGCCTGCCGCCTTGCCGCACAACTCGGTTGTGCGGGTGGGATCATGCCCACGCTCGCCGCAGCCGCCACCGCCAAATCGGTGACGAGCGCCGCCGCCCCGCGCATCGCGGCCGCCGCCCACGCGGTGCATGGGGCCATCGGGGTGAGCGAGGAATATGATCTCCAGCTTTACACCCGCCGCCTGTACGAATGGCGGTTGGCCGACGGTTCGGAAAGCTATTGGAACCGGTTGCTGGGCAAGGCCCGGCTGGCGAGCGGCGACAGCTCGGTCGATTGGGTGCGGGCGAAAATCTTCTAGGCCAGCGCCCGCGCCAGCGCGGCTTCCAGCGCGCCGCTGAACTGCCTGCTGATCGCGGCTTGCGGCAGGATGCGCTGGAAACCGTGGAATGCGCCGGGGATCACCAGCAGCTCGGTGGGGACCCCGGCGGCGAGCAACCGCTGAGCATAATCGATATCTTCATCGACGAAGAGATCTATTCCGCCGACGCCGATCCACGCGGGTGGCAGCCCGGCAAGGTTCCTCACCCGCGCCGGAACCGCGCCATCGGGCACTCTGGCCGATCCGGGCTTGTGCCCCAGCAGCGCGGCCCAGCCCTTGCGATTGTCCGCCGCTGTCCAGACGAATGTCCCCCGGTTCGGCGGAACGGGCCGCGTGCTGCCGGTACGGTCGTCCAGCATGGGATAGATCAACGCCTGAAAGCAGGGGCGCACTTTGCCCCGGTCGCGCGCGGCAATCGCCAGCATCGCCGCATGGCCGCCGCCAGCGCTTTCACCCACCAGCGCGATCCGTTCGGGCCGGATGCCGAGGCGGGCGGCATATTGGTTGAGCCACAGCAGCACCGCGTAATTGTCGTCCAGCGCAGCGGGAAAAGGCGCGGCGGGGGCCAGGCGGTATTCGACGCTGACGAGCACGCAGTTCAGCCGCTTCGCCATCGCGAGATAGGGGGGCAGCCCCTGCAGGGCGTTCCCGCGAATGAACCCGCCGCCATGCAGAAACAGGATCGCCCCGCGCGGCGGGCCGTTCGCCATTTCGTTGGCGAGATAAACGGTGACCGGCGGCGCACCCGCCCGGCCGGGGACCGAAAGGCGCCGGACGCCAGCGGGTAGCGGTTCGGCCGCCGCCGGTTTCGCCGTTTCAGCGGCGGGAGGGTTGGTGAGCAGGATTGCCGCCACCGCGCGCAGATCGGGATGGACATAAGATAGATCGGGGCCGGGGGCAGCATATGCGGTGCGCGGCAAGGCAGCCATGGATAGCGCTCCGGCACTGCTCGCAAGAAAGGTGCGCCGCGAAAGCATTAGGGTAGCACCCCGGCGATTTTCTGCATTCCCCGTCCTTTGCCCCACATCGGTTGTGAATGCCTGCCTTAGCGTGGGCATGCCGCCGCCGTATAGGGGGTGACCGCACTCTCCCGCCTGTGCCCGGGTTCCCCGGCTGGCAACCGGGGCCTGCCAAGCCGGTTGGCATGCGGCGATGAGGCAGGCTAAGGTTACAGGTCTGATCGCGTTGCCGGGGTTCCTATGCGTTGCTTGCCTGCATTACTGGCGGTTCTCCTGCTATTCATGCCGGGCGCGGCTGTCGTCAGCGCACGCGCCGCCATGCCGCAAGCCGGTGCGGATATGCCTGGCGATATCTTCGAATCGCGCGGCGATCTTCTGGTGCACCGCCCTTCGGGCATGGCGTTTCCCAGTCAGGTCGGGCTTGCGCGCCGTATGGGGGAAAAGGCGTTCAACGAAACGGGCGATTATGTCGGCGTGCGCTATAGCATCCCCCTTTCCGATGGGGCGGTGGCGCGGGTGCAGATCGGCATGGTCGCATTGCCGGGGATGACGGCGCGCGAACATTACCTCAGCCGCCGCGCTGTCGTGGTGGATCGCCTGACGCGCGCCGAACCCTTGACCGAAGCTCCTCTGCCCGAACTGGATTTCGATAATTTCTACGGCCGTTTCAGCGATGGGCACATTGCCGAAGGGCTGATTACCGCGCAGTTCGGTGATTGGGGCGTGCGGGCGGAAACCGAATATCCGGCCAGCCGCGATGCGGAAGCGTACAAGGCCATTGCGGGCTTTCTGCAGGCGCTGAACTGGCAGCCCTTGCGCGAACGGACGGCATCGCCCGCCCGCTGACGGGTTCGCAATTCCCCTCGCTGTGGCCGTACCGGCAGATCACGGGTGGCGATCCCGCTTCCATTTGCCGCACGCAAGCCCCCGGTTGACGAATAGGGCATGGGGTGTTCGCGCATTCCGGCAATGCTTTGAATAATCCTGAATTTTCATGGATTCGAGTGTAACAGGCAGAGGGATTTCCATGTCACGTATCGCGCAAGATTTTCTGATTGCCGTGGCGATTGCCATCGTTCCTGCCGCGGCAGGCGCGCGGCAGTTTCATGGCGAGGGCGGCGTTCATATCGAGGGGGCGGGGCAAGTGAACCACCATCTCGATTGCAACGGCGGCAGCGCCCATATCGAGGGTGCCAGCAATCGCCTGACGATTACCGGCGCCTGTTCCAGTCTGACTATCGAAGGAGCGGCGAACATCATTCGCGTCGATCTCGCGCCGGGCGCCCCCCTGCGTATCGAAGGGGCCAGCAATCAGGTTAGCTGGACGATGCCGGGCAATGCCCGTCCGCGCGTATCGATACAGGGTGCGGCCAATTCGGTGCAGCGCGCCCGCTGAATTCAGGCCCGCTGTTTCCTCGCCCGCAGGTGCGGGGCGGGGAACATTGCCGCAAAGGCCACGCACGGTCTTTGCTTTTGCCACGGCTTCCTATATTGGGCGTACTCGTAGTACACTATAAAGAGGGGTGCCGTGGCACAGTATGATTATGTGATTGTCGGGGCGGGTTCGGCCGGTTGCGTGCTGGCCAACCGGCTCAGCGCGGACCCGTCGAAGAAAGTGCTGCTACTGGAAGCGGGGCCGCCGGATACGCACCCGTTCATCAAGATGCCCGCGGGCATGCTGGAACTGTTCAAGACCGGCAAGCACCATTGGCACTTTACCACCGTGCCGCAGCGGCATCTCAACAACCGCGAAATCATGCTCTACACCGGCAAGGCGCTGGGCGGGTCGAGCAGCGTCAACGCCATGCTCTACATCCGCGGGGCGAGGAAGGATTACGACGATTGGGCCGCCGCCGGAAACGAAGGCTGGGGCTTCGACGATCTGCTTCCCTATTTCCGCAACACGATGCACCAGACGCGCGGGGAAAGCGCTGCGCACGGTGTGGGTGGGGAACTGTGGGTGGCCGATGCGCCGGAACTGCCCAACCATATCCTGCTGCGCTGTTTTATGGCCGCCGCGCAGGAACAGGGCATTCCGCTGACGGACGATTTCTGCGCCGGCGATTCAGAAGGGGCTGGCTGGACGCAGGCGACTATCAAGAATGGCATCCGCTGCTCCAGCTCCGAAGCGTTCCTGCGCCCGGTGCGGAACCGCCCCAATCTGGAAGTCCTGACCGGTGCGCTGGCGCTCAATATCGCGATCGAAAACGGCCGCGCCCGCTCTGTCGCCTATCTCCACAAGGGGCAGGAACACTTCGCGGATGCGAAGGAAGTGGTGCTGGCGGCGGGTGCGCTGAAGACGCCGCAATTGCTGCAGGTATCGGGCGTGGGCAACGCGCCCGATCTGGAAAATGCCGGGATCGCGGTGAAGCACCACTTGCCCGGCGTTGGGGCCAATCTCCACGATCACCCTTCGGTGCTGATCAAGTACAACACCGACCGGCCGCTCAGCTTCAGCGGCATGTCGTTGTTTCAGCAGGCGAAGATATTCCTGCAATGGGCCTTGCTGCGGCGGGGATACGGCGCGTGGAACAATTTCGACGGCAATATCTTCACCCGGTCGAAGCCGGGGCTCGATGCGCCTGACCTGCAATTGCAGTTCGTGCCGCTGATGTCCGATGGGCTGGACGGGGGCGATACCCGGCGTCATGGCTTTTCGATCACGATGTGCTGCATCACGCCGGAAAGCCGTGGTTCGATCCGGCCGCGCACGGCATCGGCGCTCGATCCGGCGGAAATCGATCTCAACTTCATGGAACAGCGCGCCGATATGGAAACGCTGATCAGCGGGGTGAAGCTAGGCCGCAAAATCATGACGAGCGATGTCTGGCGCGATGAAAAGGGGCCGCTGGTGGGGTCGGAACGCGCGCCGGGCACGCAGGTCCAATCGGATGAAGAGATCGAAGCGTTCCTGCGCGATGCGGTGACCACCGATTACCACTATGCCGGAACCTGCCGCCTGGGGCGCGATCCGATGGGCGTGGTCGCGCCCGATCTCCGGGTCAATGGCATCGACGGGCTGACCGTGGCCGATGCGTCCGTCATGCCCACGCCGCTGCGCGGCAACACCAATGCCCCGTGCATTGCCATCGGGGCCAAGGCCGCCGACATGTTGCTGCGCTCGGCTGGCTGAGCGCGTCCAGCATCGGATCGGTAATCCCCGCCCTGCCATCGTTCGGTGGGGCCGGGGCACCACTCGGGAACGAGGGGCGCGTAGCTGCGCTGCGCTACTGCGCTTCCACCTTCTGCGCCATTTCATCGACGCTCGGTATCCGGTCCATGTGCGGAATGACCTGATCGAACGTCATGAATCGGCCCAGCAGGTTCCGCGACATCGGGTTCATGAAGCGGGTGTAGATCGTGCGGCGGCGCAACCGGCCATTGGCCTTGGGCGCGGCATGCAGGATGCAGCCGAAATGCACCGTGACATCGCCGGGCCGGGTTTCGAACGCGACCACCGGCAGCCGGTCCCAGTCATCCTCGGGAAACTGATCGTGGCAAGTGCGGCCCGCGCTCCCGGCAAGGAAATAGAGCTGGGAACTTTCCGGCGTCGCCGCGTCGAGCTGGATGCCGATCTGGACACGCGGGCAGGTGATCGGGCAGCCGCCCAGACCGCAATCCTGATGCCAGCCGAGCATGTAGGTGGAATCCGAATTCCCGCCGTCCGTGAATTCCCTGAGAATGGCATGCGTGCCGTTGTCGCGGTCGTAGGAGGGCACCAGATCCTCTTCCGACAGGCTGTTGAGGAAGGTCACCATCGGGTGCCGGTCCAGTTCCGCGATCAGCGGCGATTGCAGCGCCATGTAATGCAGGTCCCAGACTTTCTTGACGCCCGTTTCGTTGGCTGACCAGCGGGAAAAGACATCGCCTTCCACCGCGTTGTCGCGCAGCCGGTCGGTCTCGTCCGACAGGCGCGCGATCTCCTCCGGGGAAAAGACGGATCGCACGTGGAGATAGCCCGCCGTGCGCAGGAAGTGCGCCATCGCGCGCGGGTCGTCGTCACGCTCGAACGATTTGCGGATATCGAGCGGCGAACCGTCGAGGTCGCGCAGATCGAGCGATTTGGGATCGTAGATCGGCGTGCCGCTGTAGAGGCAGCGCAGGGCCGGTTCCCACGCATCCCATTGCCGGAAATTGCCGCGCACGAAGCGGACTGCTTCTTCATAAAGCAGGCCGAAGCGGGTGCGTAGTTCGTAGTAATAATTTTGCCAACTATCGGCGGACAGCTCGATCACCAGTTCGGCATCGGCCACCGCACCGGGCACGATGCGTACGCCGTTGCGCTGGCAGACGTAGCTGTAGGCCAGCCCATCCGGCGTTTGCAACGCGATGGGGGCTGCATTCGCGACGTCCCAGGCGATACTGTCGCTGACCCCGCGGCGCAGCCTGTGGGGCAGGATGATTTCATGCATCGCCTGGAAATCGACCGGAGGAAGGCCAAGGCTGCGTGCGGAGCCGATATCGACGTCACGCTTGATATGGAATTCGGTCATGTCTCTCTCCCGGCGCAGTTGCTGCCTCACCGGACCCAGCTATCCCGATTGAGCGGGCTTACCCGGTCCGGTATAGGGAAATTACCGCGCGGGGGCGGGAATAGTCCAGCCGAAACGGCTGCCGCCCGCGTTGAACGGAAGATGGCAGCGGGCGTATGGGGAAGGTGGGGGCGGATGAATGCGGCCCAGCCTGCCTGTGCCCCGTGCTTGACGGGCTATTCCGTGCATTTATAGATCGAAGTCCACCAGCGAAAAAACTGCTGCAGCGTCCGATTGTTCCACCGGCTCCACATCGTCCGGCGGATCGGGCGTGGGTGATTTGGGAGACACAATGGTATGGATGCTGAAAACGCGCGGCTGACACCGCTCAAGGGTTTGCTGGTTCTGCTTGGGGTTGTTGGCGTGGTTGCCGTGCTGGTCGGCATCGGCATCGCGTTGCAGCTCTCCGCGCTTTACGCCGGATTCCTGTTCGCGCTCTACTGGACCGGCGTCCATCATGCGGCGGCGGACCAATTCCTCCCCTCCCTTGTCGGTTCGCTCGGCGGGCTGGCGCTGGCCTATGGGCTGGAAGCGCTGCCAGCGGCCTTGGGCGAAACGACGGGCATGGCGATTGCGCTCATTCTCGTGCTGCTGGCGATCTATGCGATCATCATGCGCTGGGTGCCGATACTGATAAACTATGCTTTCATGCTGTTCCTGACAGTGGGCAGCATTCCGGCCCTGCATGACGGGGCAAGCCTGGGGGCGATGGCATATGCGGTTATCGTTGCCGCTGCCTATACGGGCGCGCTCATATTCGGCGGCAAGAAACTGGCCACCTCCCGCGCTACGCGCTCGCCGGGATGATCCGGATCGGGCACGCAGCGCGGTGGGAAGCGTTGCGTGCCCCTTGCCGAATGGCACCTGGACATAGGGAGCTTTCCGCTCGCCCTGCGCCGCATGATCGCAATCTAGAAGCTGTATTTGATATTCATGCCGTAGGTTCTCGGTTGGCCATAGTATCCAACGGTCAAGCCGCCAAAGCTTGGCCCGAAATTTATGGCGCTCATCAGATATTTTTCATCGAACAGGTTTTCCACCCAGAACGAGATTTCGGCTGTGTTCTGTCCGATCTTGATATCGGAAATATTGAACCGTGCGTTCACCAGATCGGTCGCATCGGGTTTCCCGACATGCGCGTTCTGGCCCAGCCGGGGATCGATCGTGAGCGAATAGGGATACTGATAGGAACTATCCGAATGCCGATAATCGAGAAGCAGTCGCCCGGTTCCCCAATCGCTTTGCCAGACGGTTAGATCCGCGCCCAGATTTGCCGTAAACTTGGGGGCAGCAGGAACGGGCCGATCCTTGGCGACATTGACGCCTTGCTCGATATATTCCTTGAATTTGGCATCGAGGTAACCGAGCGAGCCGTTCAACTTCAATCGTTGGAACGGTACGGCCTGCACGTTGAATTCGAGACCCCTTGCACGCACCTTGC
>CAYXMY010000048.1:0-21717 GCA_964466155.1 uncultured Caenibius sp. | reverse complement strand
TCCGCGCCCCAGCGGATCGACCACACCATCTTGTCCACTTCGCTGGCCACATCGCTGGCGACCGCACTGTTGCCGATATTGGCGTTGATCTTGACCAGGAAATTGCGGCCGATCGCCATCGGTTCGCTTTCCGGGTGGTTGATGTTGCTGGGGATGATCGCCCGCCCGCGCGCCACTTCGTCCCGCACGAATTCGGGGGTCACATAATCGGGGATCGCCGCGCCCCAATCCTGCCCATCGCGCACATGGTCCTTGAGCATTTCGCGCCCGAGGTTTTCGCGCACGGCGACATATTCCATTTCGGGGGTAATGATCCCGCGCCGGGCGTAGTGCATCTGGCTGACGTTCATCCCCGGCTTCGCGCGCAGGGGGCGCTTCACCACATTGGGGAAAGCGGGCACGCCGCCCGAACGGTCCGGACCCAGTTGGCCGTTGTCTTCCGGCTTCACATGGCGTGCGTCATAGGCTTCCACATCGCCCCGGCCCACGATCCAGTCCCGCCGCAGTGCAGGCAGGCCCGCGGCGATATCGATCCGCACATCGGGATCGGTATAGGGGCCGGACGTGTCATAGACGCGCACTGGCGGTTCGCCGCTCGACGGTTCCAGCGCGATTTCGCGCATCGCGACGTTCAGCGGGCCAACGTGGATCTTGCGCGAACCGCGGATCGGCCCGGTGGTGACGCCGATTTCGAAACGGGAATTGATGTCGGCCATATGGCGCTCCTCGGATGGACGGAGGAATGGGGAGCGCCGATGCGGCAACCCTTCCCTCCGCCCGTGCTAACGGGTTCAGGTTCGACGGGTCGGGCCGCATGACCGGCCCCTCTCAGCCAACACTGGCTCCCCGGGGATGGGGAGACTTTACGGCAGCGCCCGCACGCCGTCCAGTGCGATCCGGCGCTGTTTCTTGCGCCAGCCGCGGAACGGCACACGGTTTTCCGCATGCGCGCTGTTCACCGGCTGCGTCTCGCGGTATTCGGGCAGCTTCGATGCAGGAGCATGCGCGCATATGGATGGGCTGACGGAAGGCGGCATCTGGCTGCTCGGCCGCATTGGCGGCCATTTCCTTTCGCCCACCGCGCGCGACGGGCTGCTGGCAATCGCCGTCAGCTTCGTGATCGGCGGCCTTGCCTTCAGATATTACCATGGCCGCGAAAACTTCAGCCTCAGGGCTTATCTGCGCCATGCTTTCCCCCGCCGTGTCTATTGGTCGCGCACTTTCGCGGTGGATGTGCAGATCGTGGTGTTCGACAAACTGCTGACGCCGATGGTGTGGTTCGCCCGGGTGCTTTCCACCATTGCCGTCGCGGGCCTGCTGGCGGGTGGGCTGACCGCGCTGATCGGCCCGGCTGCGCCCCGCGCCAGCGGCCCCGCGGCATCCATCCTGCTCGCCGCGTTGCTGTTGCTGGCGATGGATTTCGGCACCTATGTGACGCACCGGC
Organism: uncultured Caenibius sp.; assembly: GCA_964466155.1. Lineage (GTDB taxonomy): Bacteria > Pseudomonadota > Alphaproteobacteria > Sphingomonadales > Sphingomonadaceae > Caenibius. Next base: position 20,273 of record CAYXMY010000048.1, on the reverse strand, counting down.
TGTCGCATCAGGTGCCGGTACTGTGGGCTTTTCACCGGGTGCACCATTCGGCCGAGGAACTGAATCCGCTGACCTTGCTGCGCAAGCATCCGGTCTATTCGGTGCTGGGGGTTGCGGTCGATTGCGTGACCGTGGCCCCGTTGCAGGGCGTAATCGTCTATCTCTTCGGCGTTTCGGGCGAACTGCACCTGCTGGCCATGGTGGATTACGGCTTCGTCGCCTTCGCCTTCCTGGCCGCCAGCTTGCGCCATTCGCATATCTGGCTGTCTTATGGGCCGGTGCTGGACAAGATCTTGGTCAGCCCGGCGCTGCACCAGATCCACCACAGCAAGGCGGAGCAGCATTTCGACCGGAATTTCGGCGAAGTGCTGGCAATCTGGGACTGGCTTCTGGGCACGCATTACCAGCCGAAGGAACGGGAAGAGCTGCAATTCGGCATCGGCGACGAGACGGTGCAGCCCCACCCGCATCTGGCCGCCGCGATGCTGGAACCGTTCGTTTATGCCTGGCGCGCGATCCGCCGCAGTTCCAAGAATGGTGGCGGAACCGCCAGCCCCGCGCCGAACGCCGCACCGCAGCCCGAAGCGGGCGTGTGATCGGGACGCGTTGAGCAGCGAACCATGACCAGGGGCCTTTCCCTCTATCTCGATATTGTGCGGTTCGGCGCGGCGCTGGCCGTGCTCGTCACCCATCTCGCTTATCCGGAACTGAGCGGGGGCATGCTGCTGTACTGGCGGTTGCTGGGCAACGATGCGGTGATGGTATTCTTCGTCCTCTCCGGCTTCGTCATCGCCTACGCGGCGGAAGAGAAGGAGCATACTCTCGGCAACTACGCGCGCAGCCGTCTGGCGCGGTTGTGGTCTGTGGCCATGCCCGCGCTCGCCATCACCATCCTGCTCGATCGCTGGGGCAGCACGCTCGATCCCGCCGCCTATGCCTCGTGGTGGTATCAGGCGAGCGATCCGGTGTGGCGGGCGATCCGTGCGCTGACTTTCACCAACGAACTGTGGTTCGCGAATATCCGCGTCTTCTCCAACGGCCCGTGGTGGTCGCTGGGATACGAGGCGGTGTATTATGCGATCTTCGCCGCGCTGTTCTATATTCCCGGCTGGAAAGGGCGGGCGGCGGCGGGGCTGGCAATACTGGCCGCCGGACCGAAGATCATGCTGCTCGCCCCGATCTGGTGGCTGGGCGTGTGGGCGTGGAAACGCACCCGGCGAGAAACGCTCCCGGCGGACAAATCGGCGCTGCTGCTGATCGGTTCCGTTGCGATTTATGCGCTTTATCGCTGGAGCGGTCTGCCGCTCTTTCTGCGGGACATCACCGCCGCCGCCCTCGGTCCGGACAACGTGGGGACATACCTCGGCTTTTCGGACGAATTTCTTTCCAGCTACATCATCGGCCCGCTGGTGGCCGCACACTTCATTGGCGCGCATGGCCTTGCCGCCGCATTGGACGGACTGCTTTCCCCATGGCGCGGGGCGATCCGGTGGTTCGCGCAATCGACCTTCGCGCTCTATCTCCTGCATTATCCAATGCTGCGCTTCGCCCACGCCGCCTTTGCCTATGACGAACACGATCCATGGCAAGTCGCCGCCGTGTTCCTGGGCGTGACCGGCCTGTGCGTGCTGATCGGGCCGTTGATCGAACGGACGAAGGGCGCGTGGAAAGTGCTGCTCGCCCCGCGCAGGCGCGCCAGTGGCATAACCGCCTGAAAATCCTGCCCCACCCCCTCGGGCAAACGCACCCCGGCGCTTGCAGCGGCAAGACAAGCGGCTACACCAGCCAACAGGGACACGCCCGCCCGCCGGGGCGAGACAAAAACAGGGAGACGCCATGCGCCCGCTTTTCCTTCCGCTTGCCACGCTCGCGCTGGTGGCCCCTGCCGCGCTTTACGCGCGGCCGATGACCCCGGAAGACGTCGCCCGGATCGAACAGGTGGGGGAAATCGCCGTAGAACCCGATGGCGAGCGAATCGACTATACCAGCTTGCGCCTGCCCGATGTGACGCAGGGGGAAAAGAACGGCACCGTCAGGCAGCAGCTCCATCTCGCCTGGGGGGCGGAGCAATTGCGCGACTTCCTGCCCGCCGACATGGACGTTTCCACCGTCCGCTTTTCGCCGGACGGGCGGACGATCAGCTTCATCTGGGGCACCAAGGATGAAAAGGATGCCGTCTGGGCCATTCCGGTGGATGGCGGGGGGCATCGCAAGATCGCGGCGATAGACGATGCCGATGTGATCGATTACGCATGGGCGCCCGATGGCGGCACGCTGTATCTGCTGGCCACCCCGGCCAAGGACGAACGCCGGCAGGTGGAGGCCAAGGCCGGTTTCACCGCGGAAATCTACGAAGAAGAATGGCGCCCCGACCGCCTGTTCGCCGCGAAAGTGCAGGCCAAGGGCGTGGACAAACGCCCCCGCGCCATTCCGCTCTCCGCCCAGGTGAGCGCCATCCAGGTCGCGCCGGACGGACGCACCGCAATCGTCACCACCGCCCCCACGCCCAGCGTCGACGACAGCTACACCCGCCAGCGCATGGCCGTGCTCGATCTGGCGACGGGCAAAATCGGCAGAACCATCGAAACGCCGGGCAAGATCGCCGATCCCGAACTCTCCCCCGATGGCCGCATGCTGGCGCTGCTGGCCGCGGTGGACGAACATGATCCAGCGCCCACCACGCTCTACCGCGTCGATCTCGCCAGCGGGGCGCTGCATCCGCTCAATGCCGGAGCGGCGGAAGCGGCGGTCGATTCCACCTGGCTGCCCGACGGGCGGCTGGCCGCAGCGATCCACAAAGGCGCGCAGAGCCTGCTGCGTATCTATGGCGCGGACGGTTCCCTCCAGAGCGAGATCGACGCGGGCGAGTTGATCCTCCAACGGGTGAAAGCGGCGGGGCCAACCATCGCCGTCAGGGCCGATAGCCCGAGCCATCCGGGGGAACTGTTTGTCCTCGCCAATGGCCGCTTCGCCCGGTGGACCCGGCACAATCCGTGGCTGTCCGGAATCGATTTGGGGCGGCAGCGCACCGTGACCTACACCGCACGCGACGGACAAAGCATCGAAGGCGTGCTGATCGAACCGGTGGGCGGCGTTCCGCGCGGCGGGGCGCCTACCATCCTCGATGTGCATGGTGGGCCGGAATCGCATGAATCGAACGGTTGGGTGACGAATTACGGCGGGCCGGGCCAGGTCGCCGCAGGCCGGGGTTATGCCGTGTTCCTGCCCAATTATCGCGGTTCCACCGCTTATGGCACCGCCTTTTCCAGGCAGCATCAGAACGATTACGCGGGCAAGGAGTTTGACGATCTGATCGATGGCAAGCGTGCGCTGGTGGCGCAAGGCGTGGCCGATCCCAGCCGCGTGGGGATGACCGGCGGTTCCTACGGCGGGTTCGCCACCGCCTGGGCCGCCACCGCACAGAGCGAGGAATTCGCCGCCGGGGTGATGTTCATCGGCATTTCCGATCTCATCAGCAAGTTCGGCACCACCGACATTCCCACCGAAATGCGGCTGGTTCACGAATTGAAATATCCGTGGGACGAATGGCAGCACCTGCTGGAGCGCAGCCCGATCTATCACACCGGCAAGGCGACCACCCCGCTGCTGATCCTGCATGGCGCGGCCGATCCGCGCGTCAATCCGGCGCAGAGTATGGAACTGTACCGCCACCTGAAAGTGCGCCGGCCCGATACGCCGGTGCGGCTGGTGCTCTATCCTGGCGAAGGCCACGGCAACCGCCGGGCGGCAGCGCGCTACGATTTCAATCTGCGGATGATGGAATGGTTCGACACCTACCTTAAGACCGGCAAGCGCAACGCCCCCCTGCCCGCACCGCGCCCCGCGCTACCGGAAGAAGCGCTGGGCAAATAGCGCAGGCGCGGGCCGCCAGCGGCATCAGAAGGTGTAGCCCACCCCGACGGCACCCATCCACTGGTTCGGGCTGCCGCGTTCGGATGTAAACGGCGAATCCTTCGCATCGCCCAGCATCCGCGCATAGCCGCCGCCCGCAACGATGGCGAAGCCGCCGTTCAGCAGATCGCCATCGAGATCGATCGCGCTGATCACGGTCACACCTGCCTTGGTAAAACCCTTGCGCGCTTCGAACGGACTGAGCCCGCTGATCGCGCTCTGCGCGGGGGATACCGAATAGTAATAATCGGCGAAGCGATTGCCCGCATATTCGGCGTCGAAATTCACCGACACCAGCGCACCGCGGCTGACCGGGGTGAAATAGCTGATCGACGGGGTCACGACCATGCCCTTGTGCGCCCCGGCGACATCCCATGCGACATCGGCGCTGAACGACAGCGAATCGTAGGGATTGAGCACGCGCGACACCGTCACCCCCGCGGACGGGCCGATTTCCGCCGCCTTGTCCAGCTTGCCCAGCGAACGCACAACCTTGTCCCCGATCTGCCCCGCGCGGTTCGTACGCAAGCTTATCGCCGGGCCGAAATCGAGGCTCACCTTCTTGCCGGAATCCGGAATCAGATCGAGCGCTATCCCGCGCGTGCGTGGGCGAATGCCGATTCCGCCCAGTTGCCCCTGTATCGCCGGAATCGGATAGGCAACGTAATCATCCGACCCATCGTAGGAAGGGCCATAGCCGACACCGATGCCGACGCTCAGCCAATCGCCATCGAAAACGCTCGGTTCATTATCGCCGGCAGGCCGCGCATCCTGCGCGAAGGCCGGCGCAGCCACGAATGCCGTGCACAGGCCGGCAACGGAAAGGAGGTCCTTGATCATAATGTCACTGCTCCTTGGTGCCGGATCAACGTGCCGCTACGCATTTTGTGCCCGCAAATCCAGCACCATGAAGCAAGGCCGGGGGAGGGGAAGCCCCCGTCAATGCGCCAGAAGCAGCGGCAAGGGCGTTGCGATCAGCATATCGCGGGTAACACCGCCAAGCAGGTTTTCCTGCCAGCGCGAATGGCCATAGGCCCCCATCGCCAGATAGGCCGCCTGCCGGTCGAGCGCGGCATCGCGCAGCGTTTCGGCCACCGAGCGAGCGCCCATCTGCACTTCCGCGATTTCACACGCCACGCCATGGCGCGACAGGTATGCGGCAGCCTGCAAAGGCGGCAGATCGCCGCCTTCGTCCTTTTCGACACAGATCAGGGTGACCGCCTGCGCCTGCTGGAGCAAGGGCAGCGCCGCGCGCACGGCCTGGCAGGATTCGGGCGAACCGTTCCAGGCGACGGCGGCATGCCCGCCGATGTCCAGCCCCTTCGCCGTTTCCGGTACGACCAGCGTCGGCGCCGGTGCGCGGGTGACGACTTCGGCCGCGATGGGCGGCGTGCTGAGGCGCACGGCCCAATTGGCGGATGGCGCGCCGACCACGACGAGATCGGCCAGCCAGCTATGGCTGATCAGCAACCGCGCGGGCGAACCAGCATGGCAATGCCAGTCCCAGTTCAGCCCTTCCTTGGCCAGCCGGGCCTCGATCTGGCGGCGGAAATCCTCTTCCGCCTGGCGCATCTTTTCGAAGACATCGCTCATGAACGCCGCCCCGCCATAAGGATCGATGGGGATATAGGCGTCGACCGGAGCGGATGCCTGCACACAGGTGAGGTGCCCTTCGAAAGCCCGCACGATATCGGCCGCAACCTGATACCGGGCCTCCTGCGCTTCGTCATTCGCGACATGAACGACAACCGATTTCATGCTCTTTCTCCTTACGTTGCATCACGCCAGAGCCTGCCACTGGCGAACCGACTCCAACGGCCACAGCAGCATGAGCACGTTCAATGTAAGGTTGTCCCTGATCAGAATCAAAGTCAGCAGTTCCAGCGCCACCGCCAGCGCGATACTGGCCCATACCGGCAGGCGGCTGGCCAGCAGGAATCCCACGATCATCCAGCCGATATCGGACATCGAATTCACGATGCTGTCCCCGACATAGCCGAAGCTGATCGTCGCCTCGCGATAGCGCTGGATGATCATGGGTGAATTTTCGAGGATTTCCCAGAAGCCTTCGAACGCCACCGCGATCGGCAAGGCATAGCGGGCGGGCAGCCCGCCGAACACCCGCCAGCGCGTCCACAGGACCCAGGCGAAGAAGTAGAACAGCAAGCCATGGATCAGGTGGCTGGCGCTATACCAGTCGGTGATGTGCTGGCTGTTTTCCGCCGAGTGCACCGCCCCCTGCCACAGCTTGACCGTCCCGCAGGCGCAGATCGGCGGGCGGCCCATGGCGAAAAGGATGCCCAGCACCGCCAGCATGGCCAGAACCGTGACGATGCAAGCGCGGCGATGGGGAAGAAGGTTTGTCTGCATGATCGCCGTTCTTGCGCGTGCGGCGGCGCCACGCAAGCGTTGCGCATCGTCGGGCAGGCGTTACAACCTCACCCGATGAACGGACGCCCCCACGATATTGCCACGGCCGGCGGCGGATTTTCCGGCAAGCGCGTGTGCATTGTCGGGGCGGGCCTGGGCGGTCTGGCGCTGGCGATCCGGCTGCAGGCGGCGGGTGTGGCGACGACCGTGGTGGAAGCGCGCGACAAGCCGGGCGGTGTCGCCTATTGCTGGCAGAAAGACGGCTTCACTTTCGATGGCGGGCCAACGGCGATTACCGATCCCGCCGCTCTCGAAGAACTGTGGGCTCTCAGCGGCCACCATATGGCCGACGATGTCGAACTGCTGCCGGTGTCGCCGTTCTACCGGCTTAACTGGCCGGACGGGACCAATTTCGACTATACGAAGGACGATGCCGCGTTCCAGCGCGAGCTTGCCCGCATCGCCCCCGCCGATATCGCCGGTTACGAGGAATTCCGCGCCTATTCGGAAGGCGCTTACCGCGAAGCCTATCAGCGGCTGGCCCATACCCCGCTTCTCGGCCTGTCCAGCACATTGCGCGCCGTGCCTTACTTCGCACGCTATCAGGGCTGGCGCAGTCTCTATTCGCGGGTCAGCAGCTTCGTCCGTTCCCCCAAGCTGCGCGAAGCGCTGAGCTTCTACACCTTGCTGGTGGGCGGCAATCCGATGACGGCCAGCGCTGCCTGCGCGCTGATGCACAAGCTGGGCAGGAGCAACGGCCTGTGGTGGCCGCGCGGGGGCATCAATCGGCTGGTCGCCGCCATGGCGCGCCATTTCGAACGGCTGGGCGGCACGCTCTACCTGAACGATCCGGTGGTGCGGATCGAAACGCTCGGCAATCGCGCCACCGGTGTGCGCACCCGTAGCGGGCGGCAGATCGCATGCGATGCCGTGGTCAGCAATGCCGACATCATGCACAGCTACCGCGATCTGCTGGGCGACAGCCTGCGTGGCAAGGCCCACGCCAGGACACTCACCCGCAAGCGGTTCTCGCCCGGAACCTTCGTCGTCCATTTCGGCGTGGAAGGCAGTTGGCCGGGCATTCCGCACCATATGGTGCTGTTCGGCCCGCGCTACAAAGGGCTGCTGGCGGACATTTTCAACTATGGCGTGCTGCCGAACGATTTCATCATCTATCTCCACCATCCCACGGTGACCGATCCTTCGGTCGCACCGCCGGGCAAAAGCACGTTCCAAGCAATGGTGCCGGTGGCCAACATGGGCAAGCTGACGGTCGACTGGAACGAGATCGGCCCGATCCTCGAACAGCGGATTCTCGCCGAAGTCGGCCGGCGGCTGATCCCCGATATCGACGACCGGATCGTGACCAGTTTCCATTATACCCCGCGCGATCTCGCACAGGATTGCAACGCCCATCTTGGCAGCAGCTTCAGCCTCGAATTGACGCGTATGCAATCGGGTTCACTGCGCGCCCGCAACCGCGACGATGCAATCGGCAATTTCTATCTGGTGGGCGCCGGCACCCATCCCGGCGCGGGCATTCCCGGCGTCGTCGCCAGCGCCGGGGTGACCGCCGATCTGATACTGGAGGATTTCGCGTCATGATCCGCGCCATCGGGAAAATCGCCGTTTATTGCGGATCGGCCACCCCGCCCGACAGCCGCTATGTCACGCTTGCCCGCGCGGTGGGCGCGGAACTGGCGCGGCGCGGAATCGCGGTGGTCTATGGCGGCGGCAAACTGGGGCTGATGGGTGCGCTCGCCGATGGCGCGCTGCAGGCGGGCGGGGAGGTGATCGGCGTGATCCCCGAAGCCATGGTCAGCCGCGAAGTCGCCAACCATGCCTGCACCCAGCTCCACATCGTAGCCACCATGCACGAGCGCAAGGCGCTGTTCACCGAACTGGCCGATGCCTTCCTCACGCTGCCCGGCGGGGTCGGCACGATGGACGAATTGTGGGAAGCGATCAGTTGGGCGCAGCTTGGCTATCATGACAAGCCGGTCGGCCTGCTCAACGCTTTCGGTTTCTATGACGGCCTGCTCGCCTTCACGCGGCATATGGCCGATACCGGCTTCGTCCGGCCCGCCCATGCCCGTATCCTGATCGCGGAACACGAACTCGATCTGCTGCTCGAACGGATGCAGGCCTACGAAGCGCACCAGCCGATCTTCCGCATGCCGGCAGCGGACCTGTAATCTACCCGCCCAAAAAGGCGGCGACATCCTGCCGCTGCTGCGCGGTCATGTGAAGGCCCAGCTTGCTGCGCCGCCACAGCACATCTTCCGCCGAACGCGCCCATTCCGCCGCGCGCAGATAAGCCAGTTCCGCCTCGCTCAATCCCGCGCCGAAAGCGCGGCCAAGATCGTTCCAGCCGCGTGCCTGGCCCAGCCAGCGCATGGCCCGCGTGCCATAGGCATGGGCGATACGCGCGGCCTGCCTGTCGTCCAAAAAGGCATAAGCCGCCTGCAAGGTCTCGATCAGATCGCCTACCGACCCGGCGGGAAAATCGCCGCCCGGCAACGGTGCATGCGCCGTCCACAGCCCACCCGCCAGTTGCGGCAACCGTTCCGCCAGCAGATCGACCGCGTTTTCCGCCAGATGGCGATAGGACGTGATCTTGCCGCCATAGACATCGAGCAGCGGCGCCCCGTCCCCCGGCGGGGACAGCGGCAGGCGATAACCGCGCGTGGTTGCTTCGGGCCGGCCCGAGCCATCGTCCACCAGCGCCCGCACCCCGGCATAGGACCATACCACATCGTCCCTGCGCACCGGCTTGCGGAAAGAGCGGCTGGCCGCAGCACAGAGATAGGCGATCTCTTCCTCATCCGCATGAACATGGGTGAGCGGGCCCGTGTGATCGCGGTCGGTCGTCCCGATCAGCGTGAAATCGCGCTCATAAGGAATGGCGAACACGATCCGCGTGTCGGGCTGCTGGAAGATATAGGCGTAAGGATGATCGAACAGCCGGGGCACGACAATGTGCGATCCGCGCACCCGGCGCAGGGTGTAATCGGGCGTGACCCCGGCCAGCCGCGCCACATCGTCTGCCCCCGGCCCGCCCGCGTTGACCAGCGCACGCCCGTGAAACGCACCAGTGGGCGTTTCCACCACCCAGCGATCGCCATCGGGGCCGCTTGCGCGCCGCGCGGCGGTGGCCGGGGTCCAGGTGCGAATGTCCGCCCCACGCTCCGCCGCGTCCAGCGCGTTCAGCGCCACCAGCCGGGCATCGTCCACCCAGCCATCGGAATATTCGAATCCCCGTGTCAGCGCCGGATTCAGGGCCGCGCCCGCCGGATGGACAGGCAGGCGGATCGAGCGCGAGCGCGGCCAGGCGCTGCGTCCCGCGAGCAGATCGTAAAGCAGCAGCCCCGCACGCAGCATCCAGCGCGGACGCAGCCCCGGTGCGTGCGGCAATACGAACCGCATCGGGCGGACGATATGGGGCGCGATCCGCCACAGCGTTTCCCGTTCGTGCAGCGCTTCGCGCACCAGCGCGAATTCGCGGTATTCGAGATAGCGCAGCCCCCCATGGACCAGCTTGGTCGATGCGCTGGAGGTGCCGCTGGCCAGATCGCGCGCTTCCAGCAGCAGGACCTTGCCCCCGCGCCCGGCGGCATCGCGTGCGATCCCCGCGCCGTTGACCCCGCCGCCGATCACGATGAGGTCGAACAGATCGTTCACGCTTGTGGCACCACCCCGTGCCGCCGCTGGAACAGCCGCCCACGCTCGCTATAAAGCACCAGCAGCAGCGCGATGGCCCCCGCCGAAACCAGCGCGAAGGCGAGCGGGCGGGCGGAATCGTCGTAAAGCTGGCCGATGATCGCCCCCAGCGCGGAACCGATCACGAGCCTGAGGAACGTCTGCAGGGACGATGCCGCCCCCGCGATCCGGGCGAAGGGCTGCAACGCAATCGAAGCGAAATTCGCGCCGATAAAGCCCATCAGGCAGAGATTGAGCGTCATCACCGGAGCGAACTCCCACAGGGTTTCCCTGCCCCGCATGGCCAGCCACAATTGCACCGCGCCCAGAAGCATAAAGCACAACAGCGCCGTATGCGAAACGCGCCGTGCGCCGAAATGCTCCACGATCCGCGAATTGGTGAGATTGGCGCAGGCCATCATCAGCGCCATGCCGCCGAAGAACAGCGGGAACTGCTCCCCCGCGCCAAAATGTTCGGCGACGAGTTGCTGCGAACTGTTGATATAGCCGAACAGCGCACCCTGAACCAACGCCATCCCGAAGACATAGCCGAACGCCGCACGATTGGTCAGCGCCGTGCCCATATTGCGGGCGATCACATGCACTTCGATCGGCTGGCGGTATTCGGGATGCAGCGTTTCAGGCAGGCGCAGGGCCGCCCACACCGCCAGCAGCGCGCCCAGCCCAGCCATGATCCCGAAGATCCACCGCCAGCTCGCAACCAGCAGCACCGCCTGCCCCAGCGTCGGCGCGATCATCGGCACGACCATGAACACCATCGCCACCAGCGATTGCGTGCGCGCCATCTTGTCGCCCTGGAACCGGTCGCGGATGATCGTCGTGCTCATTACGATCATGCCCGCCGACATCAGCCCCGCCATGCCGCGCATCACGAGCAGCCCGGTAAAGTGCTGCATCAGCGCCGACCCGAGGCTGAAAAGGATGTAACCGCCAAGGCAGATGAACAGCACCGGCCGCCGCCCGAACCGGTCCGCCAGCGCCCCCGGAAACAACGAACCGAGCCCCGAGCAGATCAGGAAGACCCCGACGACCAGTTGCCGCTGGTTGGCGTCATGCACGCCGAGATCCTGCGACATGATGCCGAGCGCGGGCAGCATCGAATCGATTGCGAGCGCCTGAAGCGCCTGCAGCATTGCCATCATCACCACGAACTCGCGGCCCCCCATGGGAAAATGATGATGCGTGGTGGAACTGGAACCGGACGTCATCGCCTGCTCTTGGCCGATGGCGGCCCGAATGGCTAGTTCGGAGTTGATTGCGCTCGATATTCCCGCCGCCCGGCAGCGCGACAAGATGCATCGGGCTTGCTATCCTCCGGCCATGAGCAGCAACGCTTCCGATGACCGCCGGGAGAAAGACCACGGCAGCGGCGATGCCGCCGGGCTGCGCAAGATCATCCATATCGACATGGATGCCTTCTATGCCAGCGTCGAACAGCGCGACAATCCCGCGCTCAAGGGGCTGCCGGTGGCGGTGGGGGGCAGCGCCTCGCGCGGGGTCGTGGCGGCAGCGAGCTATGAAGCGCGCAAATTCGGCGTGCGTTCGGCGATGCCGTCGGCCCGGGCGAAACGGCTTTGCCCCGATCTCGTCTTCGTTCGCCCGCGGTTCGACATCTACCGCGCGGTTTCGCAAAGGATTCATGCGATCTTCCGCGATTATACGCTGCTCGTCGAACCGCTCAGCCTCGATGAAGCCTATCTCGATGTCACCGCCGATCTGCGCGGCATCGGCTCCGCCACTCGCATCGCCGACCTTATCCGCAGCCGCATCCGCAGCGAGCTCCAGCTCACCGCCAGCGCGGGGGTGTCCTACAACAAGTTCCTCGCCAAGATCGCGAGCGACCAGAACAAGCCCGACGGCCTCTGCGTCATCCGCCCCGGCGAAGGCGCGGCCTTTGTCGCCAGCCTGCCCGTCCGCCGCTTCCACGGGGTCGGCCCGCGCGGGGCGGAAAAGATGGCAAAGCTCGGCATCGCCACCGGCGCCGACCTCGCGGCCAAGGACATCGCGTTTCTCAAGGCCAATTTCGGCAGCCTGGCCGACTATCTCTACCGCGCCGCGCGGGGCATCGACCTGCGCCCGGTGCGGCCGGACCGCCCGCGCAAATCACTGGGGGCGGAACGGACCTTCCCGCATGACATTTCCACCGGCCCAACCTTGCGTGAAACGCTCGATTCCATTGCCGATATCGTGTGGGAACGGATCGAACGGGCTGGTGCGCGCGGCCGCACGGTGACGCTGAAACTGCGCTATGCCGATTTTTCGCTGGTCACGCGTGCCCGCTCGCTGGCCCAGGTGGTGGCGGACAAGGAGGAATTCGGCGCCATCGGCCATGCCCTGCTCGACGAGATGCTGCCCCTGCCGCAACCGATCCGCCTGATGGGGCTGACGCTGTCCTCGCTCGACGGGGAAGAAGAGGAACGCGAAAAGGACGCCGCGCAGCTTTCGCTGCTGTGACCCTCATGCCCGCTCCAGCAAGGCAAGCCGTGCGTCCAGTGCGCGGCTGCGATCTTCCGGCAAATCGTCGCGCGCAAACAGCCCGAGCGCGGCGATTTCCCGCCCATCGGCTCGTGGCTGCCCCACGATCCTGCCCGCATAGATGTGCACCGTGTTGCGGGCGCCATGCAGGCTGTGTTCGAGCACACCCACTAGCCGCAAATCGGCAAGGGCGCAGCCGATCTCCTCCGCCCACTCGCGCCGCGCGGCGATGGCAGGCGCCTCACCCCGGCCCACCGCGCCACCCGGCAAGGCCCATAATCGCGTGCCGTAACTGTGCCGGACCAGCAGCACACGCCCCGCATCGTCCAGCCCGATCACACAGACCCCCGCAAGGTCAGGCCGGGCGAGCCGCCACCAGCGCTTGCGCAGCGCGTGGGCCAGGCGCAGGCCAAGGCGATGCAGCGGGGCGGGAAGCCAGCGGATCATACCCACCCTGCCCTTGCGGCATCTGCATAAAAACCGGCATCGTCCATCGCCCGGACATAGCAAAAAGGCCGCCGGAGCGACATGCCCCGGCGGCCTTTCGCGCGGCTGCGCCGCGATGTGCTTATTTCTTCAACGTCTGGCTGAGGAACCACACCCGGCGCTCGGCCTGATCGGTCCAATCGTCCACCAATCCTTCGGTGGCGTTGTCGCCCGCGTCGCCCGCCAGTTCCTTGATCGCCTTGAAACGCTGCACCAGCGCGGCGTTGTCATGGCGCAATTCCTCGACCATCTGCTCCGCCGAAAGGGCGGTATTGTCCTGATCCTTGACTGCCGTGTGCTTCGCAATCGCGCCGATGGACGTCACCGTATCCGCATCCAGCTTGCGCACGCGTTCCGCGATCACGTCGATCAGGCCGAACACGGCGGTCGCCTGTTCGTCGAACATCAGGTGCAGATCGTGAAACCGCGGCCCGGCGACATGCCAGTGGAAATTCTTGGTTTTGAGATAAAGCGCGAAATGATCCGACACGGCCGCGTTCATTTCCTCGACCAACGCCGTTTTCGCATTGTCACCCGCTTGGGCCATATTCATTCCCCTTTCCTGATACTGCAGCATATACTCGCCGGAGCGCACATGGTTTCACCGATTTGCATCAAGAGTGTAATCGCCTTGTCCGATCACCCGATAATGCCGCGTGCGGACAATCCAATGACAATCCCGGCAAGCGCCATCGCAGCCGCCAGCACATAGCGGATCGCGCGTAGCGGGAGCTTGTCCATGTCGCCCCCCAGCATCCATCCCATCGTCAGCGCCGCACCGCTGCCCATAGCACCGCCGATTCCCGCCAGAACCGGATTGGCCAGCGCCACGGCCAGCGCCAATATCAGGAACCGGGCGCCATCGCCGATCTGCTGCGCCACGAGGACGATAAAAATGGCGAACAGCGAACGGGTCGGCTCTTCCGGTCTGCGCACTTTCCACGGCCAGAGCGTTTCCACCGCGCCGAGCAACAGCGCGAAGGCCACCAGCATCTGCTTGGCCGGTCCTGGCATGATCGAAGCCAGCGCGCTCCCCGCGAAGGCGGCAATTCCGGCGGTCATGCAGGCCGCCAGCCATGCGACCGCCAGCAAACCGCCGCTTTGCCCCAGACGCGCGGAAAGATGCGCCACCAGCAATTGATCGCGCCGGCAAAAAGACGCCAGCGCGGCCAGCAGCAGCGCGAGAAAAAAGGCAGGCATGGCAGGCATTCCCCGAACCCATCCGCACAGCGGAATGCGGGCGATCATACCGCGCCAAGCCCCATCGTCAAACGCCGCGGGCCATGCGGTAGCAGCCCGTTCTTGCCCGCTCGCTTCATGGTCTCGATGCGAAAAGTGTCCGTATCCGCCAAATCACGCGCGGTAGCGCAAAGCCTCGACCAGCAGCATGAAGGCAGGTGAGGAATTGCGGCGGTTGGGGTAGTAGAGGTGGTAACCGGGCAGGGTCTGCTGCCATTCGGGCAGAACCCTTACCAATCGCCCGGCGGCCAGATGCGGTTCCGCCTCATCGAGCGGAATGTTGGCAAGACCGATGCCCGCCAAGGCCGCATCGATGATGGGCGTTATCATGTCGAACACCAACTGGCCTTCGGGCCGGACATGAACCGCCATGCCGCGCCGTGACAGGCTCCAGCCATACAACCGCTCCGAAGTGGGCAAACGCAGATTGAGGCAAGGATGATTAGGGATTTCCTGCGGCATGGTCGGCGCGGAATGACGCGCGAGATAGGCGGGCGCGGCGACCACCACCATCGGCGTTTCAGGTGAAATTCGCACCGCGATCATGTCCTTTTCGACCGCTTCGCCCAGCCGGATACCGGCATCGTAGCGGCCCGCAATCACATCGACGAAGCCATAGTCGATCGCCACCTCCACGCTAATGTCGGGATAATCGGGAAGCAGTTTCGCCAGCGCGGGAATGATCCAGCGCCTTGCGGCGTGGTCGGTGGCGGTCAGCCGCAGCTTGCCCGCCGGGGAGTCCCGGAAGCGGCCCAGTGCCTCCACACTTTCGTCCATCGCGCGCAGCAGCGGCGCAATGCGCCCCAGCAATTGCTCCCCCGCTGCGGTCGGGGCCACGCTGCGTGTGGTGCGCGCGACGAGGCGCACTCCCAGCCGTTCCTCCAGCCGCCGTACAACCTGGCTGACCGCCGACTGCGACATGGCCAGGCGATTGGCTGCACGTGTGAAGCTCTGCCCTTCCGCCACTGCCGCGAACACGGCGAGATCGGCCAATTCGTCGCGGGTCATTATGCATTCCAGTGATAAACCTATGCAGATTTATCCATCTAATCGGGGAAAACACAAGCGACTATGATCGGTTCATCCAATGACCAAATGGAGGATCGACATGACCAAGGTGACTTTCCCCAATTCGAACAACAACACGATCCGGATGGCGGCGGTGATCGACTTCCCCGCAGGTTTCGACGAAGGCGGCAGCTATCCCGCCGTGATCGTTTCGCATCCCGGCGGCGGCGTTAAGGAACAGACTGCCGGGACCTATGCGAAGAAACTCGCCAAACTGGGCTTCATCGCGATTGCCTATGACGCCAGCTATCAGGGCGAGAGCGGCGGCGCTCCGCGTCAGCTGGAAAACCCGCATATCCGGACCGAGGATGTCAGCGCGGTACTCGATTACCTGACCACGCTGCCCTACGTCGATAATGACCGGATCGGCGCGATGGGGATTTGCGCCGGGGCGGGCTATACCGCCAACGCCGCCATCAACGATCGCCGGATCAAGGCAGTGGGCACGGTCAGCATGGTCAACATCGGTCAGATGTTCCGCAACGGCTGGCTGGGCGATGTGAAAGACGCTGACGCTGTCCCCTATATCCAGGCAGGGAGCGATGCCCGCACGTCAGACGCGTCGGGCAACCCCGTCGCCACCATCCCGCTCGCCCCGCTGAACGAAGCCGATGCGCCCAACGAGGAATTGCGACAGGCATGGGAGTATTATCACACCCCTCGGGCTCAACATCCCAACGCCCCCGGCTTTGCCACCGCGCGCAGTCTTGCCCAGATCATCCCCTATGACGCATTCAACAAGGCCGAGGCATTCCTGACCCAGCCACTTAAGATGGTGGCAGGCAGCAAGGCCGGCAGCAAGTGGATGAGCGACGACCTGATCGCGCGCGCGGCCAGCACGGACAAATCGATGCACATCGTCGAAGGTGCGAACCATATGGAACTGTATGACGGCGAGGCTTACGTCAACGAGGCCGTCTCCGTCCTCGCGCCCTTTTTTACAGCGAACCTCGTTCCGGCGAAGGCCATTGAGCCCGCCGAATAATCCCCCCGCACCAGATCGAGGACTTCCCACATGGAAACCGTCAGCATTCGCAATCCCGGCATGACCTGGGACATTTCCGCCAATATCCACTTTCCGCCCGATTTCGACCCGGCCAGCTGCTATCCGGCCGTGGTTTCGAACCACCCGATCGGAAGCTGCAAGGAACAGACAGCAGGCAATGTCTATGGTGCGGCCATGGCCTCAGCGGGCTTTGTCGTCATAGTACCGGACGCCAGTTTCCAGGGCGGCAGTGGCGGCGCGCCGCGCTGGATCGAAGATCCCGAACAACGGGTGAAGGATTATCGCGACGTTATCGATTATCTCCAGACCCTGCCCTATGTGGACCCGGAGCGGATCGGCATCCTCGGTATCTGCGGCGGTGGCGGCTATTCGATCAAGGCGACCATCGTCGACAAGCGGATCAAGGCGCTGGTCAGCGTCACCGGCGTCAACTTTGGCCGCCTGTTTCGCGAAGGCTTCAGCCAATACGACCCGGTCGACACCCTCGAGGCAATGGCCGCGCAGCGCACCGCCGAGAACGCAAGCGAAGACGAGCGGATCGACATTTTCCTGCCTGCGAGTGTCGACGCTGGCAAATCGGCGGGCATCACCGATATCGATGTGCTGGAGGCAACCGACTATTACCGCAATCGCAATCCACAAGCCGGATCGGGCACACGGATGTTGTTCTCGCATTCGGCACCCGCCATCGCCTGGGATGCTTTCGCCTTTGCTGAAACGCTGCTGACCCAGCCAATGATGGTGGTGTTCGGTGACAAGCCGGGCGGCTTCGGGGCCTATCGCGATGGCATGGAAATCTATGGCCGGGCCACCGCGTCGAAGGATCGGCAACTTGCCGTGATCGAAGGGTGGTCGCACTACGATCTCTACGATCATCCGACGCCGACCGGTTTGGCGCTTGAGCGGATCATTCCGTTCCTCAAATCGCATCTGGGCTAAACCGGCTACGCCGCGCGTGGCCGAGGTTGCCGGATAACCTCTCAACCGGGATGCACCTCTAGCCTGGGGCGCATCCCTTTTTGCCGGACGCAGCATCTGTTGTCCGCCATGGCTGGGCGTGGGACAAAGCTCCAGATTGACGCGCCTTTGGCAGGCCGGTATTTTTCTGCCGTCTGAAACAGGTTAGGTTCGGGAAGGTTGGCCCGGCCCCCGCTTCGCGGGTTCTTCCGTTACATTGGTAGCGGCCCAAGACTATCAGGGCACCGGCATCGTGTCGGTGTCGATAGGAAGGGTATGGGCATGAAACCGAGCATTTCCGTCATAACACTGGGCGTTGCAGACCTTGCACAATCGCTGGTTTTCTATCGGGACGGGCTCGGGCTCCCCACCGAAGGCATCGTCGGTCGCGAATTCGAACATGGCGCCGTTGCGTTCTTCGACCTATCCGGCGATCTAAAGCTCGCGATCTGGGCGCAGGATGATATTGCCCATGACACCGGGCTGGCGAAACAGCCGATATCCTCGACTGCCTTCACAATTGGGCACAACGTTTTGGATCGCAACGAGGTCGATCGAATCGTTGAGGCAGCTCGCCGCGCCGGTGCCGAAGTTGTCAAAAACCCGCAGCCTACATTCTACGGCGGCTACGCCGGTTACTTCCGGGACCCCGACGGCCACTTGTGGGAAATCGTCTGGAATCCTGAATTGCTGCCATCGCCCGCTGCGCCGATGGATTGATCTCAAATCCCGAAGCCTTGCGCTCGGCTTCGGATACATTCGGAAGGTCTACTTTGGGCGGCAGACGGCCCCCCGTGTGTCCGGTTTACTCTGCCATTTCGGTCAGCAAAGTGACCATGTGGCGGTGGCTGCGTAGATAGCTCGCCCGCGCTTGATTGCGAATTTCGGACTCCGAAAGTGCAGGCAATCGCTTGGCCAGTTCACGGAAATTCCGCACCCAGGCAAGATGCATCTCCTGCGTGGATACCAACAGTTCGACCGCATTGGCGACAAGCAGGGAATGCGGTTCAATGCGATCTTCAGCCAGTATCCGCCCCACGCCTTCCACTGCGCCCCGCAGATAATGGAGCACCTCGTCTTCCATGCGCGCAAGCGTGTCCGCTATGCCCTCCGGACTGCCCTGATCCTGAAAGAGAAGGCGCAGCATGGTTTCCCAGTCGCTGGTCGCCGGTGTCGTTTCCCCATCCAGAAGCCATGCCTCAAGAGCGGAGCGGCCGGTCTCGGTAATGGTGTACACTTGGCGTTTCCGCTTGCCATGGAAGTCTTCGCTGACGTCAGCAAGGCCATGCTTTTCCAGCTTTTTTATTTCCGCGTACAAATGGCTTGGCGCACGGCTGTTGAACGATGTCACCACGCTTATCTGCATGTACTTGGTCAATTCATATGCGCTCCAGGAACGCCGAGCCAGCAGCCCCAACAAAGCATAAGCGGTAGAAGTGAGCTTCATCATCGAGGCCAATCGTTCGTTGTCCGAAGCTTGGCTGTTATCAGCATGCTTGACATTTAATACTCCATATAGGAGTAAATAATAATCAAAAATGGATTGAGGATGCGCAATGAAATCTGCTCTTTGGCCTCTGGCTCTGGCAGCCAGCCTCGTGACTGCCGCTGCCGGGGCGCAAACGCCTGTGCCAGACCCTCTTTGGGGCGATGGCCGGGTTTCCGACTTCTATACGTGGAGCGAAGCGATCCCTGCGACTCCAGGCGTACCGCTTCGTAAAGAACCTCTTGCCGCACCTCTCGGGCTTGCCGGAGCGGATGCGCAGTTTCGTGTCCTTTACGGATCGACCAGTGGGGTCGATGGCAAGACTCCTGTCGCCGTTTCCGGGGCGGTTTTCATTCCCAAAGGGGTGGCACCCGCGGAAGGATGGCCAGTCGTCGCCTGGGCGCACGGCACAGTGGGGATAGCGGACACTCTTGCGCCTTCATGGCATGGTCGATCCTATCGCGATGTGCGGTACTTAAACGCCTGGCTGAATGCAGGCTTTGCGATTGTCGCAACCGATTATGAGGGGCTGGGGGTAGCCGGGCTTCACCCTTATATGAATATGCGTTCGGAGGCGTACAGCGTGCTCGACAGCGTTCGCGCGGCGCTGAAGGACATACCTCATCTTTCCAACAGGATTGTCATTGTGGGGCAATCGCAAGGGGCTGGCGCCGCTTTCGCGACCGCAGGCTTTGCCCCCCAGTATGCGCCGGATCTCCATATCCTGGGAACGGTGGCGACCGGTGTGCCATATGCAATAAGCGATGTGCGCACTGCAGCCCAATTTTACGATCAGAAGGGGCCTTTGGGTTCCTATATGCTTTATACGGTGCTCACGGCTCTGGAGGCCCACCCTGAACTGAAAGCATCGGACATCCTCACCGACAAGGCGCTTCCCTTGCTGGACCTGGCCCGCATCAAACATATTGCTTTGTTACAGATTGATATCGATAGCGTTGGTTTGACCTGGGCAGACAGCTTCAAGCCGGGCGGACTGGCAAAGATCTGGGGCAGAAAAGCGGCAGAGTATCCAGCATTCAAGCTGCAACAGCCGCTTTTCGTAGGCTCCGGCACCGTTGACCTGATGGCGCCGCCGCAAATGCAGCGCAAGCTTGTGCAAGATGCCTGCAAAGCAGGCACCGTTGTGGAAGCACATCTTTATCCGGGCTTGGGACACGATGAAACGGTGAATGCCTCCCTGAAGGATTCTATCCCCTTCGTACGCAAGCTGTTGGCCAGACAGCCAATCGCCCCAATCTGCGACCCGCAGGAGTAAATACAGAAAATTCCGACGGCCCAATGCATTCAGCGAATCTGGCGCGTCACGAATTGAGCGCAACGGGTGTGCCTGTGCCTATCTGGAAAGGTTTCCGGCTCACACAGGTCACCCCACCGCTCCAAGGCGGCAGGCAGCAAACCGCACCAGTGGGAAAACGGGTAGGGATAGAGTGGGGCATTTTTCGGAAGGGTCGGCCAGATGGCCCTCAACCCTTGAAAATCTGGAGCGGGCGAAGGGATTCGAACCCTCGACCCCAACCTTGGCAAGGTTGTGCT
>CAYXMY010000047.1:0-21747 GCA_964466155.1 uncultured Caenibius sp. | reverse complement strand
CGATGCCAGCCGCACGCTGATCGGCGATGACGAGCATGGCTGGTCGGACACCGCCGTGTTTAACTTCGAAGGCGGCTGCTACGCCAAGATGATCCGTCTCTCGGCCGAGGCCGAACCGGAAATCTACGCCACGACCAAGCGTTTCGGCACCGTGCTCGAAAACGTCGTGATGGACGAGGAAACCCGTCAGCTCGACCTGGACGACAACACGCTGGCCGAAAACACTCGCGGCGCCTATCCGCTGGAATTCATCCCCAACACATCGGAAGCGAACCTCGGCCCGGCGCCGTCGAACGTGATCATGCTGACGGCAGACGCTTTCGGCGTGCTGCCTCCGATCGCGCGCCTCACCCCGGATCAGGCGATGTATCACTTCCTTTCGGGCTACACCGCCAAGGTGGCCGGCACCGAAATCGGCGTGACCGAACCGGAAGCGACGTTCTCCACCTGCTTCGGCGCGCCGTTTATGCCGCGTCACCCCTCGGTCTATGGCAACCTGCTCAAGGAACGCATCGCCAAGGGCGGTGTGTCCTGCTGGCTGGTCAATACCGGCTGGACCGGCGGCAAGTACGGCGTGGGCAAGCGCATGCCGATCAAGGAAACCCGCGCTCTGCTGAACGCCGCCCTCGACGGCAGCCTCAACAACGTGGAATTCCGCAAGGACCCGAACTTCGGCTTCGATGTGCCGGTGGCAGTGCCGGGTGTTGATACCGCGATCCTCGATCCGCGTTCGACCTGGGCTGACAAGGGCGAATACGATGCGACCGCTGCCAAGCTGGTCCAGCTCTTCGTCGACAACTTCGCCCAGTTCGAAGCCCATGTGGATGAAAGCGTGAAACAGGCTGCCCCTGCCGCCTGATTTTACCGGCAAATGAAACGTACGGGGCGGGAACCATCGCGGTTGCCGCCCCGTTTTCATGCGCCACGCAAACAAGTTTGCGGATGACTGCTTTTTAACTTGTGCGCGGGAACCGGCGGTGCATCAGTGCGTCTTCTCCCATGAAGCGTGGAAGGATTTTCCGATGAGCATTTTCGATTCGATTCTCCAGGGTATCGGCGGCGCGCCGGATGATGTCACCAATCTGGCGACCAAGATCGGCATCGATCCTGCGATGGCGGAAAAGGCGATTGCCGCGCTGGGCCAGGCGCACCAGGCGCCGGGCGATACGGTGGAAACCGCCTCCGCGGCGACCGGCCTGCCGACGGATACGCTGAACCAGATCGTATCGGCCATCGGCGGCGAAGGATCGCTTACGCAGTTCGCCAGCATGCTGGACCGCGATGGCGACGGCAATCCGCTGAACGACATTCTGGGTATGGCCAAGGGTCTATTCGGCAAGGAATAACACGTTCTGAACGCGAACCATTGCCCGGTGGGCGGGTATGAAATTGGGCCGCCCATTAGGCTCTGTATGGAAACAGATTGTTCACTGAGTGGCGCTGCTCCGTTCGGCGCAAGTACAATTGTTAATTTATAACATGTAACTATGAGTTGCCCGGTAATTCTTCAGAATTGAAACCAGGGTCGCAAGATTTCAGTCGGGGTAGCGGTATGAATTTGCTCGATATGCTACGCCGCACCGGCGGGCTGTCGGCCCTGTCGCGCAGGCTCGGATTGACTCCGGCGCAGTCCATGCAAGTGGCAGAGGCTTTCCTGCCGTACATGGTTTCCGGCTATGGCCGGGTGTTTCGCCGCGTTGGCAGCGATGCTTTCGTCTATCAACTCGGACGGCTGGGCGGGGAAGAAATGGCCCAGACGGTTCTGATATCGGATGTGATCGAACCGGCGGCTGGGGAAGCGGCGCTCACGCTGGCATTCGGTTCGGCGGCGCTGGTGGATGGCGTTGAAGCCGCCCTGCGCAAAGCGGTGAATGTCGAGCCCGGGCAATACCGCGAGGCGATGAGAATTCTCGCCATGCTTTTCGGGGGTTATCTCGCTTCCCGGGCGGAGCGGCATGAACTGGGCGTGCCGGACGGCATCGGTCCGCTGTTGGAACGCAGCCCGGCCCGCGATCCGCTAAAAGCTGTCGAGGCCGAATTGGGGCACGAAGAATAGGGGGATTGGCGTGGGATTGGGCACGGTTCTTTCGCTTCTGGTACTGCTGGCTATTGCCTTGCTGATCGGCGCTTTTTTCCAATGGCGCCGGGGCAGTTCCATGAAGCAGGTCGTGCTGATGGTGATCCTTGCGCTGGTCGTGGCCGTCAATGTCGCAATCTGGACACTGCCGACCGCAGGCGGGGATACGCCGCTGGCGGAAATGAAACGGCAGCAGCAAGGCGGCGAATAAGCCTGCGCCTTATTCTGCCAGTCATGCCATGAGCGCTTCGCCGGGACTTATGACCTGACGAAGCGGCTCATTTTCGGGAAGGGCGGGAAAATATCCGCTTACTTGATCGGGCACTCGGGCGAGAGGCGGAAGTCGAGATAGTTGTCGACCGACTTCATCAGATCTTCCAATTCATGCTCGAAGAAGTGATTGGCGCGCGGAATCTCGTCGTGATGGATGGTGATGTGCTTCTGCGTGCGCAGCTTGTCGACCAGCTTCTGCACGGCGGAAGGCTGCACCACCGTATCGCCCGTACCCTGCACGATGATGCCCGATGCTGGGCAGGGGGCCAGGAACGAGAAATCGTACATATTGGCGGGCGGGGCGACGGAGATGAAGCCGCGGATTTCCGGGCGGCGCATCAGCAACTGCATGCCGATCAGTGCGCCGAAGCTGAAGCCCGCGATCCACGTCGTCTGCGCTTCGGGATGGATCGACTGCACCCAATCGAGCGCGGCGGCGGCATCGGACAGTTCACCGATTCCGTTATCGAAGCTGCCCTGGCTGCGGCCCACGCCACGGAAATTGAAGCGCAGCGTGGCGAACCCACGATCCACGAAGGTCTTGTAAAGCTGTTGCACGATGCGGTCGTTCATGGTGCCGCCGCCCTGCGGATGCGGGTGCAGGATCATGGCGACGGGCGCACGCGGGCGCGAGGCGGGCTGGAAACGCCCTTCGAGACGGCCTTCGGGACCGGGGAAGATGACTGACGGCATGGGTGACCCCTGAGAATGCTGTGATATCGCACGGGTAGCGCGCGGGAAGTGCAGGGCTATATAGTGTGCGTTCCATTTTTCGCAATTCCCACGCAAGGAACAGCTTTTTGCGCATCTATCTCGATCACGCGGCGACCACGCCGGTCCGGCCTGAAGCGCAGGCCGCCGCGGCCGAAGGGCTGGCCGCCTGGGCCAACCCTTCCAGCCCGCACAGCGAAGGCCGCGCCGCGCGCGCCGCGCTGGAAGATGCCCGTGCGCGCATCGGTGCGGCGCTGGGCTGGACTGGCGAAGCGATCCTGACCAGCGGCGCCAGCGAAAGCGCGCAGATCGCGCTCACCCGTGCGAAAGGTGGGCCCCGGTTGGTCAGCGCGGTGGAGCATGATGCGGTTTTGCGCGTGCTGCCCGATGCCGAAGTGCTACCGGTTCTGCCCGATGGCGCGCTCGATCTGGATGCGCTGGCGGAAGCGGTCGATGGCCGCGCGCCGGTGGTTGCGGTGCAGGCGGTCAATTCCGAAACAGGGGCAGGGCAGGATATCGCGGCGATTGCCGCCATCGTTCACGGCGCGGGCGGATTGCTGGTGGTCGACGCGGCGCAGAGCGCGGGCAAATGGCCCATTCCGCCAGAAGCAGACCTGGCGATCGTATCGGCGCATAAGCTTGGCGGCCCGCCGGGGATCGGGGCACTGCTGGTGCGCGATTTCGCGATGCTCGAACCTTCGGGCGGGCAGGAGCGCGGCTATCGCCGGGGGACGGAGAATCTGCCCGGCGCCCTGGGCTTCGCCGCCGCGCTGGAAGCCTGCACGCAACCCTATTGCAATCCCGATGCGCTTGCCCCGATCCGCGAGATGCTCGTGCCCGCAATGGCGGAACTGGGCGGAGTGCGGCTGGCGGACCGGCTGGCCAACCCCACGCCCTATATCGAAGCGCTGGCGATGCCGGTGGTGTCGGGCAGCGCGCAACTGATGCGGTTCGACATGGCGGGCATCGCGGTCAGCCAGGGTTCGGCCTGTTCCTCGGGCAGCCTGAAGCAGAGCCATGTGCTGGAAGCGATGGGGCTCGATCCCGCGCTGGCCAGCCGCATCATCCGGGTCAGCTTCGGCTGGAATACGACCCGAGCGGAAGTGGAGGCGTTCTGCGCGGCATGGATCGCCATGGCGGAAGACGCGAAGGCGCGTGCGGCGTGATCTATTGCGATTATCAGGCAACCACGCCGCTCGCCCCCGAAGCGCGGGAGGAAATGCTCCGTTGGCTCGACGGGCTGGATGGTACCGGGTTCGGCAATCCGCACAGCCCGCACCGGCTGGGGCGCATGGCGGCGGCGGCGGTGGATCTGGCGCGGGAGCGGGTGGCCGCACTGTGCCCGCCGGGCGGCCGGGTGATTTTCACCGGCTCCGCCACCGAAGCGATCAATCTCGCCCTGCGGGGCAGCGCGCCGCGCGGTGACATGCGCCCGGTTGCGGTCTCGGCCATCGAACATGCGGCCGTGCTGGATACGGCGGCCGATCTGGGTTGCCCGGTCGCACATCTGCCGGTCGATGCGGAAGGGCTGGTGGCGGCGGAGCCGGAATTGCCGCGCGATGTGCGGCTGGTGGCGGTGATGCAGGTCAACAACGAGATCGGCACGATCCAGCCGGTGGACGCGATTGCCGCCCAGGCCTGTGCGGCGGGGGCGCTGTTCCTGTGCGATGCGGTGCAGGGCGCGGGCAAGATCGCACCGCCTGTCGAGGCGGATATGATCGCGCTTTCCGCGCACAAGCTTTACGGGCCGAAAGGCATCGGCGCGCTATGGGTGCGCGATGGGATCGAACTGGCCCCGCTCATCACCGGGGGCGGGCAGGAGCAGGGCCTGCGGTCCGGCACGCTCAGCCCGGCGCTCTGCGCGGGCTTCGGCGTGGCCGCGGCGATCGCGAAAGAGCGGGAAAAAGCTGACGCCAATCATGTGGAAAGCCTGTGGAAAAGGGTGGGAGAACTTTTTTCCGGCTGGACGCTGAACGGCAGCGCCACCGCCCGCTGGCATGGCAATTGCAACCTGCGGCGCGATGGGCTGGACGTTGCCCGGCTGATGGCCGATGTTCGCACGGTGGCCTTTTCCGCGGGGTCCGCCTGCGCCAGCGGATCGGGAAGGCCCAGCCATGTGCTCCGCGCCATCGGGCTGGACGACCGGCAGGCGAAAAGTTCCATCCGGCTGGGCTTCGGGCGCTATTCCACCCTTGCGGAAGTGGAGGAAGCGGCCGAAAGGATCGTAGCGGCCGCACAAATGCAGGAATAGGGCATGATCCGGGTCAATTTCATCACCGCTTCGGGTGACAGCGTGGGGGCCGACGCGGAAGCGGGTTTCAGCCTGCTCGAAGTCGGGCAGGCGGCGGGCATGCCGCTGGAAGGGACCTGCGAAGGGCAGATGGCCTGTTCCACCTGCCACGTGATCGTCGCCCGCGAATGGTTCGACCGGCTGCCCGAAGCGAGCGAGGAAGAGGAGGACATGCTCGACCTTGCCGCCGGGGTGCAGCGGACCAGCCGCCTGTCATGCCAGATCACGCTGACGGTCGATCTCGATGGGCTGGAAGTGCGCATTCCCGCCGAAAGCCACGATCTGCAAGGTGTGTGAGCCGGGGCTTGAGATTCATTCCCGCTCGTTTGCCCCACCCGTTCGCCCTGCCGTGTCTCCTGCGATGGGGATTGCCCGCACGCCGCGCTAGAGCCTTGGCCGCCACCCTGCTAAGCCGAGGGCGATGGATACGACCACCACAGACGATTCCTCCGATCCGTTCGACGCGATTGTCGATGCCCCGTTCGATTCCGCCCTGTCGGAGCGGTATCTGGTCTATGCCCTGTCGACGATCACCGCGCGTTCGCTGCCCGATCTGCGTGACGGGTTGAAGCCCGTCCATCGCCGCCTGCTGTGGGCGATGCGGCAATTGAAGCTCGATCCGGGCCAGGCGTTCAAGAAATCGGCGCGCGTGGTCGGCGATGTGATCGGCAAGTATCACCCGCATGGCGATACCAGCGTCTATGATGCGATGGTGCGTCTGGCGCAGAATTTCGCGCTGCGTTATCCGCTGGTCGAAGGGCAGGGCAATTTCGGCAATATCGATGGCGATAACGCCGCCGCCTACCGCTACACCGAAGCACGCCTGACCCCCACCGCCATCCGCCTGATGGCAGGGCTGGACGAAGGTACGGTCGATTTCATCCCGACTTACAACGGGGAGGAGGAAGAGCCGGATATCTTCCCCGGCCTGTTCCCCAATCTGCTGGCCAACGGCGCCAGCGGGATCGCCGTGGGCATGGCGACCAATATCCCCAGCCACAATGTCGTGGAAATCGTCGATGCCACGCTGGAACTGATCGACAACCCCTATGTCGAACACGGCAAGCTGATGGAAGTGTTCCAGGGGCCGGATTTCCCCACCGGGGGGATCATCGTCGACAGCCCGGACGCGATTTCAGCCGCGTACGAAACCGGGCGCGGATCGTTCCGCGTGCGTGGGCGGTTCCATGCGGCGGAAGCGAGGGAGGAGGCGGACCAACTGGCCGGGATCGAACGGCTGGGCGGCGGGCAGTACCAGCTCATCATCTCCGAAATTCCCTACATGGTGGCCAAGGGCAAGCTGATCGAGCAGATTGCCCAGCTTATCGCCGACCGCAAGCTGCCGATCCTTGAGGATATCCGCGACGAAAGCGACGAGCATATCCGTATCGTGATCGTGCCCAAGAGCCGGAACGTCGATCCCGAACTGCTCAAGGAAAGCCTTTATAAGCTGACCGATCTGGAAACGCGCTTCGGCCTCAATCTCAACGTGCTCGACGCCCAAGGGAATATGGGGCGCACGCCGATGGTCATGGGGTTGAAGGAACTGCTGACCAACTGGATCGCCAGCCAGATCGACATTCTCCAGCGCCGCGCCCGGCATCGGCTGGACAAGATCGCCTCGCGGCTGGAACTGGTCGAAGGGTACATCGTCGCCTACCTCAATCTCGACCGGATCATCGAGATCATCCGGACGGAGGATGAGCCCAAGGCGGTGATGATGGCCGAATTCAACCTGACCGACCGGCAGGCCGAGGCGATCCTCAACATGCGGCTGCGCAGCCTGCGCAAGCTGGAAGAGATGGAACTGCGGCAGGAACGGGACGACCTGCTGGCTGAGCGGGACGAACTGGAAAAGCTGCTCGACAGCCCGGCTCGCCAGCGGACCCGGTTGAAGCGCGATCTGGCCCAGTTGCGTAAGGAATATGGTACCGACACACCGCTTGGCCGCCGCCGTACGACGATTGCCGAGGCCGCGCCGACCGTCGAATTCAGCATGGATGCGATGATCGAGAAGGAACCGGTGACGGTGATCCTTTCCCAGCGCGGCTGGGTGCGGGCGGCGCGTGGGCATGTGGCGCTCGATTCCGATTTCAAGTTCAAGGAAGGCGATGGCCCGGCCTTCGCGCTCCATGCCCAGACCACGGACAAACTGCTGATCGCGGCGGACAATGGCCGGTTCTATACCATCGGGGCGGATAAGCTGCCCGGCGCGCGCGGCTTTGGCGAACCGATCCGCACCATGGTGGACATCGATGCCGATGCGCAGATCGTCAGCGTGCTGCTGCACCGCGCGAAGGGGCAGGTCCTGCTCGCCAGCACGGCGGGCAAGGGTTTCGCCGCCGAAATGGACGAATTGCTCGCCGAAACGCGCAAGGGCCGCCAGGTGGTGAACGTGAAAGGCGATGTGAAGCTGGCCGTGGTGCGCGAGATCGCGCCGGAGCACGATCATATCGCCGTGGTGGGCGATAACCGCAAGCTGGTGATCTTCGCGCTGGAGGAACTGCCCTTGATGGCGCGTGGGCAGGGGGTGACGCTGCAACGCTATCGCGATGGCGGGCTGAGCGATGCCACCACGCTCAAGCTGGAAGAAGGGCTGAGCTGGACCATGGGCGGTGAGAGCGGGCGCACGCGCACGGAACGCGACATGATGATGTGGAAGGTCGCGCGCGGTGCCGCCGGGCGCCTGCCGCCGCAGGGCTTCCCGCGTGATAACAAGTTTTCCTGATCGCCCATGATAAAGCCCCCTCGCGCACAGGCGGGAGGGGGCTTGTCGGCGCGGCCCGTTTGAGGACCGGCGTTCTGCGTGCGGCAGTTACGGGGTGGCCGTTGCACCGGCCCCGCCAGCCTGCTTGTTGGCGGATTCGATCGCAGCGTTGAGCTGATCCTTGTTGTAGGCGATCGTCGGGCCTTTGTCGCTCGACGCGAATACGCTGGCCGGCAGCGTGGCCTTCTGGGTGCCGGTGTCGATCACCACGTTGCCCCCGTCGACCGATACCACCGTGGCGGCGGGCTGGCCGTCCGGGCCATAAACCGTCTGTCCGGCTGCGAGCGAGGGCGCGCCGGTTGCCGGGGTAGCGGGGGCCGCGTCGGCTGCTGGTGCATCTTGTGCAATGGCAGCGGCTGGCAGGCTTGCTGCGGCAATCATCGAGAGGGCGACCAGTTTCGAAATTTTCATATCCAACTCCACGTGTCTGTCTCGGGCGATAACCCGATAGGATGCGCATCCCATTCAAACCATGGGATAAACGAATTGAAACGGCGCACGGCAGCGCATCCATGCCGACTTTCCACTCTTCCCGCTGCACTTCCGCTGAACGGAGCACGGCGGAAAACAGAGTACGCCTGACGGCCACAAAAGGGCCGGGTATGAAATCCCCTGCGAAGGGTTTCACCGTAACAGGATTTGGGGGAAACCGGCTTTCAGTTCCAGTGCCGGAGAGCTGAATCTTCAACGCTTTAGCGTGTCTGAAGGGCAGTTTCCCGATTCTAGTCCGCACCCCGGACGCAGGCGGTGAGAAGTTCGGCCACTCGGGCCTCATCGGGGAAACCCTCGTCAATCCAGCGATTTTCAACCGCGCGCAAAGTGCGGGCGACCAGTGGCCCGGCGGTGATTCCTGCCGCGATGACATCGCTGCCCTTGATCGGCAATTGCGGGATATCCCAGCCGACGATTGCATCGACCGGCAAGCCGCCGATCAGCAGGCGGTCCAGCGCACAGTCCATGCCCACCCGGTAAGCCAGCGCCCGGGAATTGCCGCCGTCGCTTGCCTGCCGTTCGGCGATGCAGGACAGCCGTTTGCGCTGCTTGCCCGAAAGGCGCAACCGCGCCGCGACGCTTTCGGCGGTGCCTTCGGTGGCGGGCAGCAGGGCGGCGAGGCGGCGCACCGGATCGGGGGCGATACCCGCCGCGCTTTCCGCCGCGATCGTGCGTTCCAGTGTGGCAATCTGCGCTGCGCAGCTTTCCGGCAGGATCACCGGGAGAATCCCGAGGCGATGCATCCGCGTGACAGTGGGGGCCGGATCGGGCAGCGCCAGCAGATTGAGCAGTTCCATCGCCACCCGTTCGCGGCTGAGGCCTTTCAGGGTATGGGCCAGTTCGGCGCAGGCCTGTTCCGCCAGCGGGTCCAATTGCGCGCCGAAGCGGGCCTGAAAGCGGAAATAGCGCAGGATGCGCAAGTGATCTTCGCGAATCCGCTGCTGTGCATTGCCGATGAAGCGCACCCGGCGCGCGGCCAGATCGGCAAGGCCGCCGTGATAGTCGAACAGTTCCCGCGTTACCGGATCGGCATAGAGCGCATTGATCGTGAAATCGCGCCGCGCGGCGTCTTCAGCCCAGTCTTCCGCGAATTTCACGGTGGCGCGGCGGCCATCGGTGGATACGTCATGGCGCAGCGTCGTCACTTCCACCGCCCCTTCGGGCAGCAGCACAGTGACGGTGCCATGCTCGATCCCGGTGGGCACGGCGCGCAGGCCGGCTTTCTTGGCCCACCGGATCACCTCATCCGGCGGCAGGGGCGTGGCCCCGTCGATATCCTTGACCGGCAGCCCCAGCAGCGTGTCGCGCACCGCCCCCCCGACCCAGCGCAGATTGCCGGGGCCTAGCGCGTCGACCAGCTTCGCCAGATCCTTGCGGGCCGTCCACCCGGCGGCAGGCAGCGTTTCAGCCATGATCCGGTATATCCCATGCAATGCGCCGGGACAGATTCGCGATGATTCCCGCGGTGACGCCCCAGATGCGATGATCGTGCCACATGATTTCGGTAAACGTCCGTTTCCTGCCGCCCCATTCGGCGGATTGGCGTTGCTGGTTGGCCGGATCGAACACGAAATCGACCGGGGCTTCGAACCATTGCGCCACTTCGGCGGGGTTGGGCTGCAAGGGCAGATCGGGCGGGACCACCGCCAGCACCGGCGTGATCGCATAGCCGGAACCGGTGCGGTAGAGATCGCTTTCGCCGATGATCGTCACATCGCCTTCGCGAATGCCGAGTTCCTCCCATGCTTCGCGCAGCGCCGCTTCTACCGGGGTTTCGCTGCCGTCGATCTTGCCGCCGGGGAAGGCGACTTGCCCCGGATGGGCGCGCATCGTGCTGGGCCGGTGGATGAACAGGAAACCGGGCCGCTCCCGCTCGGTAATCGCCACCAGCACGGCCGCCGGGCGATAATGCCCTTCGGTGAAAATGCCGCTTTCATCGCGCAGATCGGCGGTTCCGGCATGGCCTTGTGCATGCAGCCCGCGCAGACGATCGACAAGTGCGCTCATGCCGGCACCAGGGAAAAGCGCATGCCTTCGCTCGATACCGAAAGATCGCCGTTGGCCAGGGCGAGTTCGGCCAGTTCGGCATAGGTGCTGCGGTTGAGCCGCGCTTCCGCGCCATGGCGCACGGCAAGATAAAGCGCGGGCGTATCCGGATCGCCACGCGCGACGATCGGGTGATCGGGTCCGGCGATCACCGTATCATCGGTGTTGAGCCGGAAGGCCAGCGCATCGCCCTGCCGCACCATGTCGACGGCGATGAAGGCGGCGTCTTCCACATCCACCGATTGCTTTTCGAACGGAGTGACGAGCCAGTGTTGCCCGTTGCCGTCCCGCCAGAGCAAGGAGGAAAAGGCGCGCACCATCGCCGGGCGCGTGATTTCCCCGCCATCGTGGAACCAGCGGCCATCGGCGGCGATCCGCATCAGGCTGTCGCCCGTCTGCTGCGGCTGCCACTGGTCCACAGGCGGCAGTTTGCGCGCTTGCGCCAGATCGGCGATTTCGCTCAGCGAGAGGGAAGCGAGATGAGGGGGCGGTTCGTAAGGCATCGTTCGTCAGAACGATCCGATGCCAGATCGGGTCAGCCGCGCCAAGGGCCGAGAGTGCCTTCGCGGGGTAACACAGCCGGATTGTCGCACCGCACCAGCAGCCGTTTATGGTCCACAGGGCCGGGAACCTGCCAGGATTGCGTGGCGGCGGCGTTGAAACCGAAGAAGCGCCCATAATATTCCGGATCGCCGATCATCACCAGCGGCAGCGGCGCGCGTGTGTCCAGCGCGCCAATCAAGGCCAGCATCAGCGCCTTGCCATAGCCTTCGCCCTGCCGCTCGGGCACGACCGCGACGGGGCCGACCATGACCATGGGGTGCGCGCGGCCCGAAGGATCGGTCAGCGCCACCGGCCAGGACTGGATCGTGCCCGCCAGATAGCCGTCCGCATCCACTGCGGCGAAGCTGAGGCCGGGCAGCCATTCCATCCCTTCGCGGATGCGATAGGCAGTGCGTTTCTGCCGCCCCGGTTCGAAGGCCCGGTCGAGCAATTCCTCGATCAGCGCGGGATCGATATCGGCAAGGGGAATAAGGTCAGCCATGGATCGCGCGCGGATAGGATTGCGGCGGTTCCTTGTCGATTGTTTTCTGTCGATTGTTTGTGTGCCTCGCGCGCGGGCGGGGGCGGTTTGCGGCATTCGCCACAGGCAGGCGCGCCGCGGGTTGGCCGGGTGCGGAAGTGCAAGACAGTGCCCCGGACCTGCGCTAGAGAACGCCCGAAACCGGAAACGTGGCGCAATGGGGATGATGGCATAATGGGATTCACGGCAGAGGACGTGCCGCCGCAACAGGGCAAGTGCTTCATCGTGACGGGGGCCAATGCGGGGCTGGGGTTCGCCACTGCATCGGTGCTGGCCGCGCGCGGGGCGCGGGTGATCCTCGCTTGCCGCGATGCCGCGAAAGCGCAGGCAGCGATGGAACGGATCGCGGCGGCGGCGCCCGGTGCCGATCTCGCTTTCCTGCCGCTCGATCAGGCCGATCTCGCCAGCGTGCGGGCGGCGGCGGAACAGGCCGGGGCCGAACCGCGCATCGATGCGCTGATTAACAACGCGGGCGTCATGTATCCGCCGCTGACCCGGACGGCGCAGGGGTTCGAACTGCAATTCGGCGTCAACCATCTCGGCACGTTTGCGCTGACCGGCCTCCTGCTGCCGAAACTGGCGGAAACGCCAGGCGCGCGGGTGGTGGTCACCGCGAGTCTGGCGCATCGCTTCGGCAAGATCGACTGGAACGATCTCGATGCGCACAAGAGCTACAACAAGGGGCAGCGCTATGCCGACAGCAAGCTCGCCAATGCCCTGTTCTTCTATGAACTGGACAAGAGACTGCGCGCGGCGGGATCGCCGGTCATGGCTGTGGGATGCCATCCGGGCGTCGCGGCGACGGAACTGGGCCGCCATTCGGGGGCGACGGCTTTCGCCTTCCGCTATTTCCGCTGGATGCTGAACACTTCGGAAGCTGGCGCTTACCCGACCTTGCAGGCGGCGAGCGATCCGGCGGCGCAAGCTGGCGGTTACTATGGCCCGCAGGGTTTCGGCGAAATGCGGGGGGCATCCGGCCCTGCCAAGCGCAAGGCCAGCGCCACCGACCCGCAGCTTGCCCGCCGTTTGTGGGACGTTTCCATCGAAAAGACAGGGATCGATCCGGGCTTGCCTCCGGCCTGAAACCGTTCCGCATGTGGAAAGAGAGGCATCTTCCCCTTGCGGGAAAGGCGGCGGCGGGGTGATGTGCGGCCCATGAGCAGGCCGCTATCTTTCTTGCAATCGGACATCGTTGCTGGGGTGGACGAGGCCGGGCGCGGCCCCCTCGCCGGGCCGGTGGTGGCCGCCGCCGTGGTGCTGGGGCGCGATGCGCCTGCGGGGCTCGACGATTCCAAGAAGCTGACCGCCAAGCGCCGGGGGGTGCTGGAAGCGGGGATCAAGCAAAGCTGCCACTGGGCGCTGGGCGTGGCCGATGTGGAAGAGATCGACCGGCTGAACATCTTCGCTGCCACGATGCTGGCGATGACGCGGGCGGTGGAAGGGCTGTGCGGGCGGCTGGGGGCGGACCCGGACGATGTCCTGATCGACGGCAATCTCACCCCCGCCGGGCGGTGCGACGGCTGGCGCTGGCCCGCCCGTGCGCTGGTCGGGGGGGATGGGCTGGAGCCGTGCATTTCCGCCGCTTCCATCATCGCCAAGGAACACCGCGACCGGATGATGCGCGAAGCCGCCGCAACCCACCCGCATTACGGGTGGGAGCGCAATATGGGGTACGGCACGAAAGAGCATCTGGCGGCCTTGCGTATTCATGGCCCCACGCCGCTGCACCGCCGCAGCTTCGCCCCGGTGGCGCAATATGCGCTTCTCTAGTCCCCGTTTCGCCTGAGAGCGCTGCCCCGGTGGCGCAATCGGAAATGCTCTGCTAGAGACGCAGGCGAACGTCATTGCGAGGCTTTGACGCTCGCGACGAGATTAAATTCGAATGCAGAAGGAGTGCCGCATCATGAACGACAGCATGGAAATCCGCCCGATTTGCCACGCTGTTTCCATGGTGCCTTATGTCTGCCTTTCTCACATTCGATTCTCTTTCCGCTTCCCGGCCTGACGGGACTGCGCTTTTTTCCGATCTGACCTTCGCCCTCGGGCGTGAGCGGGTCGGGCTGGTGGGCCGCAACGGTAGCGGTAAATCGACCCTGCTCGCCATCGCCGCCGGACTGCGCGAGCCTGAACGGGGCGCGGTGACGCGTCATGGCCGTGTGGGGTTGCTGCGCCAGATTCAGCCTGATGCGGGGAGCGTGGCCGATGCCTTGGGCATAGCCAGTGCGCTTTCCGCCATGGCCCGGCTGGAGGCGGGGGAAGGCACGGCTGACGATGCCGCCATCGCGCAGTGGGATTTGCCGGAACGGCTGGAACAGGCGCTTGCCGATGTGGGGCTTGCCGGTCTCCACCCCGCCCGGAATGCCGCCACGCTGAGCGGGGGAGAGCGGACCCGGCTGGGCCTTGCGGCGTTGTTGCTGGACGCGCCGGATGTTCTGCTGCTGGACGAACCGACGAACAATCTCGACCGTGCCGGGCGATCCGCGATCCACGCGCTGCTGGCGCGCTGGCCGGGCGGGGCGCTGGTTGTCAGCCATGATCGCGCCTTGCTGGAAACGATGGATCGGATCGTCGAACTGAGCCCGGTCGGCGTTACCGTCCATGGCGGCGGGTGGAGCAGCTTTGCCGAAGCCCGCGAGGCAGCGCGCGAGCGGGCGGCGGGCGAACTGGATCGCGCCAGGCGCGCCGTGGGCCAGCAGGCGCAGAGCGCGCAAAGGCAAGCCGAACGGCAGGCCCGGCGCGACAAGGCCGGGCGTGCGGTCAAGGCGCGGGGCGATCAGCCGCGTATCCTGCTTGGCCGCAGGCAGGAACGGGCGGAAAACACTGCCGCCGCCGGGCGTGCGCTGGCCGAACGGCAAGGGCAGGAAGCGCGGGACGCTCTCGATACCGCGCGCCGGGAAGTGGAAGTCGTCACCCCGCTGACGATTGCCTTGCCGCCCAGCGGCTTGTCCTCCGGCCGAACCGTGCTGGCAATGGAGGATGTGGTGGTGGCGCACGGCGGCCAGCCGTTGTTTGCCCCCTTGTCCTTTACGGTCGTTGGCCCGGAACGCGTTGCCTTGCGCGGCCCGAACGGCAGTGGCAAGACCAGCCTTCTGCGCGTGGCGATGGGGTGGGAACGGCCTGCCGCGGGAACGGTTGCGCGGGCGGACGGGCGGTTGGCCATGCTCGATCAGCATGTTGCGCTGCTCGATCCCGATCTATCTTTGCTTGCCAATATACGGGCCTATTACGCTGAAATAACGGATCATCGGGCGCATGAGGTGCTGGCCCGCTTCGCGTTCCGCAATAAGGAGGCGTTGCGCCTGGCCGGAACCCTGAGCGGCGGGGAACGGCTGCGAGCGGGGCTTGCGCTGGTCTTTTCCGCCCCGGAAGTGCCGCAATTGCTGATCCTGGACGAACCCACCAACCATCTCGACCTTGAATCGATTGAGGAACTGGAAAGAGCGCTGGTGGGTTACGATGGGGCGCTGCTGGTGGTCAGCCACGATGACGATTTCCTCGAAACCATCGGTATCGAGCGGGATATTGCGTTGGGATAAAAAAATTTTTGCCGCGAGAGTCTGGTTTGCCACACCCCCATATATCGAGTCTCCGATGGGTGGCATGACTCCAGATAATGTGGGGGACTCGTTGTGTTCCGCTCCCGTTAGCGGCATTCTGGCAATGGCCCGCCAGCTTCCACGCTTGACGCGGATTCCGCGAGGACTCACCCTAAGGGCGACTGAAGGGGGTTTGCATACGGTATGGTACAAGTATTGACGAAGGCGCGCACTCTGGCGCGGTCCGAGCCGGGCAAGGCGCGGATGGTTGCCAAGGCAGAGCTTCCCCTTGGGCGAATTCTCACGGGCGATTGCGTCGCAGCGATGCGTTCGCTGCCCGACAATTGCATCGATCTGATCTTCGCCGATCCGCCGTATAATCTCCAGCTCGGGGGCGATCTCAATCGCCCGGACGGCAGCCATGTCGATGCCGTGACCGACGAATGGGACCGGTTCGACAGCTTTGCCACTTACGACCGCTTCACGCGTGACTGGCTGGTGGAGGCGCGCCGCATCCTCAAGCCCGATGGCGCGCTGTGGGTGATCGGATCGTATCACAACATTTTCCGCGTGGGCACGATCCTGCAGGATCTGGGGTTCTGGATTCTCAACGATATCGTCTGGCGCAAAGCCAACCCGATGCCCAATTTCCGCGGCACCCGCTTTACCAACGCGCATGAAACGCTGATCTGCGCGAGCATGGGCGAAAAGGCGAAGTATCACTTCAACTACCGCGCGATGAAGACGCTGAACGATGAATTGCAGATGCGGTCGGACTGGGTGATCCCGATCTGCAGCGGGCAGGAACGGCTCAAGAAGGGAGGACACAAGGTCCACCCGACGCAGAAGCCGGAAGCGTTGCTCTACCGCGTGATGCTGGCGACGACGGAGAAGGGCGATGTGGTGCTTGATCCATTTTTCGGCACCGGCACCACCGGGGCGGTGGCCAAGCGTCTGGGGCGCGAGTGGATCGGGTGCGAGCGAGAAGGCATCTATCGCGAGGCGGCGATGGAGCGGATCGAGATGGCGCTGCCGCTCGACGAAAGCGCGTTGACTACAATGCAGAGCCGCAAGGATGCCCCCCGCGTGGCGTTCGGCGCTCTGGTGGAGGCTGGATTGATCCCGCCGGGCGCGCAAGTGTTCGACAAGCAGCGCCGCTGGACCGCGACCGTGCGCGCGGACGGTTCGCTCGAAAGCGGGAAGGAAACCGGCTCTATCCACGGGGTGGGCAAGGCATTGCAAGGCGCGCCGAGCTGCAACGGCTGGACCTTCTGGCAGATTGAGCATGAAGGCGCGATCAAGCCGCTCGATGCGCTGCGCCAGCTTTATCTGTTGAGCGTGGAAGATTGATTTTCCAGCGCCATGATAGCCGTTAGAGCGCCCTTACGATGACCCGGCAGCTTTATATCCGCCCCATTGGGCTGACCGCCAGCCCGCAGACCGAAGAAGGCGAGGCGATCCGGCTGGGCGGAGGGATGGTCTATGCCTCCCGTTTCGCGCTGATCGTGCGCGAAGGCGGCAAGATCGTCACGCGGGAACGGGTGGCGGCTGCGGAAATGGAGGGGGCGCTGGCTCGCCTTCCGGCTCCGCTGGCTGAGGAAGGCGCGGCGCAATGGGCTGGGCTCAAGGCGGTACATGCACCGTTGCAGTGCGGCGCGCGGATGATCCGCCTCGATCAGCCGCAAGTCATGGGCATTCTCAACATGACGCCCGACAGCTTTTCGGACGGTGGCCAGTTTCTGGATAATGTGGAGGCAGCCAACGCCCATGCCGCCGCCATGCTGGAAGCGGGGGCGGCGATCATCGATGTCGGCGGGGAAAGCACCCGGCCGGGCGCGCCCGCGGTGTGGGAAGGGGATGAGCTGAAACGTGTCGTCCCTGTGATCGAAAATCTCGCGGCGGCTGGCGCAGCGATCAGCAGCGATACCCGGCGGGTGAGCGTGATGGAAGCCGCGCTCAAGGCCGGTGCGCATATCGTCAACGACGTTTCCGCTCTGCGCCACGATCCGCGCGCGCTGGAATTCGCGGCGGCGTGCGGGGTTCCCGTGATCCTGATGCATGCGCCGGGCGAAGGGGAAGACCTGCACAGCGGCGGCCATTACGCCAATGTCGTGCTGGATGTGTTCGACTGGCTGAAGGACAGGCGGGATGCCGCCATCGCGGCGGGCATCCCGCGCGAACGGATCGTGCTCGATCCCGGCATCGGGTTCGGCAAGTCGGTGGCGGACAATCTGGCCGTGCTGAATGCCCTGCCGCTCTATCATGCGTTGGGTCAGCCTTTGCTGCTCGGCGCCAGCCGCAAGCGGTTTATCGGCGCATTGTCGCACGAGGCGCCCGCCCACAAGCGGTTGGGCGGCTCCCTGGCGGTTGCCGTTCACGGCATGAACGCCGGGGTGCACCTGCTGCGTGTGCACGACGTGGCCGAAACGGTGCAAGCGCGCGACATGTGGCGCGGCATGCGCGACGGTGCGCTGAGCGATTTCAGCGAAGTGCTCGACTGAATTTCCGCCGCTGAGCCAAGTGGCCCGCTGATCCCGAAGTTCGAAGATTAGGCGGCGTTGGAGCCTTCGATCCCGAGATCGGCCAGCTTGCGGTAAAGCGTCGAACGCCCGATGCCGAGACGGCGGGCGACTTCGCTCATCCGGCCGCGATAGTGGCCGATGGCAAGGCGGATCACATCGGCCTCGATATCCTCCAATGGCCGCAGATTGCCGTCTTCGGTGTAGAGCTGCACCCCGCCACCGTCCTGCATCGGCTTGGAAACGGCGTGGGTATCGCCCAGCATTTCCGACAATTGCGGGAAATCCTGCGCTGTCAGGGCGTCGCCATCGCAGAACACGGCGGCGCGGAACAGGGGGGCCTGCAACTGGCGGACGTTGCCCGGCCAGTCATAAGCGGCCAGTAGCGCCAAGGCGCCATCGGTGACGCCCAGCGGGCGCAGGCCTGGCTGTTCACCGATATGATGCAGGAAGTAGCGGGTCAGCGCGGGGATATCGCCGGGCCGCTCGCGCAGGGGTGGCATGACGATGCGGGTCCCCGCGAGTGCTTCGTACAAATCCGCGCGGAAATCCCCCGCGGCGACCATTTCTTCCAGCGGCCAATTGCTGGCGGCGATGATGCGGACATCCACCCGGAACCGGTGCTGAGCCCCGATCGGGCGCACTTGCCGCAGCGCCAGCGCTTCGGCCAGCCGATCCTGCGCCATGGGGGGCAGGCGGTCGATTTCGTCCAGCACCATGGTGCCGCCGTCGCAATGCTGCATCGCCCCGATCTGGCGGTCGAAGGCGCCGGGGAATGCGCCCTTTTCATGGCCGAAAAGGACGGATTCGATCGAATTGACCGGCACGCCGCCGATATTGACGATGCGCAACTGCGTTTTCGCGCGCGGGCTGGCCGCATGGATCGCGCGGACCAGCATTTCCTTGCCCGTGCCGCGTTCGCCCTCGATCAGGATGCTGCCATGGCCGCGCGCGGCCTTGGCGGCCTTAGCCAGCGCGGCGCGGAAATCCGGATTGGCCCCGATCATGGAATCGAAATCGAGCGTTGCGGCGATTTTTTCCGTAAGCGGTTGCAGCTCGTCGCGCGGGGCCTTGGGGGTGGTCGCGCTGTGCAGCGCCAGCATCAGCCGGTCCGGCGAAACGGGTTTGACGAGGTAATCCGTCGCGCCCGCACGCATCGCTTCCACCGCCAGCAACGGGCTGGCGCTGGTCGTCAACATCAGGATCGGCAGGGCGGGGCGGTGGGCCTTCATTTCCGCGATCAGGGCGCAGGCATCGTCGCCCGGAACCCACTGATCGAGAATTATTGCCCCCAGTTGCATGCCCTGGCGCGTGTTCAAAGTGGCAATCGCGCTTTCCGAATCGCGCACGATGACGGTGCGCCAGCCTTCGCGGGCAGCAAGTGCGCTGATCAGCCGGCTTTGTGCCGGTTCGTCGTCGATCAGCATCAATAGTCGTTCTTGCCTGTCGCTCATGGCTCCCATCTGTCCCTGTTTGGTACGGGTCGTCAAATAATACATGGGAGTAAAGAGCAGATTAAGCCTGTGCCGGTGCAAGTGGGAAAATTGCGTTGCAGCCCGATACTTTATGCCGCGCGTCCAACGCGAGCCTTGACGACACGCATGGGCAGGCTAGAGCTATCAACTGGCATGGCCGGAAAACGGCCTAAAACTGGGGAGGCTATACTATGGCTTCGGGCAACGACATGAAGGCTGCGCAGCAGTCTTACGACAATTTCATCACATTAATGAAATGGGCCACGCCCATCTGCGTGCTGACCGCGCTGTTGGTTATTGTGCTGATCGCGAAATAATGGCGGATCAAACGAAGATTGCGGTTCTGAAAGAACGGACCGAGGGCGAAGTTCGCGTGTCGGCAACGCCTGAGACGATAAAGAAATTTATTGCGCTCGGGGCGAAGATGGCCGTGGAACAAGGGGCCGGCGCCGGCGCCTCCATCAGCGATGAAGCATACCGGGAGGCTGGCGCCGAAGTCGGTCCGCTGGAAACCGTGTTGAAGGATGCCGATATCGTTTTCGGCGTCCAGGGCAACGATCCGGCCGTTCTGGCAGGCGCGAAGCAGGGGGCGTGGCTGGTCGCCGTGCTCGATCCGTTCGGGCAGCGCGCGCGGGTGGATGCCTATGCCGCTGCCGGACTGGAAGCGCTGGCGATGGAATTCATGCCGCGCATCACGCGCGCGCAGTCGATGGACGTGCTGTCCAGCCAGTCGAACCTTGCTGGTTACAAGGCGGTTCTGGCGGCGGCGGACACCTATGGCCGCGCATTCCCGATGATGATGACGGCGGCGGGCACGATTACCGCCGCGCGTCTGTTCGTCATGGGGGTGGGCGTCGCCGGGCTTCAGGCAATCGCCACCGCGCGCCGCCTGGGCGCTCAGGTTTCCGCTACCGATGTGCGTTCCGCCACCAAGGAACAGATCCAGTCGCTCGGCGCGAAGCCGGTGTTCGTGGAAAGCGTGGCCGGGATCGAAGGCGAAGGGCAGGGCGGTTATGCCACCGAAATGTCGGAAGAATATCAGAAGGCGCAAGCCGAGCTGGTTTCCTCCCACATTGCCAAGCAGGATATCGTCATCACCACCGCGCTGATCCCCGGACGGACGGCGCCGCGGCTGATTACCGATGCCCAGATCGCAACGATGCGGCCCGGCAGTGTGATTTTCGATCTCGCGGTGGCGCAGGGCGGCAATGTCGAAGGGTCCGTCCCCGATCAGGTGGTGGAACGCCATGGGGTGAAGATCATCGGCTATTCCAATACGCCGGCGCATCTCGCAGCGGACACTTCCGCGCTGTTCGCGCGCAATCTCTACAATTTCCTGTCAGCCTTCTGGGACAAGGAGGCCGGCAAGCCTGTGCTGGACGAAGAAATCGGCAATGCCGTGCGCCTCACGCAAGGCGGGAAGGTCGTCAACGAACGGCTGCTGGGCTGAGGGGGGGACAATCATGGAATTCATAGGTATCCTTTCGATCTTCGTATTGGCCTGCTTTGTCGGCTATTACGTGGTCTGGTCGGTGACGCCGGCCCTGCATACGCCGCTGATGGCGGTGACGAACGCGATTTCCTCGGTCATTATCGTCGGGGCGCTGATCGCCGCGGCCTCTGCCGGGTCGCAAGGGGGCATGTGGCTGGGCCTTGGCGCGGTCGTGCTGGCCAGCATCAACATTTTCGGCGGTTTTGCGGTCACTGAGCGCATGCTCGCGATGTACAAGAAGAAGGAGCGCAAGTGATGCTTCCCGCTGCTCCTCCAGCATGGGTCATGCTGGCATACCTCATTTCGGGGATTTGCTTCATTCTCGCCCTGCGCGGCCTCAGTTCTCCCGCCACATCGCGGCGGGGCAACCGGCTCGGCATCTTCGGCATGGCGGTGGCCGTCCTGACGACGCTGCTGATCAATGCCCCGGTGCCCGAAGGCGCATTCCTGCCGCAACCGACGGCGGACGATCTCGTCACGCTGTTCCGCATTCTGGCGGCTATCGCGGCTGGCGGGGCCATCGGTTTCGTCATCGCGCGCAAGATCGCGATGACGGATATGCCGCAACTCGTCGCGGCGTTTCATAGTCTCGTCGGCCTTGCAGCCGTGCTGGTGGGCCTTGCGGCCTATCTCAATCCGGTGGCTTTCGGCATTGCCGGGGCGGATGGGCTGATCCATGGGCAGAGCCGGGTCGAAATGGGCCTCGGTATCGCCATCGGTGCGATCACCTTCTCCGGTTCGGTCATCGCGTTCCTGAAGCTTGCAGGCAAGATGAGCGGCGCGCCGATCATGCTGCCCGGCCGCCATGTGATCAATCTCGGCACGCTGGTGGCGATCCTCGGTCTCGTGGCCTACTTCACGCAGGATCAGGCGCTGTGGGTGATCGTCACGATCACGGCGCTGTCCTTCATCATCGGCTTCCTGCTCATCATCCCGATCGGCGGCGCGGACATGCCGGTGGTCGTCTCGATGCTCAACTCCTATT
>CAYXMY010000046.1:0-22064 GCA_964466155.1 uncultured Caenibius sp. | reverse complement strand
CCCGCCCCTTCGATCAGCACCGTGCCGCGCAAGTCCGGCACGCGCTGCTTCTGGGTTTCGAGCGCATCGGGCGCGATCATCTGGAGAACGATATCCTGTGCCCCGGCAATGAACAGCGCGGGCACTTCGATATTGGCATCGGCCCAGGGTTCGCCCAGTTCCCAGTTGCGGTCCGCCATGCGGTAGGAATTGAGGCCGCCGATGAAGGCCAGATCGGGTTCGCTGCGCGAAAACTCTTCGGCGTAGTACTGCATGTCGGCTTCGCTCATCCATGGCCAGGGCAGCGCGGGCGCGGGGGCGAGCACGTCGAGATAGCCGGTCCCTTCGGAGGGGTGGTTGACGTAATCCTTGTAATCGCCCTGCCCGCTCAGCGCCCAGAACAGCCGCTTGAGCACTTCGCCCGGCTGCGCGCCCAGTTCCTTTTCCGCCGGGCCGATGGCCTGGAAATAGTGGAGGTGGAGGAAATGCTGTTCCGCCGCCATGGCGAAGGCTTCGCTGGGGCGCATGCCGCCGCCCCATTCCATGCCGCGCTGCTCCTGCGTCGCCTTGCTGCCGTGCCCGGCGCGGCCCGCGAGGTCGAAATCGTAAGGGCAGGCCATGATGACCACACCCGCCACCCGGTCCGGATGGCGCACGGCGAGATTGCAGACCTGCTGCGCCCCGAAATCGTGGCCGACGAACACCGCCTTGTCCGCGCCCAGCGCATCGAGCAGGCCGAGCATATCGTCCATCACCTTGTCGGCATCGTATTCCAGCGGGTCCGCCGGGCGGTCGCTGCGGCCATAGCCGCGCTGATCCACCGCCACCGCGCGGAAACCGGCTTTGGCCACCGGTTCCATCTGGTTGCGCCAGCTATACCAGAGGCCGGGGAAGCCATGGCAGAACACCACCGGCATGCCTTCGCCCATCGTCGCGACGTGCAGGTTAATGCCGTTGGTTTCCACCATCCGGTGTTCGATAGTCATGCCGTTCTCTCCTTCAATTCCGCATCGATCCGCCGCAGGTTGGCGAGGAGATGGGCTTCCCCCGCCGCGCTGTCCTGCGCGGTCAGCAATTCAACTTCCACCAGCCCGGCATATCCGCGATCCGCAATCGCAGCGAAAATCGCCCGCCAGTCGAGCG
The DNA here is from genome assembly GCA_964466155.1 of uncultured Caenibius sp. GTDB lineage: Bacteria > Pseudomonadota > Alphaproteobacteria > Sphingomonadales > Sphingomonadaceae > Caenibius. Next base: position 20,942 of record CAYXMY010000046.1, on the reverse strand, counting down.
TGCCCGCCCCCGGTTCCACCCGGCCCGGTACATCGGCGATCTGGATGCCGCCGATCACATCCCAATGCGCGGTGAGTGCATCCGCCACATCTTCGCCCATCATCGCGAGATGGCCGGTGTCCGCCAGCAGGCGCACGGCGGGGCTTCCTACCGCCTCCACGATGGCGACGCCGGTCGGCAGGCTATCGACCAGCAGGCCGGGAATCCAGTCCGGCGCGACCGGTTCGATCAGCAGCGTCAGCCCCGCATCTTCCGCCAGCGGCGCCATCGCGCGCAGATTGGCGATCATCGCGTCGAGCTGGCTTGCCTTGGATCGGGTGGGATCGCTCCCCGTCACGCATACGGCGGCCCCGCCGCCGGCCCGCGCCGCCGCTGCGATGCTGGTTTCGACACTGGCGCGGATCAGCGCCTGCGCCGTATCGTCACGCCTGCTCCACAAGGGCTGATCCCAATGGGCTAGATCGTTGTTGAATGTCCCCATGGCGAGCCCGAGCTGCGCCATCCGCACGCCCAGCGCCGCCTGCTCCTCCTTCGGGCGGAGCTTGAAGAACACATCGAACACCCCGGCAAAGCCCTGCTCCGCCAGAAAATCGAGCTGATCCATGCCCCCGCGTGAGCGGGCGCTGTGCGCGAACAGCGGCCCATCGGGGCTGCGCAGCCCCAAATGCCCGGCCAGCCGCAGGCGATGATTGATCGGTTCCGCCATGTCTTCCCCCAATGCGCTAGCGCGCCACAATGCTCTTGGTGATCCGGGCGAAGGAAACGTCCTTGCCGTCCACCCGCGCGACGACATCGGTCCACGCCATCGTCCGCCCGCGGCGCAGCACGCGCCCTTCCAGCACATAGTCCGCATCGCCCGGCATCGGCCGGACATGCTGAATGAAGATATCGCTCGTCACCGGCAATTCGCCTTCGGCCAGTTCCGTCACCAGCGCGACGAACGAGGGCAGTTCCACCAGGCTGTTCATCACCGAACCGTTGAGCGTACCCCACGGGGTGAGCATCTCCTCGCGCGGGCGAAAGCGCATCACCGCATGGCCGCGCCGCACCTCTTCCAGCACCGGATTGCACCACTTGCTGTACCCGCTGGTCAGCGCCGTATCGAGAAAGGCCTGCTGGCTTTCGGAAAGCTGGAAATCGCTGTCGGCCATCATGCCGTCTCCTGCGTCTGGGGGGCGAAGGCTTCCGCTTCCACTTCCATCAGCAGATCGGGCAGCAGCAATTCGGCCACGATCACAGCGGTGGACGCGGGCGGATTTTCGGCGAACAGCGCATTCTTGACCGCCGCATAACCGCCATAGGCCGCCTTGTTCGTCAGGTAGCAGCGCAAGTGGACGATATCGGCCAGACCGGCCCCGGCGGTCCGCAGCGCGGCCTCGATATTGGCGAAGCATTGCCGCGCCTGTTCCTGCGCATCGCCGATGCCGACGACCTGCCCGTCCTTCAGAGCGACTTGCCCGGAAACCACGATCCTGTCACCACTGCGCACCGCCTGGCTCATGCCGGGAAAGGCCATGCCCGGCGGATTGCACCGCGCTATCCCCGCGCCTTTGCTGTGGCCTGCGCCCATTTCCGATCCTCACCCATTGTATCGCCCGGCCGATTCCGGCCCGCGCTTTTTACCGGCGCGCTTGTCCCGCGCTTTGCATGGCGGCGCAACCGGATTCGCGCCTGCACGGTGTGTGGGCAAAACTGCACGGGCACGAATGCCCCGCCTTGTCAGCCGGGCACGGCATCAGCCAGAGGCAGCGGCTGCACCGGCGCTTCATCCTGCATCCGCCACGCGCCGGGGGCATGGCCGGTCCATTGCCGGAACGCGCGGCTGAATGTGGTCGAATCGCTGAAACCCACACGCTGCGCCACATCGCCGATGGCCAGCCCGCCGTCGCCCAGCAGCGCCCGCGCCAGATCGCCTCGGCAAGCATTCTTGAGCGCGACGAGCGTGAACCCTTCTTCCGCCAGCCGCCGCTTGAGCGTGGCGGGGCTGAGGTGGAACTGGCGCGCGATGGCCTGCCCGGTGGGCAGCGGTTCCCCCCGGGCCAAGGCGGAATGGAGCACCACCCGGACCTTTTCCGAAAGCAGCGCCTCTTTCGAAATGATCTCCTCCAGATCGAAAGGGAAGCGTTCGAGCAGCCGCTCAAGCTCCGCTGGGGTGCGGATCACCGGCAGTTCGAGATAACGCGCGGGGAAGCGCAGGAAATTCTCCGCCGCGTTGTGAATCACCGGGTGCAGCATCAGCACGGAGGCGCATGCCGGGCTGACCAGTTGCGGATAGCGGAAGCCGACCGAAAGGATGCGGATATCCTCCCCGATCAGCCAGCCGAACAGCCGGTGGTGGGTGGAAAGGCCGGTGAGATCGGAAACGTAGGCACTGACATTCCGCCGGGTGCGGAACGTGACCATGTGAAATTCGGCCACATCGCCCTTCTCCGCCAGTTCCAGCCTGCCCATGCGCGGGATCAGCATGGTCTGGAACGCGGTGGCGCGGGCGATCACATCGCGCAGGGTGCGACAGGTGATAAGGCATTGGCAGAACAGGTCGAATTCCTGTTTGGTCAGCGGCTCGCGCCCTTCCTGCCGCGCGGCATAGCCATCGAGCGCCCAGGCCGCTTCGGCATAGAGCGCCGAAAATTCGAGGCGCGACAATTGCCCGGTCCAACGCGGATCGAGCAAGGCCCGCGCCGGATGCGACAGGCCCGCGCGGCGCACCAGCGCTTCCGCATCGCCACCTGCCGCCACGACATAGCGCAGCAGTTCGCGCGCCACCGGAATGGAGGCCTGGCGCGGCGCGGGGATGGACAGGTGCTTCACTGTATGACCTCGATTGCCATGATCTTTGAGCTATCCTGCCATTCAAAGCAGCCCCGCGCCAAGGAAAATTGGCGGCAGTACACGTTTGCGGCCGGTTGACGCACAACCGCCCGCCGCTTTCGCACATGGAGAGGAATAGATGAGCGCGAACGAAGACCTGTTACGGCGGATCGACCGGCTGGAATCGCTGGACGCGATCCGGCAACTCGCCGCGAAATATTCGCTCGCGCTCGACATGCGCGATTCCGATGCCTGGGTGAACCTGTTCCCCGCAGATGTCCGCGTGGGCGGCGGCAAGAGCGGGCGCAAGGACTTGCGCGACTGGTTCGAGGAAACCCACTCGATGCAGTTCGACGGCACTTCTCACCACATCGGCGGGCATATCATCGATTTCGACGATCCCGATCATGCGCAGGGCATCGTCTATTCCAAGAACGAGCATGAAACCGGCCCCGAATGGGTCATCATGCAGATGATGTACTTCGACAAGTACGAACGGATCGACGGCCGCTGGTACTTCCGCCGCCGCCTGCCGCTTTACTGGTACGCCACCGATCTCAACAAGCCGCCGGTCGGCGACCGCAAGATGCGCTGGCCGGGCGCGCAGCCTTATCATGGCAGCTTCCACGACCTGTTCCCGAGCTGGAAGGAATATTGGGAACGCGACAAGGCGGGGACGGGCAACGACAGCCCGGTGGCCGAGCCCGCCCCGCTCGAAAAGTTCATCGAGACGATGCGCCGCGGCCACCCGCTGCCCAAGCCGCGCGTCCGCACCTGACCTTGACCATGGACAGGCGTCTTGCGGCGCCTGTCCACCTTGCCCCGCCGGAAACCACCTCAATGAGCGATATCTTTTCCCCCGTCACGCTGGGCGATCTCCAGCTTGCCAACCGCATCGTCATGGCCCCGATGACGCGCGACCGCGCCGGGCCGGGCGATGTGCCCACGCCGATCATGGCGGAATATTACCGCCAGCGCGCCGGTGCGGGCCTGATCGTCACCGAAGGCACCCAGCCTTCGCGCGCGGGCAAGGGCTATTGGCGCACCCCCGGCATCCATAGCGAGGAGCAGGTGGAAGGCTGGCGCGCGGTGGCCGATGCCGTCCATGGCGAAGGCAGTAAGATCGTGATGCAGATCATGCATGTCGGCCGCGCCGCCGTACAGGCCAACAAGGATGCCGACGCGGAAACCATCGCCCCTTCGGCCATTCCCTGCCCCGATCCGATCCCCGGCCCGACCGGCGTGCCCGAAGCCACCGCCATGCCGCGCGCGCTGGAAACCGATGAAATCCCCGGCGTGATCGCCGAATACGTGAAAGCCGCCGAAAATGCGCGCCGCGCCGGGATCGACGGGGTCGAACTGCATTGCGCCAGCGGCTACCTGCCGATGCAGTTCCTGTCCTCCAACAGCAACCAGCGCACCGACCGCTATGGCGGCCCGGCTGAAAACCGCGTCCGTTTCGCGGTCGAAACGCTGAAAGCCATGGCCGATGCCATCGGCCCCGGCCGGGTCGGTTTCCGCATCTGCCCCGGCATCGGGCTCAACGGCATGGCCGATGCCGATCCGGCGGAAACTTACGCCACGCTGCTCAAGGCGGTTGACGGGCTGGGCCTCGCCTATGTCCACCTGATCCATATCCCGAACGAAGGGTTCGACGCGCTCGAACTGGTCCGCGCCAACTGGTCCGGCCCGGTGATCGAGAACAACGGGCTCACGCTGGACAAGGCAAAGGCGGTGCTGGCCGAAAGCAAGGCCGACGCAGTGTCGTTCGGTTACCTGTTCATCGGCAACCCCGATCTGGTCGACCGCTTCCGCGACGGCGCCGATCTGGCCAAGGCGGATCGCAAGAACCTGTACACCGGCGATGGCGACGACAATCGCGGCTACACCGATTATCCGACCTACAAGTAATTGAAACAAAGAGGTGTTTGAAATGAGCAAGATTCTCGAAGGGCGCGCGGCGCTCGTCACCGGGGGCGGCCAGGGCGTGGGCCAGGGCATCGCCCGGGCACTCGCTGCGGCAGGCGCCAATGTCGTGATCGCCCAGCGCGGCGTGGAACAGGGCGAGGAAGAAGCCGCCTATCTGCGCGATACGCACGGGGTGGACGCCACGTTCATCCAGACCGATGTGACCAAGCGCGAGCAGGTCGACGCGTTGGTCGAGGCGACCGTCAAGCGCTTCGGCAAGCTGGAAGTGCTGGTCAACAACGCGGGCAGCAGCGTCGCCAAGCGGTTGGAAAACCATACCGACAAGGACATGGACCTCTATTTCAAGCTGAATTTCTATTCCGCATTCTGGGGGATGCAGGCCGCATTCCCGACAATGAAGGCGCAGAAGTTCGGCCGGATCATCAATCTCGGTTCGCTGAACGGCGTCAACGCGCACATGTTCACCGTGGCCTACAATTCCAGCAAGGAAGCCGTCCGCGCGCTGACCCGCACCGCCGCGGTCGAATGGGGCGTGCATGGCATCACCTGCAACACCATCTGCCCTTCGGCCACCAGCCCGCTGGCGGAAGAATACTTCGCCGCCAACCCGGTGATGGCGGAAAACATCCTCAAGAACGTGCCCGTGGGCCGCTTCGGCAATGCCGAGCGCGACATCGGCCCGGTGGCCGTGTTCCTCGCCAGCGAAGGCAGCGGATACTACACCGGCAACACGCTGTTCGTTGACGGCGGCGGCCATATCAACGGCGTGCCGTGGCGCCCCGAAGTGGAAGATTGAGGAGCGAACCCATGAAACGTCTCGAAGGATTGCGCGCGGCCGTTACCGGCGGCGCCCAGGGCATCGGCGCCGCCATCGCCCGCCGCCTGGCGGAAGAAGGCGCACGGGTGGCCGTGCTCGACATCAACGCGGAAGGGGCCGCCACCGTGCTGCCCGCGCCGCATATCGCCCTCGCCTGCGATGTCACCGATAGCGCCTCGGTCGACAAGGCCTTTGCCGAAATCAAGGCTGCGTTCGGCGGGCTGGATGTGCTGGTGAACAACGCCGGGGTAGGCTCCGCCCCGGGTGACGGGATGGACAAATACTATGCCGCGCAGGCCGAACAGGCCGAAGGCAAGCCAGTGTTCGCCGACCAGACGATCCATTGCGAGGATGCGGGCTGGCTGCGCGTGCTGGACATCACGCTCAACGGCGCATTCCGGTGCAGCCGCGCGGCGGTGCGTCTGATGGCGGAGGAAGGTGTCGGCGGATCGATCGTCAACATCGCCTCCACCGCTGCTGAAAAGGGCAACGGCCCCGTGCCCTATTGCACCGCCAAGGCGGGTATTCTCGGCATGACCCGCGCCATGGCGCGGGAACTGGCCCCGCGTGGCATCCGCGTCAACGCGGTGCATCCGGGCGCGACCGAAACACCGATCTACATCGGCCTGCCCGAGGAAGTGAAGCAAGCCGTCGCCGACGACAGCCTGCTGCGCCGCCTGGCGCAGCCGGAAGAAGTGGCAGGCGCGGTGGCCTTCCTCGCCGGTTCGGACGGCAGCTTTGCCACCGGCAGCACGCTTACGGTCAACGGCGGCGCGTCACTCACCTGAGCGGCCTACGCCTCCCCCCTTTCTGGAGAGGATTACAATGGATCTGAATGGAAAAGCCGCCATCGTCACCGGCGGCGCACGCGGGATCGCCAAGGGCATCGCCACCGCCTTCGTCAAGGCCGGGGCCAGCGTCCTGATTGTCGACCGCGAAGAGGAACTGGGCAAGGAAACCGCCGCCGAACTGGGCCAATACGGCAAAGTCGCATTCATGGCGATGGACCTGTCCAAGCATGACCAGCTCCACCTGATCGTGGAGAAAGCCGTGGCCGAATTCGGCAAGCTCGATACGCTGGTCAACGCGGCGCAGGCTTCGGCGCAGAAGATGTTCGCCCAGCAGACCCGCGAAGAAGCGAATGTCGCCTTCGACACCGGGTTCTGGCCGACTTACCACCTGATGCAGGCGGCCTATCCGCATCTCAAGGAAACCAAAGGCTCGATCATCAATTTCGGCAGCGGTTCGGGCCTTTCGGGCATGGTCACGCAGGCCAGCTACGCCGCCGCCAAGGAAGCAATCCGCGCGCTGTCCAAAGTCGCCACCAACGAATGGGGCAAGGACGGCATCCGCGTGAACGTGATCTGCCCCTATGCGATGACGCCGGGCGTCGAAGCGTGGTCGAAGGCCGCGCCGGAGCAATATGCCGCCAGTCTGGCGCAGGTTCCGCTGAAGCGGATCGGCGATCCCGAAGCCGATATCGGCGCCGCCGCCGTATTCCTGGCGAGCGATGCTGCCAGCTACATCACCGGGCAGACCCTGATGGTCGACGGCGGGCAGACCCGGGCCAGCTAAGCAAACACTTTTCTACCTTGCTTGGGGGTGCATCCGATGGATGTACCCCCTTCTTTTTGGCATCGCGTCATTTGCAATAGCCACAGCAAAGGAAACGCTTCGTCCCTCCCCTTCGTCATGCTGAACCTGGTTCAGCACCCCTTTCGCCCCACACGCGGTTTCCCGATCCGGAGCAATGGACCCTGAAACGAGTTCAGGGTGACGGCCGGGGAAGGTTTCCGGTCAGCCCACCACCCCGGCGGCGGCCAGCACGGCGAGTTGCAGGATATCGGGCGCGATGGAGGTCATCGGGACGATCTGCACCGGCTTTTCCATGCCGATCAGCATCGGGCCGATGGTGGCGTTGCCGCCCAGTTCGCGCAGCAGCTTGGCCGAGACGTTGGCCGATTGCAGGCCCGGCATAATCAGCACATTGGCCCGCTGCGACAGGCGGCTGAACGGATAGTTCGCCATGACGCGCGGATTGAGCGCGGCATCGGGGGCCATTTCGCCTTCGTATTCGAAGCCCGGATTTTCGGCATCGAGGATCGCCACCGCATCGCGGATCGGCTCCAGCCACTTGCCCGAGGGATTGCCGAAAGTGGAGAAGCTGAGGAAGGCGACGCGCGGTTCGTGGCCCAGACGGCGGGCAACGGCAGCGGTTTCCTTGGCGATATGTGCCAGTTCCGCCGCCGTCGGGCGTTCGTTGATCGTCGTATCGGCGAGGAACACGGTGTAATCCTTGCCGATCATCAGATGGATGCCGAACGGCACCTGGCCCGGCTTGTGGTCCAGCACCAGTTGCACTTCGCGCATGGTCTGCGAAAACGGACGCGTCAGGCCCGTAATCAGCGCATCCGCATGGCCCAGAGCCACCAACAGGGCGCCGAAGACGTTGCGATCCTGGTTCACCGTCCGGCGCACGTCCCGTTCGCGGTAACCCCGGCGCTGTAGCCGTTTGTAGAGGAAATCGACCATTTCCGGCACGTGGATGAAATTGGCCGAATTGGCGATTTCATAGCTGTGCGGATCGTCGACGCCCAGTTCGGCCAGCTTGTCCAGCACGGCCTGCGTGCGGCCCACCAGAACCGGCGTGCCATAACCGAAATCGCGGAACTGGATCGCCGCGCGCAGGACGATTTCCTCCTCCGCTTCGGCGAAGACCACGCGCTTGGGATGGCGCTTCAATTCCTCGAACACTTGCGTCAGCACGCTCGTCGTCGGGTTGAGCCGTTCCTTGAGGCGCTGACGATAGGCGTCGAAATCCTCAATCGGGTTCTGCGCCACGCCCGAATCCATCGCCGCCTTGGCAACGGCGGAGGATACCCGTTCGATCAGGCGCGGATCGAACGGCGCGGGGATGATGTATTCGGTGCCGAACTGGTGATTCCGGCCATAAGCGGCGGCCACTTCTTCCGGCACGCGTTCGCGCGCCAGCGCAGCAATCGCTTCGGCGGCGGCGATCTTCATTTCCTCGTTGATCGCGGTTGCCTGCACGTCCAGCGCACCCCGGAAAATGAAGGGGAAACCCAGCACGTTGTTCACCTGGTTCGGATAGTCCGAACGGCCCGTGGCGATGATGGCGTCGGGGCGCACTTCCCGCGCTTCGGGCGGGGTGATTTCGGGATCGGGGTTGGCCATCGCGAAAATGATCGGCTTGGGGGCCATGGTCTTCACCATGTCCTGCGTCACGGGGCCTTTCGCGGACAGGCCGAGGGAGATATCGGCCCCTTTCAGCGCTTCGGCCAGCGTGCGCACATCGGTGTCGATTGCGTGGGCCGACTTGAACTGGTCGACATTCTCACGCCCCCGGTAGATCACGCCCTTGGTATCGCAGACGGTGACGTTTTCGTGGCGCACGCCCATCGACTTGATCAGCGCGGTGCAGGCCAGCGCCGAAGCACCCGCGCCGTTGACCACGACTTTCACATCCTCGAACTTGCGGCCCGTCAGGTAGCAGGCGTTGATAAGCCCGGCGGCGGCGATGATCGCGGTGCCGTGCTGATCGTCATGCATGACAGGAATGTTCATCCGGTCGCGCAGCGCCTGCTCGATAATGAAGCATTCGGGCGCCTTGATATCTTCAAGGTTGATGCCGCCAAAGCTCGGCTCCATCATCGCGATGGCTTCGATCAGCGCTTGCGGATCGGTGGAATCCAGCTCGATATCGATGGAATCGACATCGGCGAAGCGCTTGAACAGGACTGCCTTGCCTTCCATCACCGGCTTCGATGCCAACGCGCCCAGATTGCCGAGGCCGAGAATGGCCGTGCCGTTCGTAATCACCGCCACGAGATTGGCCCGCGCGGTGTACTTGGCGGCCAGCGCCGGATCGCGCGCAATCGCTTCCACCGGGGCGGCGACGCCCGGCGAATAGGCCAGGCTCAGATCGCGCTGGGTAGCCATCGGCTTCGACGCCACGATCTCGATCTTACCGGGTCGGATGGTTTCGTGGTAGAAAAGCGCCTCGCGCTCAGAAAAACTCACTTTGTTCCCGTCACCGGACAAGGGCAGTCTCCTTTTCGTTAGATTGGCGATAACCGGTGAAGAGCAAAAGCGATAGGGGAAAGCTGCGTTCGGGCGCTTCCCGAATCGCATCGCGGGCCGCTACCGCACAGTCATGGCCGCAACCGCTTCCCCGATGATGGCGCAATACCTCGTTCTGAAGGAACGGGCGGGCGACTGCCTGCTGTTCTACCGGATGGGCGATTTCTTCGAACTGTTCTTCGACGATGCCAAGCTGGCGGCGCAAATTCTCGATATCGCGCTGACCAGCCGGGGCGAACACGATGGCAAGCCGATCCCGATGTGCGGGGTGCCGGTGCATGCGGCGGAAAACTACCTTGCGCGGCTGATCAAGGGCGGCTGCCGCGTGGCCATCGCCGAACAGATCGAAACGCCCGAGGAAGCGAAGAAGCGCGGCGGATCGAAAGCGCTGGTGGCGCGCGATATCGTGCGCTTCGTCACCGCCGGGACACTGACGGAAGAAGCATTGCTCGAACCGCGCCGGGCCAATGTCCTCGCCGCCGTGTGCGAAGTGCGCGGGACAATCGGGATCGCCGCCTGCGACATTTCCACCGGGCGGATGGAACTGGAAGAATGCCCGCCCGAACGGATGGGCGCCGCGCTGGCCCGGCTTGGCGCGAGCGAACTGGTCGCCCCGGACGGTTGGGAAGAAGCCCCGGACGGGATCATTCCCCGCCCGCGCAGCCATTTTGCCAGCGACGAAGGCGATGCGCGGTTGAAAGCGATCCACGGCGTTGCCACGCTGGACGGGTTCGGCCAGTTCTCGCGCGCCATGCTGGCGGCGGCGGGCGGCCTCGTCGCCTATCTCGACCATGTCGGCTGCGGCAAGCTGCCGCTGCTGTTGCCCCCCGTGGTGCGCGCGGGCGATGCGCGGCTGACCATGGACGAGGCGACGCGCGGCAGCCTCGAAATCCTCGAAGCGCAGCAGGGCGGGCGCAAGGGCAGCCTGATCGCGGCGGTGGACCGCTGCGTGACCGGCGCGGGCGCACGCCTGCTGGCGGACGATCTTTCCTCCCCCCTCACCGATGCCCGGGCGATCGAAGAACGGCTGGGCATGGTCCAGTGGCTGCATGACGATCCGCTGCTGCGCGGCGATCTGCGCGCCGTACTGCGCGCGCTGCCCGATGTCGGCCGGGCGCTGGGCCGTGTGGTCGCCGGGCGCGGCAGCCCGCGCGATCTGGGCCAGATTCGTGACGGGCTGTCCGAAGCACGGCGCATCCGCGATCATCTCGACGGGCGTGAGAGCCTGCCCGTGCTGGCGGCGGCGCTGCTGTCCGCCCTGGGCGGCCATGGGGCGCTGGTCGATCTCTATGCGCAGGCGCTCGTCCCCGCCCCCCCGACGGAGCGCAATCAGGGCGGTTTCATCGCCGAAGGATACGATGCCTCGCTCGACGAGCTGCGCCGCGCTTCGGGCAATTCGCGCCGGGCGATTGCCGCACTGGAAGCGAAGTATCGCGACGAAACCGGCATTGCCGCGCTGAAGATCAAGCACAACGGCGTGCTCGGCTACTTCATCGAAGTGCCCGCCAAGCATGCCGACGCGCTGATGGCGCCCGACAGCGGCTTCACTCACCGGCAGACGATGGCGGGCGCAGTGCGGTTCAATTCGCTGGTGCTGCACGAGGAAGCGACGCGGATCGCCGAGGCCGGTGGCCGCGCGCTGACGCTGGAGGAAGCGCATTTCGAACGGCTGATCGCCCGCGCGGTGGAAGATCGCCATGCCATCGCCACCACTGCCGACGCTCTCGCCCGGATCGATGTCGCCGCCGGATTAGCCGAACGCGCCGCGGAAGGCGGCTGGTGCCGCCCGGATATCGTGGAAGAACGCAGCCTTGCCATCGAAGGCGGCCGCCACCCGGTGGTCGAAGAAGCGCTGACGATCAGCGGCGAACGCTTCGTCGCCAACGATTGCGTGCTCGCCCCACAGGATCGGCTGTGGCTGATCGGTGGCCCCAACATGGGCGGTAAATCGACGTTCCTGCGCCAGAACGCGCTGATCGTGCTGCTGGCGCAGGCGGGCAGCTACGTCCCCGCCGCCCGCGCCACCATCGGCCTGGTCGACCGGCTGTTCAGCCGGGTCGGCGCATCGGACAATCTCGCGCGCGGGCGTTCCACCTTCATGGTCGAAATGGTCGAAACGGCGGCCATTCTGGCGCAGGCGACCGAACGCAGCTTCGTCATCCTCGATGAAGTAGGGCGCGGCACCTCCACTTATGACGGGCTGGCCCTCGCCTGGGCGGTGGTGGAAGCGGTGCACGAAACGACGCGTTGCCGCTGCCTCTTCGCCACGCATTACCACGAACTCGCGCGGCTGGCCGAAAGCTGCGACGCGCTTTCGCTCCATCATGTTCGCGCGCGCGAATGGAAAGGCGATCTGGTGCTGCTCCACGAACTGGCGGAAGGCCCGGCGGACCGGTCCTATGGCCTCGCCGTGGCGCGGCTGGCGGGCATTCCCGCCCCGGTGATCGCCCGCGCCAAGACCGTGCTCGACCGATTGGAAAAAGGGCGCGCGGAAACCGGCGGGCTGGCTGCGGGGCTGGGCGAATTGCCGCTGTTCGCCGCCGCCGCGCTGGCGCAGGCTGAACAGAGCGACACTTTGCGGGACAAGCTGCAGGAATTGGATATCGACGCGCTATCCCCGCGCGAAGCGCTGGACCTGCTCTACGATCTCAAGCGCGAAGCCGGCAGCACCGAAATTTAACCAATCTGCTATAGGCATCGCGGGATGTACCGGATGCTGTTCACCAATCGCTGGGCCGCGCTGGCTTTCGTAGCGCTGACGGTGGTCTGCGCGCTCGCCTTCGTCGGCACAGGCCCGGAGCGCGAAAGCCATCCTGCCGTGAAGCAGGAAGCCCCACAGCCCCCACCCCTATCCGGACAGGATGCAGCGGTGACGCAACCCGCACCCGCGCCGGAAGCATCGGCCAATCAGACATTCAGTTCGGACGAGGACCTGATCGATCCGGCGACGGGGGCCGACCCATCGCCCGAAGGCGATTTCGGCCGATCCGCCGATGCCAACGCCAGCGATCCCGGCGATGGCCCGGCAGATGGCGAAGGGTAACGCTTACAGCGTCGGAACCGGCTCCGGCCCCGAATAATCGTAGAAACCGCGCCCGCTCTTGCGGCCGAGCCAGCCCGCTTCGACATATTTGCGCAGGATCGGCGCCGGGCGGTACTTCGGATCGCCCGTACTGTCCTGCAGGACCTTGACGATTTCGAGGCAGGTATCGAGCCCGATGAAATCGGCCAGTTCCAGCGGCCCCATCGGATGGCTGAGGCCGAGCTTGCAGCCCTTGTCGATATCGGCGACGCCTGCCGTACCCGATCCCAGCACGAACGCCGCTTCGTTCAGCATCGGCACCAGAATGCGGTTGACGATGAAGCCCGGTTCATCCTGCGACTGGACCACCGTCTTGCCAATGGCCTGCGCGAACGCGCGCACTTTTTCGAGCGTTGCGGGCGTGGTGGCAAGGCCGGGAATGATTTCCACCAGTTGCATCACCGGCACCGGATTGAAGAAGTGCACGCCGATGAACCGCGCCGGATCGGGGCTGGCAGCGGCCATGCGGGTGATCGGGATGGAGCTGGTGTTGCTGGCGAGAATTGCCCCGTCGGCCAGCACTTCGCCCACGGCGGCGAAAATCTTGCGCTTGATATCCTCCCGCTCGGTCGCCGCTTCGATAACCATGTCGGCGGCGGCCATCGGCGCATAGTCCGCGCTGGGGGTGATCCGCGCCAATGCCGCATCGGCATCGGCGGCGGTGATCTTTTCCTTCTCCACCTGGCGGCCAAGCTGCTTGGCGATACTGGCCTTCGCCTTTTCGGCAATGGCGATATCGACATCGCACAGCACCACATCCAGCCCGGCCTGGGCGCATGTCTGGGCGATGCCCGTGCCCATCAGCCCCGCACCGATCACGCCGATTGTCTTCATCCGTCTCATCCCTCGCAAACGCTGTACTATGCGTGCCTAGCGGGCGTGACAGGGGTTGGCTAGAGGATGATGCAGGGAACCGGAGACAGGCTTAGCGGTTCGCGCCCGGCACCCACAGCACATCGCCCGTAGCCGCGGCATTGACCGCACGCGCAAGGACGAAAAGATAGTCCGACAGCCGGTTGATATAGGCCAGCGCCGCCGGATTGACCGGTTCCTGCGCGGCCAGCGCCGTCATGCAGCGTTCCGCCCGCCGCGCCACCGAACGGGCGAGGTGAATGCGCGCCGCCGCTTCGCTGCCCCCCGGCAGGATAAAGCTGCGCAACGGCTCCAGATCCGCGTTCACCGCGTCGATTGCCCGTTCCAGCCAGGCGACCTGCCCCGGCACGATCCGCAGCACCATTTCCGAAGGGGTAAAGTCCTCCCCCGGCGTTGCGATATCGGCGCCGAGATCGAACAGGTCGTTCTGGATGCAGGTGAGCGTTTCGGCATGGCTATCCACCCCCAGCGCGCAGACGGCCAGGCCGATCACGCTGTTCACCTCGTCCACCGTGCCGATGGCTTCCATCCGCGCGGCGTGCTTGGCCACGCGCGAACCGTCGACCAACCCGGTCGTGCCCGCGTCGCCCGTGCGCGTATAAATCTTGTTCAGCTTGACCATGGTTTCCGGCGGAGCCCCTCAGCGGGCAATGGCGAGAATGACGACAATCACGGCAATCGCCAGCGCCTGATACTTTATGCGGGCGAACATCATCTGGTTCTGCCGCAACTGCATCGGCGTTGCGCCCACGCTATCGGGATCGCGATCCAGATCTTCCTTCGTGCTTTGCAGGAATGCGGCGATCCCGCGCACCAGCGACACCACGACCATGATCATCAACACGATCAGCAAGGGAACGCGGACATCGGTCATGGAGAGGAGCCTACGCCTTCGCCGAGAGAAATACCAGCGGGGAAGTCATGCCGCCGCAGCGCATCGGCAAGCGCGCGCCCATCCTCCCCCGCCAGCCGCCTGTCCGCCAGCGATGGCGAGCCGCGCCGCTTCGCCAGCTTGCGCCCATCGCTTTCCACCAGCAGCGGATGATGGTGCCAGCGGGGCACCGGCAAGCCCAGCAGTGCCTGCAACAGCCGGTGGATATGCGTGGCGGGGAACAAGTCCATGCCCCGCGTCACCAGCGTGATCCCGTCTGCCGCATCGTCCAGCGTTGCGGCAAGATGATAGCTTGCCGGAGCTTCCTTGCGCATGTCAGCCGCCCGGCCAGCTCCATCGCCTTTGCCATGTCGAGCCGCCAGGCAATCTCCCCCGCTTCGGGGCCAGGCGGGGTGCGGCGGCAGGTTCCGGGGTAGATCGGCCCATCCGGCCCCATGGCCGTGGCGGAGGCGGCAATCTCCGCCCGGGTGCAGCGGCAGGGATAGAGCAGGCCCCTATCCTTGAGCCGCTCCCCCGCCTCCGCATAAGCGGCAAGGCGGTGCGACTGGGTAATGTCCGCATCCCAATCCAGCCCCAGCCAGTGCAGATCGGCGCGAAAGGCCGCGGCCAGTTCCGGGCGGGAACGCGCACCGTCGATATCCTCAATCCGCAACAGGAACTCGCCGTGCGCCGCGCGCACCAGATCGTGCGCCACCAGCGCTGCATAAGCATGGCCCAAATGCAGCGGGCCGTTGGGGCTGGGTGCAAAACGCGTGCGGATCATACGACTATCGGATAAAATTGCTTGTGGATTTGCAGGTTGTCACGGGCTTGACGCCTTTTGCTGCAAATGCTCCCTTTGCGCCATCAGGGAGGACATCCCAATGTTCAAGGCCGAACTGATTGAACGAGTGGTCCGGTTCCGCAGTGCGGACGACGATCCCTTGCGCGATCCGGCCCATTGCCCGGCCCTGGTGCTCAACGCCGATTTCACGCCTCTGTCCTATTATCCGCTCAGCCTCTGGCCATGGCAAACGGCGGTAAAGGCGGTGTTTCTGGAACGGGTGGACATTCTCGCCACTTACGAACGCGCCGTCCATTCCCCATCCCTCGACATGAAGATTCCTTCGGTGATCGCGCTGCGGCAATTTGTCAAACCGAACGAATTCCCCGCTTTCACCCGGTTCAACGTCTTCCTGCGGGACAAGTTTTCCTGCCAGTATTGCGGCACCACCAAGCATCTGACGTTCGATCACGTCATTCCCCGCCGGCTGGGCGGTCGCACGACCTGGGAAAATGTCGCCACCGCCTGCGCACCCTGCAACCTGCGCAAGGGCGGCCGTACGCCCGAACAGGCCCGCATGCCGCTGCTGACGCTGCCGATCCGGCCCACCAGTTGGCAATTGCAGGAGCGCGGGCGCGCTTTTCCGCCCAATTATCTGCACGAAACCTGGCGCGACTGGCTTTACTGGGATGTCGAACTGGAAGCGTGACGGCAGCCGCCACCGCGCCCGCCATTCCGCATCGAGGCCCCCTCAACGATCAAGCGTACGGGTAGCCGGATGGTGCTTGTCGAGATGCTTCTTGACGATCCGCATGTTGCGCGAATTGGAGCGGAACAGGAAATCGAGCACATCGCCCGCCACCGGGATCGCGCCCAGCGCGGTATCGACCGCCACATTCCCCGCCATGCGCCATAACTGCCATTTCGGCATCCCGAGATTGCGGGCTTCCCACACGATATAGGCGCCCATGGCGGCACCGACGAGATCGCCGGCCATCGGCACCAGGCCGATGATCGCGTCCAGCCCCACGGGCCGGTTGATCCCCGGCACGATGAAGGCGCGCTCCAGCAGTTTTTCCATTGCTCCCAGCCGTTGGCGAACGGCTTCGGGATGGGTTCCCAGCGGCAACTTGGCGGCGGCCATACGCATGGGGCGAACGGGACGGACGGGATTGACAGCCACAGGTTGCTGCATCGCGATCTCCTTCACGCGGTTATCTGGGAACGAGCGCCAGCGCTGACAAGGGGTGGATACCCCAGACATTCGGTTCGAAGCCCTGCACATTGCCACGCACCAGCGACCAGCGCAGCGGCACACCGAACGGAATATAGACATTGGCCGCTGTCAGTTCGGCTTCCGCTTCAGCCAGCAGCGCCGAAGATGCGGCAACGTCCGGCGCGATAACCGATTCGGCCACCCGGGCATCGGCCTGTTCCGAACAGAGCCCCGTTTTCAACGTGCAATTGAACTGGTTCAGATACCAGCTTACCCCGGCATAGCGCGCTTCCTCGTCGATCAGGCGCAGGTCAGCCTTGGCCGATGGCCCCACCCGGCGCAGGGCGATACCCGCCCCTGCCAGATCGGCACGCAGATTGCCGAACAGGATATCCGCCCCCGGCCCTTCGGGCATGGCAATCGCGAGATTGACCGGGCCGCCGCGATGATCGGCCTGCCAGGCCCGGACACGGCGGGCAGCTTCGGCCTGGCGCTGTTCCATCGTCATGCCACCCCAGCGTTCGCCGGTGGTTCCCAGATCGCGCGGCGTGCCCGGCGCTATCATCCGCGTGGTGGCCTGCCAGCCGCTAACATTGAACGGGGCCACCAGCTTGTCACGATCGATCGCCATGGCAATCGCCTCGCGCCGCGACGGTTCGGCCAGGAAGCCTTCATCCGACAGGACGCGCAGACCGAACAGGCCCGATACGCGGTCCATCCGCACGGTCCCGCGCGAAAGCGGGCCGGTATCGGCAAGCGGCAGGAATTCAACCCTGCCACCCAATACGACATCGACATCGCCCTGATCGAACAATGCAATCGCCTTGCGCGCGGGAAACGCCCGCACTTCCAGTTCGCGCACGCCCTTGTCCCAATGCTCAATCGCGGGCAGGCCGCGCTTTTCCGGCGGGACGGGGATGAAGTGGGCCAGATCGCCCTTGCGCTCCAGCCGCAGCAGCCCACCGCCCTTGCCCTTGTGAAGCAAGCCGAGTTCCGGCTGGGCCAGCAATTGCAGGAGATCGGGCATGGGCGAGGAAAGGCGGATTTCGATCACCCGCCCGGCCATGGCGCGCACTTCGGAAATCGGCGCAAGATCGAGCCCGAGCGCCGTGCCGCGGAGACCGAGCAGAGTACGCTGCAAGGCATCGCGTACGTTTTCGCCGGTCAGTTCCGTACCGTCGGGCCAGGTTCCTTCGCGCATGCGGAAAATGTAGCTCTTGCCATCATCAGTCACGATCCAGCGGTCGGCAAGAGCAGGGGCGACCTGCCCCGCCCCATCGAAACCGACCAGCCCATCGACCGTGGCGCTGCGCAGTTCCTGCCCGGCATCGGAAAGATCGCCGTTCTTGGCATACATGTCTTCCGGGCTGCCGATCAGCGCCATGTTCAACATGCCGTCGCCGCCGCTCCAACCGCAGCCGGAAACCGTCAGCGCCAGCCCGAAGGCGAACGGAAATGGGAAGGAACGCCAAGCCATGCCGCAAGGTCTAGCAGCAAGCCTTGGACGGGTCAGCGCCAAAGCGCGGCGACCATCAAATTTTGCGCAAGTTACCCGGCGTGGGGGCCGCGGTCTTCATATGCGTGCGCACATAGGCAGGGGTCGCATCTTCCGCCTTGTCCGCCACAGGCTGGCGCACCAGCTTGGGGTCCACCTCATCGACGAAAGCGATGCCGAACCGGTTATCCTGCACCCAGGCCACCGAGCCTTTGACCCAGCCGACATTGCGCAGATCGACGCTGACCAGCGTACCGCGCCGCACGCGCACCTGGCCTTCCGCCATCATGCCGCCGGCGGAAAGGTTGCGGACCTTGATCCGGTATGGCTGCTCATCCCCTTCCAATTGCAGAAGGGCCAGCAGGAAAAGGCTGTCACGTGGGACTTGGCGAGTGTCGACGCTGCTCATCTGTCCAGTCAACGATCAGGGTTCACTATACCCGTCACAGGCATCGGCGGGGACGGGACGGTGTTGATAGCAGGAAACAAAGTTTCAACCGAGCGCTTTCACACACCTGTCCCAAAAAACATCAATCGTCGCGAGAAATCTTTTCCCGCCGTTCATGCGCTTCCTGCGCTTCCACCGTCATCGTCGCGATGGGGCGCGCGATCAGGCGGCGGATGCCGATGGGATCACCCGTCACTTCGCAATAGCCGTATTCCCCTTCGTCGATCCGGCGCAGCGCCGAATCGATCTTGGCGATCAGCTTGCGCTGCCGGTCACGCGTGCGCAGTTCGATGCCCCAATCGGTTTCACTGGAGGCCCGATCATTGAGATCGGGTTCGCGCAAGGGGCCGTCCTGAAGCGATTGCAGAGTGTCGGCCGATGCCGACAGAATCAGTTTCTTCCATTGCAGCAACAGGCGCCGAAAATAATCGAGCTGCGCCGCGGACATATATTCTTCCGTTTCGGCGGGGGTATAATCGTCGCCGATCACCCGCCGTGCCTTGGCCAGAATATCGATATCGTCACTCAGAACCGTTGCCATAGGACCTCCGCCCACATTCAATTGTTTCCAACCCTGCGCTACCTCGGGTTTTCCCGATGGCATGTACCGTTCCGGTCGGTCGCGCCTATAGGGATGCGCCAAATCCCGCACAAGCAACATTCTTCCGCCGCGTTTATCCCACGCAAATTTGGCGCGACGATGCAGAACGCGGGACAGATGGCGGTTTTCCAGCCGTTTTATGCTTAACGGTTTGTTGACCATAAGGTGCCAGATTCCCCCTGAAGGAAAGTTCTTCATTCTTGGGGGATCGATCATGACAATGGCATTCAACAATTTTGCACCCGAAGCCGAAATACGGCCCGATCTTTTGATCGCAAGCTGCCTCGCCGTGGCGGAACGCGGCGATGTGAACGGCTTCTTCGATCTGGGGGTGGCTTTTTCCAGCGGCACGCACGGCACACCGCTCGATCTGGTCGAAGCGCACAAATGGTTCAATCTCGCCGCCTCGCGCGGGCACGAGGAAGCCGCCTGTTGCCGGGCCGACCTGTCCGAAGAGATGACCGCTCGCGAAATCGCCGAAGCCCAGCGCCGCGCGCGCCAATGGCTGACGCTGACCACGCGCCGCGCCGCCTGATTGCATGCGGCAGCCGGGCGAATGCCGCCCCAGCTGAGCGGCTAACCCTTGCGGAAAGGGGTATGCTGGCCGAGATAAAGCTGATCCTGCGCGATCCCGCCGCGTTCGCGCTCCAGAAAATCGGCCACCGCTTCGCGAAATCCTCTGTCGGCAATCCAGTGCGCTGACCATGTCTGCACCGGTTCATACCCGCGCGCCAGCTTGTGCCCGCCCTGCGCGCCCGCTTCCACCCGGCCAAGGCCGAGCCGGATCGCGGCGTCAATCGCCTGATAATAGCATAGCTCGAAATGCAGGAACGGCTTGTCGCGCGTGCAGCCCCAATAGCGGCCGTATAGTGCATCCGCGCCAATGAAATTGAGCGCACCGGCAATCGGTTCCGCCCCATCGTAGGCCAAGACCAGCAAAATCCGCTCCGCCATGCGCCGCCCGATCAGCGTGAAAGCTTCACGAGTCAGATAGGGCGTGCCCCACTTGCGCGCGCCGGTATCCTGATAGAATTCCCAGAATGCATCCCAATGGTGCGGCTCAATGGCATCGCCGGTCAATTGCCGGATCGTTACCCCGTCCTGCGCGGCGGCGCGCTCCTTGCGCACCGCCTTGCGCTTGCGCGAGGCGAGCCGGTCCAGAAAATCGTCGAAGTCGGCATAGCCCTGATTCGTCCAGTGGAACTGGATATCGCTGCGCAGCAGCCACCCGGCCTGCTCGAACAGCGGGAGCTGCCGGGGCTCGATAAACGTCGCATGAGCGGACGAGAAGCCATGATCGGCGCACAGGTTTTCCGCCGCGCGCAACAGCGGCAACGCCAGGCTGTCATCCGAGAGCAGCAGCCGCGGCCCGGTCGCCGGGGTGAACGGCGCCGCGATCTGCAACTTGGGGTAATAATTGTGCCCGGCCCGGTGCCAGGCATCGGCCCAGCTATGATCGAACACGTATTCGCCCTGGCTGTGCCCTTTCAGATAGGCAGGCATGGCGGCCAGCAGGCTCCCATCCCCCGCTTCTATGGAAATCGGCGCAGGCGCCCAGCCCGTACCGGGGCCGACACTGCCCGAATCCTCCAGCGCGGTGAGAAAAGCGTGGCTGACGAAAGGGTTGCCCGATCCGGCCAGCGCATCCCATTGCGCCGCATCGATGCTGCCCACGGAAGAATGAACGCGAGCAGCGAGAGGATCGCCCTCGCTCACCCCGTCACCCCGGCCCCTTCGGCAATCGGCGCGTCGGCATAACGGGCCGCGCGCTCGGCCAGTTCAGGGCTGCGCACCGTCCATGTCAGCACCGGCAGCCCCCGCTTGCGCTGCGCTTCGGGGAAAGCGCTGGGCAAATCGCGTATGTCGTAAGCGAGGAAATCGGGCCGGGCGTGCCACAGCGCGAGATAGCGTTTC
>CAYXMY010000045.1:0-22129 GCA_964466155.1 uncultured Caenibius sp. | reverse complement strand
GATCTTCCAGGAACGACTGACTGAACGCCGCGATTGAGATGGGCACATCCTGCAAACGTTCGCTACGGCGCTGGGCAGTAACAATGATTTCCTGCACACCGGCGGAATTTCCAGTCCCCTGATCCGAGGTTTGGGCGTGGCCCTGTGTCGGGAAAGCTATAGCAGCCGCGCAAAAGGCGGTGGTCAAGAGAAGCTGTGTTTTCGCCGGATTGGATCGGATTGCCTGTCCGGCGATGTAATGGCGATCATTGGTTTTCATAATAAGATCCCCCTTTTTATTGGTTTATTTTATTTTTACTGTGACTTCTTCGATCTGACCTTCCGGAAACGCGAATGTGCCTTCCCCGGCATAAGCATCGCTGACAGGTGAGCCGGCATCCGAACCGATGTCGGTTCCGGCAAACGTGATAGCGAGGGCAGGAGTCATCTTGAGATTCAGGCTCCCGGCAGCTTTGCCATCGATATAAAGAGTGCCGACCCCCACGAAGTCGTCCGTCTTCTTGAATTCGTAGGACAGAGTCGATCTTCCGACCGGGACTTCGATATTGGAGGTAAGAGTACTGTGATGCCCGAAATCGTTGAAATCGAGCTGCAGGCGATTATTCTTTACGAATATCGCATATCCCCCAAATCTATCGCCATAGGCCAGGATAACGCCCTCGTCCTTGGGGCTTTTTCGGTCGACGATCGCCCGTATGTCGAATGATAAATTCGTGAATTTGGGAGATTCATCATAAGATAATCTCACAGGAGAATAGTATTTGTATTCTCTCCCGTTTTTCTCTCCGAAAAATTGCGGGCTGTGTACGGTAACATCTTCCAGAGGGAGGACTTTGTATTTTCTGGCTTCCTCCATCCAAAGTTGTTGCAGATCGGCCAGAACGGCAGGATGTTTGCGAGAGAGGTCGGTCGAAGCGGAAAAATCGTCCTTCTGATTATAAAGAGCCCAGGTGTCGGTTTCGAACGGCGTGCCCCGCACATGGGAGGCGACTGCTTTCCAGCCATCCGACCAGATGGCGCGTTGTCCCTGCAGTTCGAAATATTGCGTCGCGCGGGGCGCTGGAGCATCGGGGTGCGTAAAAGTGGCCGCAATACTCTTTCCCTCTATCGGCGATTGCGGGATGCCGCGATAAATGTCCGGCGCAGTAACCTTGGAGACGTCAAGGACGGTGGGGGTGATGTCGATAATATCGACGAACTGCGGTCTTACCGCCCCTTTTTGCGTAATGATTTTCGGCCATGAAACGATGAGCGGGGTGCGCAGTCCGCCTTCATCCACACTCTGCTTGTAGCGACGGAATGGAGTGTTGCTGACCATGGCCCATCCGCGGGGATAATTGCCATAGGTGCGGTCGGACCCGAATTCGTCGACATGCGCGGCCAATTCGCTGACCGGCTGGCTCGCCTTTGTGAGATTGGCAACGCTGAACGTCAGGTTCGTGGTGCCATGCTCTTCCCCTTCGGGGCTGGCGCCGTTGTCCGACATTACCACGATCAGTGTGTTATCGATCAGCTTCGCATGATCGAGGAATGCCAGCAGCCGGCCGATCTCGGCGTCGGTGTGCTCAAGGAAGCCGGCGTATGTGGCCTGAAACCGGGCGGCGACTTTCTGTTCATCCTCACTCAAGCTGCTCCAAGGTTTTACATCGGAATTGCGCGGTGGCAGCTTGGTATTGGCGGGAATGAGTCCGAGCTTTTTTTGACGCGCAAACCGCTCTGCACGAACGCGGTCCCATCCTTTGGCATACACGGCTTTGTACTTATCGATGTATGCGGGCGGGGCCTGGTGGGGAGCATGCATCGCACCGGGTGCAAAGTAGAGGAAGAACGGCTGTTTCGGATCGTGCGCCTCGGCGGCCTGGATGAAGCCGATGCTGCGATTCACTATATCTGCAGTGAAATGATAGCCGGATGCGTCCGGTGGCGAGATAGGGGTATTGTCGGCCACCAGTTCCGGATGGAACTGGTCCGTCATTCCCCCGATAAAGCCATAATACTGGTCGAAACCCCGCTGGATCGGCCATTGTGCCCTTTCCGGGCCAGGCTTGCCTTGCGGTGCCAAATGCCACTTTCCTGCGGCAAAGGTGATGTAGCCGGATGCGTGCAGGATTTCTGCTATCGTGGCGGCGGAGTTGCTGATTTGCCCTTGCTTGCCTGGGGCATCGGTTATGACATGCGTGAGATTGCCCATTCCGACCGAATGACTGTTCCGGCCGGTCAACAAAGCGGCCCGGGACGGTGAGCAGATCGCGCGTGTATGGAATGCGTTATAGCGCAAACCATTTGCCGCCAGCCGGTCGAGGTTCGGGGTGTTTATCTCGGAGCCGAAGCTACCCAGATCGCTGAAACCTGCGTCATCCAGCAAAATATAGATGATATTCGGCCTCTCGCTCCGCTCGACTTGTAGCGATGTGGCGTCTGCTTGCGGCGATGGGGGATTTATTCCTACTTTGCCGGATTCGGCTGCCGCTGCGCTGCCCCATCCCAAAAAAGGCAGAATCACGCAGGCTAGCAATTCTCTGCGATGCATTATCCTCTCCCGATTTTTGATGCTCAGCCATTCCTGTCGAAGCCGAGTCGAAAGGTGGCTGTTTATTATGATGGGTACATTACAGTACCGTACCGTTGAAGGCAAGCAAGATGGAGATTGGCTCCCGGCGGGTTGGGACGTCTCCTATTGGGTTTGCGAAACCGGCGTGATGACCACTTCATCTATGCGGATATGCGGAGGAAGTGCGGCAATATAGGCGATCAAGTCGGCGCAATCCTCCGGTTGAAGCAAGGCGGACCGCGCTTCGGGGGACAGCGGCCGAGGTAATTGATCGAGAAGCGGAGTATCGACCCCGCCCGGAATTATTACCGTAGATCGTATGCCTTCGTTGGCGACCTCAAGATTGATGCTCTCGGACAGGGCGATCAATCCAGCTTTGGCAGCGGTATAGGCTGGCCCCGACCATGGCGAGACGCGCTTGCCGGACCATGAGGATACATGCACGAGCAGGCCTTGCCTCCGACGGCGCATTGCTTTCAGCGCCGCCGCGCTGGCATGGAACGCTCCATTCAGATTGGAGCGCAGAACCAGATCGGCCGTTTCCGGCGATAAGGTTGTGAAACTGCGTTGCTGCACGTTCATTCCTGCAGCGCCCACATAGATATCCAGCCGACCTTCCGACGCGACGATGCGATCCGCGGCTGCGCCTATCGCTTCGATATCCGATATGTCGGCAGGCAGGATATGCGCTTCGCCGCCTCGCGAACGAATGAGATTGGCGACATCTTCCAGTGGCTCCTTCCTCCGCCCGGTGAGGATCGTCAACGCTCCACTTTCTGCGAGGCGGAGCGCTGTCGCCCGGCCGATTCCACTACCGGCCCCGGTGATCCAGGCGACGCGCTCCGCAGACCGGGTCATTCGACGAACTGGCCGCTATGCAGAACCAGATCGTCCGTCAGCATGTCCCACCCTTTTTCCCTCAGTTCGGCCAAAGGGACTAGGTAGGATGCAACTTCCGGCGGTTCCTCGCACTTGATGAAACGCAGACTCATTATGCCGTGATCGTGGCCGAAACTGTCGATCCAGTTGCCGCCAATACCCGGGTCTTCTTCAGAAATGACTATGCGAACGGTGCCGTCCGCCTCCGGGCGCGCCATTACTCCGCTAATATAGCCACCCTTGTGCTCGTAAGTATCCAGGTTTTCCTGGAAGATGTTGAGCAACTGGAAAATCCAGTACTCTGCGGGTGGGGTGGCGAAATGGAAAACCAGCGCCATATCCTTGGGCTTTTCCCACATGCCAAAGGCGTGATGGCGGTCCGCTACGCCACCATTGCTGAGATAGACCTTGCGCGAGAATTGAAGCTGGTTCTGGCGATTGGCCAGATTGTCGAACCACCACGAACGTTCAAGCTCGGCATAGCCGCGTACCATCTGCGCGGCACGGGCGAGGTTGGTCGCCATTTCCTCGGGACGAACCGGGCGCTGGGCAGGCTTATCCAGCCTTTCGATGTGAAATGTCGGTGCTATTTCCTTTTCGCGATCATGGTGCACCAGCCTGATCAGCAGGCCGACCGTATCCTTTCCGATCTTGAGCCAGTCTTGCCCATCGGCAGGCTTGTCCGGACTGCAGATGATTTCGAAATTGCCATCCGCATCGAAATGAACTGCATCGCTTTGGAGGAAATCGGTGGTGTAGAGCATGGCTGGGTCGAATTCCTTCAGGCTGTCCACGCCCTTGTCTGCCCAATTCTGCGCGCCCACCGATTTGTCCTGCCCGGCTTTCCACGCGGCCATCACGAAATAAGGCAACGTTCCGCGATTGCCCCATACGCGGTAGGAATGGCCCGGTTCGTACCATTCGGTCAGAAGATGATCCTGATCGGGGTTTTGAGCGTTGATCGAGCAGCGAAACGGCGTGTCGCGCAGGCGGGGATGATCGGGTTCGCAATTCTCGACAAAACGTTCCAGTCCATTGCGGACCATGCGAGACAAATGGCGATACCATTCCGTGCGATCGAGATCGTCCGGCACATTTCCCCACCGGTCGATCTCATGCCCTGTCAGGCGAATGGTTTCGCAAAAATCGTCCCATGCCTGGCCGGTTAGCAGGCGCTTGGCGGCAATGTCGTCGTTCATACTTCCATCCTTTTCTTGGTTTTTGAATTGCGCGGTATCCATCTGCGCAGCACGGCCGCGACAAAGCCGCCAAACAAAGCAATGCTGAGAGCGAGAAAGCCACCATGCACGCCGAAAGCAGCCCGCAGCGGGAGGATGATAGCCGGGCTGAGAAATTCGCTCAGGAAGATCGTGCCGTACATCAGTCCCAAGGCGCGGCCACGTGCCAAGGATGGCGAGCGTGCGATAAGCACGCTGGCGAAATGGGGGGCGAATACGCCGGTTCCGATCCCCAACATCATACACCCCAGCGCTGCACCCCAGGCATTACTTGCCTGACTGAGTGCCCCCGTGCCGAGCGCATATGCGAGAATGATAAGCGCCAGTGTGCCGTGTTCGCCCAGTCGCTGACGGATTGGCCCGTAAAGGGCAGCCGAAACGATGGAAAAGGCGGCGCTGCAAGCGATCACGCGTGAACGAATGACCGGATCGGCCACCCCGGTCTTTTCCAGCAGGAAAGGGACTTGCGTTGCGGGCAGCATCATCAATCCCGCCATGGCAAGCACAATGATATAAACTGGCCATAGCGATGTGATGACCGTGCGGGCGGACACGTTGCTATGTCCTCCGGCTGCCATGTTTCCTTTCGGCATGGCCAGCAAGGCCAGCACCACGAGCGGGGCGGCCACCAGATAGATTGCGAAAGGCAGCCGCCATCCCCCGGCCGCCCCTGCCATGCCGGCGAGCAAAACAGCGCTCATCGATGCGACTCCAGCGAAGGAATCCTGAATTCCGATTACACGCCGGCGGCTGATTTCATCGAAGCGCTCGCCGATCAACCATGTGGCGACTGTCGCCACGCATGACGCAGCCAATCCGAGCAGGAAGCGGGAGAGGAGCAGGACGGCCCCATTGTCGAGCCAAAGCCCGGCAGAACCGGCGAAGGCAAACAACGCAAACGCACCGGTGATCAGGCGACGGGGGCCGACCCGATCGATCAGCGCACCTCCGGCCGGGCCGCCCAGCATCAGGCCGATGGCGGGAACGGTCATGATCCACTGTGCGAACAAGGTTCCGCCGCCTTGCGAACCAAAATGCCTGGCTATGGACGGCAGAACGGGTGCGATGGAGGAAAAGGTGAGAGACATCAGCGGAGGCCCGGACAGCATTACTGCCAGCAATGCGAGCCAGCGCCAGCCGTGTATCGCGCGCAACCGCATTGCTGTTTCGCTCGGTTGCTCTTGTCCGCGTTCTCCCATGTCGGCCCCTACCTCGCCAATCTATGTGCAGGGGAAGGGAGGGGCCTGTAGTGAGGCGACGGTCCTTTCAGGAGCGCCAAGGCATGCTGCTGCCTTCGCAAGGCAGTATGGCACGCGCCTCTCGCGAAGGAGAGTGAAGCGGCAAATGGAGCGCAGCTTCGCGGACGATATTCCATAGCCCCTCCGGCAAGGTGTATCATTATGGGTACAGTACAGACACGTACCAAAGTCCGCAAGGCATTTCTTTAGGTGGCGCTTGACGCTATGTCGGTATGCCACCTTCAGGAGTTACACGTTGCCCGATATCAGCCTCACGCGACCGCAAGACGAACTTGGCGTGAAGGAGAGAATTGTCAGCGCCGCCGAAAACCTTTTTGTAAGTCATGGTTACATGGGGGCGACGGTTGAAAAGATCGTGACTGCGGCGCGAACGAGCAAACGGGAATTTTATAAGTATTTCGCCAATCGCGATGCTGTCCTGCGCGAGGTCCTGGTGCATGTCCTGGCCTCAATGGGCGAACAGGCAAGTCTGGCCCCATCCCTGGTTCAAGGGCCAGTGGAGGAGGCGATCCGGCACACGGTCCACTTCATGTACACCCGGCACAATGTCCCTCGTGGCCTTGGGTTGTTGCGCGCGAGCCTGGCGGCATCCAGATGGGCACCCGATCTCGCGATTGCGGCTTATCTCAACCGGTCCAACACCCCCGGATTGAACGCATATTTTGCGGCGAAGAAGGAGGCTGGGCAACTGTCGTTCGACCTTCCTCAACTCGCCGCGATTCGCGTGGGTTTTTTGTCCACCGACGGTCTTCGCTTCATGGCCGGCGAGCCTCCGCTGGGTGAAGCGGAAATGCAGGCTCATATTCGTGAAGTGGCGGATGTTGCGTTGCATGGACATGCGACTGCGGAGTTCAGATCAAATCCGAAGTTGAAAGCACCTGGGCTCCGATTGACTCGGATCGCGGAAGAAGTGGACGAAGATATTTCGTCGCGCACAAGGCTGTTGCCCAGCGACTGGGACCGATTGCGGGATGTGGCTTGGCTGGAATTCAAGGAAAAGGGATATACCGCAGCCAGCATTCCAGCGATATCGAGCAAGGCAGCATTCCCAAGGAATACGATTTACAGGCATTACAATTCGAAAGAAAAATTGTTCTTTGAAATATCTAAGAACATAATATTCAATTCATTTTCGCAGATAAACGCGACAAAAGGAGTTTATGAGGAGGTCATCCCATTTTTGCAGGCGGCGGGGGATGCCATTCTCGTTTCCTTCCTGAATAAGGATAATCTGGAACTCCATAAATTGATGATGTCTGAGGCGGGAAAAAGTCCGGAAATCGGCAGGTTTATCCATGGGGAAATCTCCCGACGGGTGGATTGCATCCTCGAACCGGCATTCTCCCGATTGGTTGAAATGAACATTATCAGGCGGGATCTTTACCCTAAAGCCAAATGGCGATTTTTCGTTCTAGTGACTTTGGGGAGTCGTTTTCTTTTTGTTTCAGAGCCTTCCGAAAAGGAGCGGAAGAATTTGATATCGGAAGCGGTGCGGATGTTCTTGTTCGGCTTTCGCCTGAATGGGGCCTGAGGCGATCCCCCTATCCGTCTGACAGGCTGTCTTCTCCCATAAATAGGAAGCCTTCAGAGTCCTTGTGTCCGCCAGTCTATAGAAGACCTCCCTTTTTAGAAGTTCATCACGCACCGAACCATTTAAGCTCACCCAACAGTCGTTCGAGAAACGGACTGCCGAGGTGATATAGAGTGTCCTTACGCCGACGACATATCGGCACGCAAAGCTTCAGCCTCTCCGCTCGATCCTACCGGCCTCGGCCGGGCAGTTGTTCAAGGTGGTTGCTATGCGGTTGCTGGCGCTCTTCGAGGGCGTGCATGCGATCGCGTAAATTCTTGAAATATGGTGCCGGCTGCAGGATTCGAACCCGTGGCCCCCTGATTACAAATCAGGTGCTCTACCAACTGAGCTAAGCCGGCCCATATTCGGCACGGGCGTAAAAGCGATGCCGTGTGCGTTCGCTCCCTTGCTTTAAACTGCGCCGAAGGTCCAGCCCTCAGTTTGGGCAATTTCCTCCGTCATTGCGGCGGGGCTCCACAATTCGTCGCGATGGGCGGCGGAGCGTAGCCAGGCGGCGGTCAGCAGAGCGTCGGAGCTATGATCGGTGATGGGGGTGCGGCCCCGGAAGGGCGGGCAATCGAGCGCGGCGAGAGCGGCATTCAGTTCCTCGCGCGTGCGCATTTTGCTTTTGCCGGCCGAACGCCCAGCGGCAATCGCGGCGAGCGCGGTGTAGATTTCGACCACCGCCGATCCGTGTGCGGGCAAAGGGTCGACCGGCCAGACGGGCAAGGCGTGGCTCAGCCGGTGCAGCACCCGCATGCCGGTCAGGCTCGATTTGCCGACTTGCGCGGCGCCGATCAGGTTGAAATTGCTGTAAGGTTTACACCCTGCCGTCTGTTGGGCAGCTTCGGTTACGCGGAAACGGCCACGCCCGCCGCCGAACAGATCGCCCTCTCGCCCGCCATGACGGCGGAAATGGCGGCTGGCTATGGGATGATCGACGAAACCGGTGGCGGCAAGGTGAGGATCGCCGGCGCAGATACGGTCGATCAGCGCCCACAGGCTGCGCGCATCGGGTGGGCTGCTATCCCAGCCGGGAAAGAACGCGTCCCGATCGGCAAAGGGCAGGGACATGCCCAGATCGAGCCCGACAAGCGTATCCGTGGGCAAACCATGGAGCAGCCAGTCCAGCACTTCCGCCCGCGCCCAGATGTGCCCGGGGCGGACGAGGCGAGGGGCACCGCCTGCCGCATCGCATATGCCGATGGCGATCCCGCGCTGCCGTTCCCCCGTCGCGCCGGACCAGTCGATTGCGGCGAAATGGCGAAAGCGGCCCACAGTCATCGGCCAGTCAATCCTGCCGTTTTTCGCGCAAGCGATTCCAGTAGGCGATCCGTTCGGTCACTTGCCGTTCGAACCCACGTTCCACAGGCTGATAATAGGTCTGCGGCTCCATCCCTTCGGGCCAGTAATTATCGCCCGAGAAGCCTTCTTCGGCATCGTGATCGTAGGTGTACCCCACGCCATAGCCGATTTCCTTCATCAGCCTGGTCGGGGCGTTGAGGATATTGCTGGGCGGCGCCAGGCTGCCGGTTTCCTTCGCGCTGGCCCATGCGGCCTTCTGCGCGGCGTAGGCGGCGTTGGATTTGGGGGCAGTGGCGCAATAGAGGCAGGCCTGCACGATGGCGAGCTCGCCTTCGGGGCTGCCGAGGAATTCGTAGGCATCCTTGGCCGCAAGGCATTGGGTCAGCGCTTGCGGATCGGCAAGCCCGATGTCTTCGCTGGCGAAGCGGGTGAGGCGGCGCAGGACATAGAGCGGCTCTTCCCCCGCCGTCAGCATGCGCGCGAGATAGTAGAGCGCGGCTTGTGGGTCCGATCCGCGCAGGCTTTTGTGCAGGGCGGAAATGAGGTTGTAATGCCCATCGCGGTCCTTGTCGTACACTGCCACGCGGCGTTGCAGGAACTTGCCGAGCCCCGCCGGATCGAGCGGTTCGGCAATCTGCGCGGCATAGAGCGTTTCCGCCTGATTGAGCAGGAAGCGGCCATCACCATCGGCGGAGGCAATCAAGGCTTCGCGTGCGGCGGGGGTGAGGGGGAGGGGGCCTTCCAATCCCTCCGCCCGGTCCAGCAGGACGGTAAGCGCGGCGGCGTCGAGCCGGTGCAGGATCAGCACTTGCGCGCGGCTGAGCAGCGCGGCGTTGAGCGCGAAGCTGGGGTTTTCCGTGGTCGCGCCGACCAGAGTCACGGTCCCACGCTCCACGAACGGGAGGAAACCGTCCTGCTGCGCGCGATTGAAGCGGTGGATTTCGTCCACGAATAGCAAAGTGCGCTGCCCCGCCCTGGCGGCCAGTTCGGCTTCGGCAAAGGCTTTCTTGAGATCGGCCACGCCGGAAAAGACGGCGCTGACGGCGACATAGCGCATGCCCACCGCATCGGCGAGCAGGCGGGCGATACTGGTCTTGCCGGTGCCGGGCGGCCCCCACAGGATCATGCTGGAGAGGCGGCCCGCCGCGACCATGCAGCCGATGGCGCCTTCCGGCCCCGTTAGGTGTTCCTGCCCGATGATGTCGGAAAGGGCGCGCGGGCGAAGCCGGTCGGCCAGCGGGGCATCCGCGCGGGGTTCGTCCCGTGCGGGAGGGGGAGGGGTCTCGTCTCCGAAGAGATCAACCATGGCCCTGCCGCTGGCGGACAAGCCGCAGATAGGTTTCGGCAACCGTGTGGTTTATCCGGTCCCAGTCGAAATCGAGGCTGCGCGCTTCACCGGCCTGGCCGTGCTGGAGGCGCAAGGCAGGCTGTTCGATATAGATGCGCAGGGCTTCGGCGAAGTGATGGACGGCCCCGGGCTGGATCAGCCGCCCGGAAACGCCGTCATCCACCAGGCTTTCGCTGCCGGTTGCCGCAGCGGCGACCACGGGCAGGCCGCAGGCCATGGCTTCCAGCGTCACATTGCCGAAGGTCTCAGTGATCGAGGGGTTGAACAATATGTCCATGCTGGCCACCGCGCGGCCGAGATCGGCCCCGCTTTGAAACCCGGCGAACGCGGTGCCGGGCAGGCGGCTTTCCAGCCAGCCGCGCGCCGGACCGTCTCCGACCGCGAGAATCTTGTGCGGCACGCCCCGGTTGCGCAACTCGTCCATCGTGTCGGAAAAGACATCGAGCCCTTTTTCCATCACCATGCGGCCGAGGAACCCGATCACCACCTCATCGTCGGCAATGCCGAAGGAGCGCCGCCATGCGGTGTCGCGCCGGCCGGAATGGAAAATCTCGCGATCCACCCCGCGCGACCAGATCGAAATGTCGAAGCCCATGCGCTGCTTGCGCAGTACTTCAGCCATGCTTTCCGATGGTGCGACAAGGGCATCGCAGCGGCGATAGAAACGGCGCAGGATCGCTTCGAGCAGCGGCTCCGTAAAGCCGAGGCCATAATAGCGCATGTAGGTTTCGAAGCGGGTGTGGACCGAAGAGAGGATCGGCAGGTTGCGCTGGTGTGCCCAGGAGACCGCGCGATGGGCGGTGATATCGGGTGAGGAGACATGGATGACGTTGGGTGCGAAAGCCTGCAAATCCTGCCGCACCGCAGTGGAAAGGCCGGTGGGAATGCGATATTCCTTGCGCCGCGGAATGGCCATCGACGGGACGCCGATCAGCGTGCCCGTCGCTTCGAACGCGGGATTTGCCACCACCGGAGCATAGACGCGCACCTGCGCGCCCTGACGCAGCAGGTAGCCGACCAACCGATTGAGTGCCTGGTTCGCCCCATCGCGGACATAATTATAGTTTCCGCTGAACAGGGCGATCCGCAGTTGGGAAATCTCCATCACGCCTTGGGCCATAGGCGGGGAAAAGCCGCTTGGCGAGAGGTTAGGCGCAGCGATCTGGGGACGAAAACGCCCCGGACCTGCATCGGAAGCAGGCACGCCGGGCCTGCCATGGCGGTGCGGGTAAGGGGGTGGGGGCGGTGCGGCCTAACCCGTTCAGCTTGTGAGAAAACCCGGCACGGGGTAGCCTTCCGCTCAGCGGGTGGGTGGAATTGGCAGAGGAGTCCGAAATGGAAAACCATGTCTTCAAGCTGATGGAAATCGTCGGCACATCCGGTGAAGGTATCGACGGCGCAATCAAGGCGGGGCTCGATCGCGCGCATGAAACGATCCGGAAAGTGCGCTGGTTCGAAGTGATCGCGGCGCGCGGCTTCGTCGATGACAATGGCGCCATCCAGTATCAGGTGACGCTGAAAATCGGTTTCGCGCTGGAAGATTGACGGGCCAGGCGCCGTTTCTCGTCCGGGTCGGGCAATCCTGTCCCGGCTCGCGTTCGGTTATGGGGAAGGCGCGGCGGGCTGTCTCGTTATGCGGCTGCAGGAGCATGCATGGGAGGCATGAGGCGCGCTCATTGCCCCGGAAGGGGGCGCTATATCGTTTGCAAATGCGGTGCGAGAAGCGGGCGCTTCACCCGCCCAATCGTCAATCTGAACCGGTCAGCATGACGAAGAAGGGTGAAACTGCCCGCTTTCAAATCCCACACTTGCAAACGGTATAATCGCTGCAAATGCCAATCAGGCGGCTTCCTTACGCTTCGCCTTCTTGCGTTCGTGCGGATCGAGCAGCGCTTTGCGCAGGCGGATCGATTGCGGCGTCACCTCGACCATTTCATCGTCATCGATATAGGCGATGGCCTGTTCGAGGCTCATGATCGTCGGCGGGGTCAGGCGGATCGCATCGTCCTTGCCGGTCGAACGGAAGTTGGTGAGCTGCTTGGATTTCAGCGGGTTCACTTCCAGATCGTCAGGCTTGGCGTTCTCGCCGATCACCATGCCTTCATAGACCTTATCCTGCGGCTTCACGAACAGGATACCACGGTCTTCCAGGGCATTGAGCGCATAGCCGACAGCTTCGCCCGCGCAGTTGGAGATCAGCACGCCGTTGTTGCGGCCTTCGATCACGCCCTTGTGCGGGCCGTACTTTTCGAACAGCCGGTTCATGATCCCGGTCCCGCGCGTGTCGGACAGGAATTCGCCATGGTAGCCGATCAACCCGCGCGACGGGGCGGAGAAGGTGATGCGGGTCTTGCCCTGGCCGGACGGACGCATGTCGGTCAGTTCGGCCTTGCGGCGCTGCATCTTTTCCACGACCGTGCCCGAGAATTCATCGTCCACATCGATGACGACGGTTTCATACGGTTCGGTGCGCTGGCCGTTTTCATCGGTATCGAAAATCACGCGCGGGCGTGAAATGCCCAGTTCGAAGCCTTCGCGGCGCATGGTTTCGATCAGCACGCCGAGCTGCAGTTCGCCACGGCCCGCCACTTCGAAGCTGTCCTTGTCGGCGCTTTCGGTGATGCGGATGGCGACATTGGTTTCCGCTTCGCGCATCAGGCGGTCGCGGATCATGCGGCTGGTAACCTTGTCGCCTTCACGGCCAGCCAGCGGGCTGTCGTTCACGGCAAAGCGCATGGCCAGCGTCGGCGGATCGATCGGCTGCGAGGCGATTGCCGTGCGCACCGAAGGATCGGCGATGGTGTTGGCCACGGTGGCCTTTTCAAGCCCGGCCAGCGCGATGATGTCGCCCGCCGTGGCGCTTTCCACCGGCACGCGTTCAAGCCCGCGGAACGAGAGCAGCTTGGCGGCGCGGCCGACTTCCAGAACCTTGCCGTCAGCGTCGATAGCGTGGATCGGATCGTTGATCTTGAGCGTACCCGACTGCACGCGGCCGGTCAGCACGCGGCCCATGAAGTTGTCGCGATCCAGCAGCGTGGCCAGGAACGAGAACGGGCCGGATGCGTCGAGGCCCGGCGGCGGGACATGCGCGACGATCTTTTCGAACAGCGGGGTTAGATTGCCTTCGCGCACATTCTGATCGTGACCGGCATAGCCGTTGCGGCCCGAAGCGAAGAGGACGGGGAAGTCGAGCTGTTCGTCGCTCGCATCGAGGTTGACGAACAGGTCGAACACTTCGTCCAGCACTTCCTGGGCGCGGCCGTCGGGGCGGTCGATCTTGTTGACGACCACGATCGGGCGCAGGCCGAGAGCGAGCGCCTTGCCGGTGACGAACTTGGTCTGCGGCATGGCGCCTTCGGCGCTGTCCACCAGCAGGATCACACCGTCGACCATCGAAAGGATGCGTTCCACTTCGGCGCCGAAATCGGCGTGGCCGGGTGTGTCGATGATGTTGATGCGGGTGCCGTTCCATTCGATCGAGGTCGGCTTCGCCAGGATGGTGATCCCGCGTTCGCGTTCCAGATCGTTGGAATCCATGGCGCGTTCTTCGACGCGCTGGTTGTCACGGAACGTGCCGGATTGGCGGAAGAGTTGGTCGACCAGCGTGGTTTTGCCATGGTCGACGTGGGCAATGATCGCGATATTGCGCAGGTTCTCTACGGACATGCGTGGGCTCGGTGCTTTCGGTTGTTGGGGGCGGGACCGACGATGCCAAGCATGCTGCACCCGCGAACGGCGGCCGTCTATACCATGTCTGCACGCGCGGCAAGCGTTGTTGACAGGCCTTTCTGCCCGCACGCGATAGAATTCGATTCTCGATTACGGGTTAACGCCATGCCCGGAGTTAACCGAAAAAACACTATCTTCGGTTACATTGTGCTCCAATTCGCATGGGAAATACGTGGGGATCGACTGCAGATGGACGGCGATTGAACCTTAATTTCCCAGGATATGTAAGCAGGGCCGAAGGGGGCATGAGTATGAAGAATGGCGGACAGACGCGGGGGGATCGTTACCGCCGGCTTATGTTGGGCGGGGTGGCCCTGTCTCTTATGATGCCGGCCGCCGCCTTTGCCCAGAGCAGCGCGGATTCCGATTTCGCCACGAGCGATGGCAACGAAATCATCGTAACGGCGACGAAGCGCGAACGGACGTTGCAGGACGTACCCGTCGCCGTCAGCGTCACCACCGCCGATACGATCGAACGCGCGCACATTCGCGATATCAGCGATCTGGTCAGCGTTGTTCCCTCGTTGCGGGTGGTGCAGTTGCAGGGATCGCAGCAGACGAACTTCTTCATCCGCGGTTTCGGCAACGGATCGAACAATGTCGGGATCGAACCCTCGGTCGGCGTGTTCGTCGATGGGGTGTTCCGTTCCCGCACCGCTTCGCAAATCAGCGATTTTCCCGATATCCAACGGATCGAGGTGCTGCGCGGTCCGCAATCGACGCTGTTCGGCAAGAATGCGTCGGCGGGCGTGATTTCGATCGTTTCCCGGGAGCCGCAATTCACCTTCGGCGGTTCG
The DNA here is from genome assembly GCA_964466155.1 of uncultured Caenibius sp. GTDB lineage: Bacteria > Pseudomonadota > Alphaproteobacteria > Sphingomonadales > Sphingomonadaceae > Caenibius. The sequence goes on along the minus strand of CAYXMY010000045.1, from coordinate 7,450 downwards.
CTGGAGGCGTCGTACGGCAATTACGATGCGCGGGTCATCAAGGGATATGTCACCGGTCCGGTCTCGGACAAGATCGCGCTCAGCCTGGCGGCGGGCGTGAACAAGCGTGACGGTTATACGAAGGATCTGGGCAGCGACACGCGTGAGAACGAGCGCAATCGCTGGTTCGTGCGCGGGCAGGCGTTGCTGGAACCCAGCGACGCGCTGAAAATCCGCATCATTGGCGATTATGACAAGATCGATGAAAACTGCTGCACGGTGGTCAACATATTCAGCTCTTCGGCCACGGCGGCTCTCATGTCGCCCTATGTCGGGGGGATGGTCAACGCTCCGCAGGATCGTTTCAAGAACCAGGTTTATTATAATTTCCCATCGACCAACAAGATCGAGAACTACGGCGTTTCCGGCCAGATCGATTACGATGCCGGGCCTTTCAAGCTGACCTCGATCACGGCCCTTCGCCGTACCAATGCGTTGAACGATCAGGATTCGGACTTCACCTCCGCACGGCTGCTGTCCACCAATCTGGAAGACAAGTGGCTGCGCAGCTTCACGCAGGAATTTCGCGTTTCGGCCGATATCAACGACCGGATCAGTGCATTGTTCGGCGTGTTCTATCTCAACGAGAAGTTCCGCCAGCATGGCGAGCTTTATCTCGATGACCAGTTCCGCCCTTATGCCAATCTGCTGATCCAGGGGGCGAGCGGCGGGGCGCTCAATGTCGGAACGCTCGAAGGGGCCTTCGGCGCGCTGGATGGCGATCCTGCGAAGTATCTCGGCAAGTTCTTCCAGACGGGCACCGGGCAGAACATCGATCTGTCCATGCGGAACCAGTCCTTCTCCGTATTCGGGCAGTTCGACGTCAAACTGGCGAAGCGGCTGACGCTCACGCTGGGCGGCAACTATACCCGCGACAAGAAGAAGTTCGCCACCGATGTCTCCTCGTACGATCAATTCTCGGCCATCGATTTCGATGCCGCGCAATATGCGCCGCTGCGCTACAATCTGATTTATCAGGGGGCCTTGAACGGCGGCCTCGCCGCGGCACAGGCGGCGGCATACGCCACTGCGAACATGAACAATCCGCGCGCCAATCCGCTGGGGGCTTTGCGTACGCTGCAACTGTTCCCGCAGTTCGTCAACGTGCCCAATGCGGCGGAAGACGGCAAGACCAGCGACGGCAATTTCAGCTATACGGTGCGGCTCGCCTACGATGCGAGCGACCACCTCAACCTCTATGCCAGCTATGCGACGGGCTTCAAGGCCAGCTCGATCAATCTGTCGCGTGACAGCCGCCCGCCGCTTTCGGCGGCAAGCGGGCTGGCGGCGGCCGGGTTGCTGGTGCCCAACCTGCAATACGGCTCGCGCGTTGCCGATCCGGAAAAGGCCCGCGTCATGGAATTGGGGGCCAAGGGCAACTGGTCGAAATATGCCGCCAATCTCGCGGTGTTCTATCAGGAAATCAAAGGGTTCCAGTCGAATATCTTCCTGGGTACGGGTTTTGCCCTTTCCAATGCGGGCAAGCAGTCGACCTATGGCGTGGAATTCGAAGGTACGGCCCGCCCGATCCGGCCTCTGACGCTGGGGGTCTCGGTGACCTGGCTCGATCCCAAGTATAACAGCTTCATCGCCTCGGCGGTGGGCGATCAGTCAGGCCGCCGCCCGCCGGAAATCCCCAAATGGTCCACCACGTTCAGCGCGCAGTGGGATCAGGAACTGGGCAATGGCGACCGGATGATCCTGCGCGGTTCCTATCACTATGAATCGACTGCCTGGGCGGTTGAGGGGCTGCCGGGCTACATCCAGCGCGATAAGGCAGGCAATGTCGTCAGCTATGCGCCCGCCATCGAAATGGCGAGCCACTTCAAGCGGCAGGTCGATGAAGTCGATGCCTCGCTGACTTATGCGATGAAGAACGGGCTGGAACTGTCCGTCTGGGGGCGCAATCTGCTCAATGACCGCTACTTCAGCCGGATATTCGATTCCGTGGCGCAACCGCTTGCGGTCTCGGGCTATCTGAACCAGCCGCGCACATATGGGGTCTCCGCCAACTTCAAATGGTAAGGTGCCGGCACGGGATGAAATGGCAAGGGGGGCTGTATTGGCCCCCCTTTTTGTTTAGGATATTCCGGTGGATACGTATTTTGCAGCAGCATTTTGCGTGGTCACGAATTTTCCGTATCCTATCTGAGGGGACTTTTATGGAATGGATGCTGATGCCGCTGAAGCGGTATGCGGATTTTTCCGGGCGCTCCCGGCGCATGGAATACTGGATGTTCCAGGTTTTTAACGTGCTCGTGCTGCTGGCAATCGGCCTGATTTTCGGTTTGCTCGGCTATGCCACGGGAAGCTTCAGCAGTTCGAACGAACCGCCGGTATTCCTGCTGATTATGGGCGGTATTCTGCTGCTTGCCTGGCTTGCGGTGTTTCTCGTGCCGTCGATTGCCGTAACGGTTCGCCGTCTGCACGACCGCGATATGTCCGGTTGGTGGTATCTTGGGGCAATCGTGGTCGGCATGATTCCGCTGATTGGCTATGTTGTCTCGATCGGTTTTACCGTTTTGATGTTCCTGCCCGGTACGCCGGGGCCGAACCGCTTCGGTGCAGACCCGAAAGACCCGACCAGCGCGAGCGTGTTCGCCTGATCCGATCCATGCGGAGCGCGGCGGGCATTCAGCCCGCCCGCACCACTTTCCCGTCGTTTACCCGCCATACGCTGGTGCTGGCGGCGATGCTTTCGAAGGGGGCCATTTCCGTCCCCGTCATCCAGACCTGTGCGCCGCCCGCCTGCAACCTTGCGAACAAGGCTTCGCGCCGCAGCGGGTCGAGATGGGCAGCCACTTCGTCGAGCAGCAGCAGGCTGGGCCTGCCTTGCGCTGCAAGGCCTGCGTGGGCCAGCGTGATCGCGATCAGCATGGCTTTCTGCTCCCCGGTGGAGCAACTCGCCGCCGGCACATTCTTGCCCGCCATCGTCACTTGCAGATCGTCGCGATGCGGGCCGCCGAGCGTCCGCCGTGCGGCCCGGTCGCGCGCCCGGCTGTTGCGCAATTCATGGGCAAACGCTGCTGCATCGAGCGGCGCATTCACCGCATAGCAGAGGGCAGGGCGGGCGAAGGGCCGGTCGGGCAGACCGGCCAGTTCTTCGGTCAACCGCTCCACCAGTTGCGCGCGGCCCGTGGAAAGCGCGGCGCCATGTTCCGCCATTGCCGCCTCGATGGCATCCAGCCACTGCGGATCGGGCGCCTGTTCGCCATCGAGCAGCCGGTTGCGTTCACGCAAGGCGTTTTCATAACGCGAGGCATGGCGCGCATGACCGGGATCGAGCGCCAGAGAGAGCCGGTCCATATAGCGCCGCCGGGTGCTGGCGCTGTCGGTAAACAGGCTGTCCATCGCCGGGGTCAGCCAACTGACCGCCAGCCATTCCCCCAGCGCCATGGCGCTGCTTTCGGCGCCGTTGATCTGGATCAGGCGGCGGCCGGGCCGGTCGCTGCGCGTACCGGTGCCGATCAGCACGGCGTCGCTGCCATCGCCGCTGTCCAGCCGCGCGCTGACCGCAAAGCCATCGGTTGCATTGTCATCGCCGAACCTTTGCGGAATGTCCGCCAGGGCTGCCCGCCGCAACCCGCGCCCTGGGGCGAAGAGCGACAGCGCTTCCAGAACATTGGTCTTGCCCGCGCCGTTCTCCCCGATCAGCAGATTGAAGCGGGCGGTTCCGTCCAGGCGGCTTTCGCCATGATTGCGGAAACGCGACAGGGTTATCCGGTCGAGCGCCATGGGCGGCCGAAGTCAGCGCGTGGTCGCGAAGGGGGAGAAATCGGTGTCGGTGTCGAAAACATCGACCCCTTCGCGCCGCTTGAGAAACCCGACCACTATGTAGGTGACGGGGGTCAGCAGCACTTCCCAGCCGGTCTTGATCAGCCATTGCGAAATGACGACCTGCATCAGTTGTTCCGGCGGCCACCCCGCAAGGCCATAGAAGGCGAGCGGGTAGAAGATCAGGCTGTCGAACCCCTGACCGATCACGGTGGAACCGATGGTGCGCGTCCACAGATATTTGCCGCCGGTCCACACCTTCATGCGGGCCAGGACGTAGGAATTGGCGAATTCCCCGGCCCAGAATGCCAGCATCGACGCCGCGACGATTCGCCAGCTGTTGCCGAACACGAATTCATAAGCAGGCTGCCCCGGCCAGTCTTTCGCCGGGGGCAGGGACACCACCACCCATGCCATGAATGCCATGAAGATCAGCGCCCCGAAACCTGCCCAGATCACGCGGCGCGCATGGGCATAGCCATAGACTTCGGTCAGCACGTCGCCGATTATGTAGCTGATCGGAAAGAACAGCACCCCGGCCCCGAACGACCATTCCACGCCATTGGGCAGCGTGACGTAGCTGGGCTTCGACGCGCCGATGATGTTGGAAAGAAGCAGGATGGCGACAAAGCCCGCCATGACGAGATCGTAATAACGAAATTGCCGCCGCGCGCCTTCCTGGCCTTCGATCCGTTTCGGTTCATGCTCCATGGAGGACGTGCCTATAGTGATTTGCCACGGAGGAAAAGCGCGCTATGGCCGCCGCGACCATTCGGTCCGCGCCCTTAGCTCAGCTGGATAGAGCACGGGACTTCTAATCCTGAGGCCGCAGGTTCGACTCCTGCAGGGCGCGCCATAGATCCGCCGTGCGATTTATCATGCGCGGGAAGGGGCGGGGCGTAGCCAGTGCAAGCCCTTCCCGTTGAGCAATGCGGACAGACCAAACGCGCTGCCGACGACGAGATGGGTTGTGAGGATAAACATAGCCATCAATGCGATAGCGGCGACGATTTGCTGATTGGGTCCGGCCAGAACAATGGCGAGACCGGCAAAAACCACATCCTTGTTGGGCAAAAAGGGCAGGCGGGAAAGAAGTTGCCGTGCGGTCGACAAGATCAGCCAGGAACTGGGCGCGACCGAAGGCAGCAACAGATGCCACATAAAGGCGGCAAGAAGCGCTGAGACAACGATCCGCGCGGCATGGACCCCCGCCACAAACCAGAGTTCGCGTCGCGGCAGGGTGAAAAGACGCTGACGCAGAACCAGCATAGCTGCGGATGAACTGAGGATGATGAAAGTTGAAGCGACAAGAGCGATACTGTCGATGCCAAGATGAAGCGATCTTGCGAATGGCACTGAGAGGAAGAGCATCAGCAACGCAAACAGGTTGCCGGTAAGCGCACTAAGGATCGTTACGTCCCTGATCGCGCCGAAAGGCTCAGCGCTGATACGGGCTTTATGCCGCGCCCAGTTGTAGAAATAGATTTCGCCCAAATAGCTGAAAAAGATTTCGTTGCTGATCAGCTTGCGCACGAGGACGTGAAAGTCGCTGAGCGGCAATGCCCATAGCCGCCGGAAGATGATCCAGTCGCTAGCCGGGCCGACCAGATAATAAACAAGGAATACAACCCAGAACAGGGGTGCTGATGGTATCAGGAGCGACAAGCTGTGATAGTCGAATTGCCGGAGTTGCCAGGCCACGGCGATGAGGATCAGGAGCGAGATGGACAGAAGCGAAACAAAGGGGATGACCCATTGCATTTGCCCCTTGTCGCTTTCGATGAACGGTTCCGGCTCGATATAGCGGCCAATTGCGGTGACGGTGTGGTTATTCCCTAAGGATGCCTGCGCGGCGTCTCCTATGGCAAGGTAACGAGTCATGAAATTCGCTCTCCGAGTTGGAATCCCTGACGATATGAAACCGGCCGAACCTCAGTCGGAGGGACAAGATTTCAAATGCGATTATGTCCGGATGGAAGCGGGAATGACTCGAAAAGAAGCGTTGCAGGCATATTCCTGTGTGCAGGGTCGGGCCTGTTCAATCCGATCCGCCCTTTCCGATTAAGAGGGCTGGAGGCTAATGCGTTCGCAGTTTTTCGATTAACTGTCTGGATAGCGCGGGGTCGGGGATTATCGTGATCCGGTCCGCCGGTATGCCCAGGCTTTTGCTTATTTCATCCAGCATGGGCACTTCCATGCCGATGAAATGGTCGAGATACCGGCCCTGGATTTTAAGCCACAAATAATAGAAGAAACGATATGGCCATGGCATGTCGGTGCGGTCGAGGGCGTTGCTGATCTTCGTAAGCACAGGCGGGCAGTCGCGGCCGAGCAGGAGCTTCAAGGCGACAGCCACTACCGCATAAGTATTCCCTGCACAGAACAGAACGTCGGGGCGAACGCCGCGCACGATTTTGGGAAGCGTCCAGATCATCCAGAGCGTTTCCATCTTGGTGGCCAACGGACCGGAATATGTTGGAGAAATGAAATCGAGATTGGCCCCGATGTCATCACGCATGGCGCCATCGGTACGGCCGATGAACAGCGGGGCATCGATGCCCAAGGCGCGCCATTGCCGTACTAATCGCAAGGCAATTCGTTCGACACCCCCAGGCTCGAAACTGTGAAGGAACGTCAGGATGCGCAAGCGGCAAGAATAGCCGAAAGAAGAATTCGGCCTGACCGTTCACGATAGATTGAGAATTGCACTGTCTGGCCCAACTTGCATGGATGTTTCTATGATATGGTGGGCTTCAAACCCGATTGTGTATCTGAAAGACGGTGGGGCAGTAAAAAACCACAGTCAGGGATCTATGCTTCCTGAACTGTTTATTGCATAGGAAGCGAGGTGGGCAATCCGCGTCCCATTTGCCTGTATCCCCGAGGCTGACAACACGCCTATCCCTCCAGGCCCATAATTCATGCTATAGCTGCTGCGCTTATCATTTCCTCCTCCCGCAAGGCTTCGATGTCAGAAAATCCGCAAGACCGTCCGCAAAGACTTGCCCGCATTCAGGAGAATGTCCTGGCGCGCAACGAGCGTAGAATATTGACCTGGCTTTGCGCCCGGATGCCGAACTGGGTAACCCCGGACAAACTCACCATTTTGGGCCTGGTGGGCGGTTTCATGACCTTTGCCGGTTATGCCGCAAGCAATTACGGCAAATTCTGGCTGATCCTCGCTATCCTTGGCTATGTGGTGAATTGGTTCGGAGATTCGATGGATGGCAGTCTGGCTCGATATCGTTCGATAGAGCGCCCGGCCTATGGATACTTCATCGATCATAGTTGCGATGGCCTGACCACGCTGTTCATCCTGACCGGTATGGGCCTTAGCCCGTTTATCACCATGGATTTTGCGATGGTGGCGCTGGCAGGATATCTTCTGCTTTCAATCCATACTTTTCTTTCGGCCCGGGTGCTCGGAGAATTCAAGCTTTCCTATATGGCGGCAGGACCGACCGAACTCAGGGTGATGCTCATTGTCCTGACCATAATGATGATGGTGCTGGGGGCAGGGCCGGGTGTTTTCGGGAGAACTTCGGGTTTCGATATTTTTGTCGGGGCGGTGGGTGCTATTCTGATCGTGCTCTTCGCAGGGCAGACGTTCATAACGGGGCGGCGGTTGTCAAAAATG
>CAYXMY010000044.1:0-22770 GCA_964466155.1 uncultured Caenibius sp. | reverse complement strand
CGATCGTCGCGACGCGGTCGACGCCCTCGTAGAACGAGCGCGGATCGAGCTTGAGCAGCTTGTCGTTCCCGGTCGGGATCACGCGGGTATAGTCGGGGAAGGTGCCGTCGATCAGCTTGCTGGTCAGCACCACGCCGTTTTCCCCGCCCAGAGTGAAGCGGATCTTGCTGGCCGAAAGATCGATCTCGACATTGGTTTCGAGCGATTCTTCGAGCAGCTTGCGCAGTTCCGCCACCGCCTTGCGCGGGACGATCACGTCCGGCATGCCTTCCGCCCCATCGGGCCGGGCAAGCGTGAAACGCGCCAGACGGTGCCCATCGGTGGCCGCGGCCTTCAACTCGTCATCCGCGACATGGAGGAAGATGCCGTTGAGATAGTAACGGGTTTCCTCGGTCGAAATGGCGAAGCGCGTGCGGTCGATCAGTTCGGCCAGAGCCTTGGCCGAAAGCTCGAAGCTGGTGGGCAGATCGCCTTCGACGATGACCGGGAAATCGTCGCGCGGCAGGGTGGGCAGCGAGAAGCGGCTGCGCCCCGACTTCACCACCATCCGGTTGTCCGCCACATCCAGGCTGACCTGGCTGCCATCGGGCAGCTTGCGGGCGATATCGAACAGCAGGTGCGCCGAAACGGTGATCGCGCCGGGAACTTCGACCGCCACCGCCGAAAGGCTTTCCACCACTTGCAGATCGAGGTCCGTCGCCATGATGCGCAGCGCGTTGTCCGCCGCCGCTTCGATCAGGACATTCGACAGAATCGGGATTGTGTTGCGGCGTTCGACCACCGACTGGACATGGGACAGGCAACGCAGGAGCGTTGCGCGTTCGATCGTGGCCTTCATCGTTTACCGGTCCCCCTTGCGCGCCCACGGCGAAGGAATCGCCGACCAGACGCCTGGAAATACACGTGCAATCCTTACTGCCGACATTGCGCGCGGCAAGCAGGAATGGCGGATTTGCAGGAGAAGTTGGGGATAAATCCGGAAAAATCCATCCCCTTCCCCGCCGCTGGCAGGCGTCAGCCCAACATCGCCATGCCGCCGTTCACATGCAGCGTCTGCCCCGTGATATAGCCTGCTTCCTTCGATGAAAGGTAGGCGACCGCAGCGGCGATATCCTCCCCCTCGCCCATGCGGCCCATCGGGATTTTGGCGTTGAGCGCGTCCTTCTGGGCATCCGGCAGGACATCGGTCATCGCCGTGCGGATGAAGCCGGGGGCCACGCAGTTCACGGTAACGCCACGGCTGGCGAGTTCCTGCGCCAGGCTTTTGGACATGGCGGTAACGCCGCCCTTGGCCGCACAATAGTTCATCTGGCCCGGATTGCCGGTGGCCCCGACGATACTGGTGATATTGACGATACGGCCGAATTTGGCCTTCATCATCGGCCGCGCCGCCGCGCGCATCAGGCGGAAGGTCGATTCGAGATTGATGCGGATCACATCGTCCCATTCCTCGTCCTTCATCCGCATGGCGAGATTGTCGCGCGTGATCCCCGCATTGTTGACGAGGATATCGAGCTTGCCGAGCGTGTTCACCGCGGCGGGGATCAATTCCTCCACCTGTTCCGTGCTGGAAAGGTTGCAGGTAATTTCCACGTGATCGTGGCCGAACTGGCTGTTCAGTTCGTCACGAAACGCGCGGAGCTTGTCCGAATTGGAACCGGACAGGGCTAGCCGCGCGCCCTGCGCCGCAAGCCCGCGCGCAATCGAAGAGCCGATACCGCCCGAAGCGCCCGTGACCAGTGCCGTCATGCCAGAAAGGTTGAACATAATGCCTCCCGTTTATTCGCTGCCGAATCGCTTGCCGGCGAGACGCTGGATGGCTTGTGAGGCCAGTAGCGCGCCAGCGAAGCTGCCGTTCTTGTCATTCATCGGAATTCCCGAACTCATAATCACGAGACCAAGATAGAGATTGTCCTCGTCCGTGACATCCTCTGCCGGATCGCCGAATATCGTGGCGCCCATCATCTTTTCGAGAACGGGCCACAAACGGTCCTGATCGGCCGTGGCAATCGCCCTTTCAAGGCGGGCCATATCCGGGCCGGACAAGGGCGTGTTGTGCCGCAGCCCCTTTTCCATGACAGCGCCGACCTGATAGAAAACGGCATTGAGGATCGCGTCCGGCGACCAGCCGTATTCATCCGCGCAAACCCCGGCACGGACCGCGAATACCGACATCAGATCGCTTCGCGTCTTGCCCTTGTCGAGCTTGTCCGCAGTGAAAGTTTTGACGAAACCGTCGATCGTCTTCTGCTGCGCGGCGTCATAACCCTGCGCCACGCAATCGAGATGATCGGCTGCCTGCGCACTCACCGGGGCGGCGGCCAACGCCGCCGCCATACCCGCCACCCTGATGAGACGATACCGCACGATCAGGCGAGATCCTTCGCCAGTGCTTCGATATCCGCCATCGTGATCACGCTGGTGACGGCGACATCGTTCACCGTGCGCCCAATCATCGGGCCGACCACTTTGCCGCCCAGTTCGACGAAGCTTTCCGCGCCCGCCGCTTTCATCGCGATCACGCTTTCACGCCAGCGCACCCGGCCACAGACCTGTTCGACCAGCAGGCGCTGTTCTTCCGCGGGATCGCTGACCATGGCCGCCGTCACATTGGCGAAGACCGGCAGGCGCAGCGGCTGCACCCCAACCTTGGCCAGGGCTGCGGCCATGGCATCGGCGGCAGGCTGCATCAGCGGGCAATGGAATGGGGCCGACACCGGCAGCAGCACGCCGCGCTTGATCCCATGATCCTTGACCATGGCCACGGCCCGCTCAATCGCTTCGCGGTGCCCTGAAAGGACCACCTGCGTCGGATCGTTATCGTTGGCAACCGTGCAGACCTGCCCTTCCGCCGCCGCATCGGCCAGCGCCTGCGCCTTTTCCACATCGGCGCCGAGCAGCGCGCACATCGCGCCTACGCCCACGGGCACCGCCGCCTGCATCGCCTGCCCACGCAGCTTGAGCAGGCGGGCCGTGTCGGCCAGCGAAAAGCCGCCCACCGCACACAGCGCCGTGTATTCGCCCAGGCTATGCCCGGCGACGAAATCGCCCTTGCCGGCAAGCGAGAGGCCGCCTTCCTTCTCCAGAACGCGCAAAGTGGCGATGGCATTGGCCATGATCGCGGGCTGCGCATTCTCGGTCAGCGTCAACTGATCGTCCGGCCCTTCGAACATCAGCGCGGACAATTTCTGCGAAAGCGCTTCGTCCACTTCCTGGAACACTTCGCGGGCCACGGCGCTCGCATCCGCGAGTTCCTTGCCCATCCCAACCTTCTGGCTCCCCTGCCCGGGAAATACGAACGCCCGCATAACTCAAACTCCTTTGCCGCGCGGTTATTGCCCCGCTGCCTTTGCCGCAAGCCCGAATGGTACAATCTTGTTGGCAGGATCGTGCCCGATATCGGCCCGGCCCAGATAAGGGATTCCCGCCCGTTCGCACCAATATCGGGCAATCTCTTCCGCGTCGGCACCGAACGGGCGGTCATTTTCGGGCACATCGCTCACCCGGCCGAGGCGCAGGCCAGCAATCCCCTGCAAATGCGCGGTCACGTGGAAGAACAGCCGGTCCACCGCGTAAAGATATTCGGACACTTCCTCCACCATCACCACATGGCCCGCCAGATCAGGCATGAGGCCGGTGCCACACAGCATAGCGAGCGTCATGAGATTGAAGGCCACAGCAGGCTGCCCGCAATCGGCCAGCGAAGGTTCACACCCGCCATGCCCACCCGCAAGATAGCCAAGCGCCCGCAGGATCGCCGTGTCCCCGTTGTCCCGCCGGATATCGACCGCCATCGGCCCGTGCGCCGGGCGGCCAATCCTCGCACGATAAAGCGCCGCCAGAAGATATCCGCCATCCGAATAGCCGAGATAGGCCTTGTCCCGCGCCGCCGCGCCCGCCCGCGCCACGACCCCTTCCGCGATCCGGTTGGCACCATAGCCGCCGCGCGCGAACCACACCGCATCGAAAGCAGGATCGTTCGCGCAGTCCAGAAACGCCTCCCGCCGCATCGCATCGGGCCCGGCGAAATGCCCATCCACGGCGAAGCATTGTTCATGGAACGCCAGTTCCACGCCGGGAAAGTGCGCCGCAGCGAGATCGAGCACACGGCCGGCATCCTCGCGGACGAGAGGCGTGGACGGTGCGCAGACGGCTATTCGGGTCATAGCGATACCTAGCCAGCTTGTGTTGTCCGGCACAACTGATACCGAGGGACTATGAACGACAATCTGGCTGATTTGACTGCTCACCCCTGGTTCTTTTGCGGCATCGGCGGATCGGGCATGCTCCCACTCGCCATGATCCTGCGCGGCCAGGGTGCGGTGATCGCCGGGTCCGACCGCAGCCGCGATCAAGGCCGCACGCCGGAAAAATTCGCCTGGCTGGAACGGCAAGGCATCGCGCTGTTCCCACAGGACGGCAGCGGCGTCACCAGCGGCCGCCAGGTGCTCGTCGCCTCGGCAGCGGTGGAAGACACCGTGCCCGAAGTCGTCCGGGCGAAGGAACTGGGCTGCCCCCGCATGACCCGGGCGGAACTGCTCTCCACCCTGTTCAACCGCGCCGCCACTTCCATCGCCATCGGCGGGACCAGCGGCAAATCGACCGTCACCGGCATGCTCGGCTGGATCATGCACGAAGCGGGCCGCGATCCAACGATCATGAACGGCGCGGTGATGAAGAATTTCGTTTCCCCCGGCACACCTTTCGCCAGCGCGCGTGTGGGCGCAGGGGATGCGTTCGTGTCCGAAGTCGATGAAAGCGATGGTTCCATCGCGCTCTATCGCCCCAGTGTCGCCGTGCTGCTCAACGTCAGTCTCGATCACAAGAGCATGGAGGAACTGCGCCAGTTGTTCGGCGATTTCCTCGCCATCGCGGGCCGGGCGGCGATCAACTGGGACGATGCGGAAAGCCGCGCCCTGGCCAGCCGGGCGCAGGAATATGTGAGCTTTGCCATCGATCATCCCCAAGCCATGATCGGCGTCGAAGCGGGCAGTATCGGGGATTCGCCAACCGGCATCGCCGCCATGGTGATCGACCGGGCCACGCAGCAGCAGCATTCCCTTTCCCTGGGGGTGCCTGGGCGGCACAATCTCTCCAATGCGCTGGCCGCCATCGCCGGGGCGCATGCGGCGGGCGTTTCCATCGCCGATGCAGTGGCCGCTCTCGGCACGTTCGCGGGCCTTGCGCGCCGCTTCGATATCGTGGGCACCAGCCCGGCGGGCGTGACGGTGATCGACGATTTCGGCCACAACCCGGAAAAATGCCGCGCCACGCTGCGCACGCTCAAAAGCCACCCGGGGCGCGTCATCGCCTTCTTCCAGCCGCACGGCTACGGCCCGCTGCGCCAGATGGGGCACGAACTGGCGGAGACATTCGCACAGGAGCTAGGCCCGGAGGATATCGCCATCCTGTGCGATCCGGTCTATTTCGGCGGCACGGTGGATCGCAGCGAAGGCAGCGAGCGGATCGTCCGGCTGATCGAGGAAGCAGGCGGCAACGCGCGCTATATCCCCGACCGGGAAGCTTGCGGACAAGCGATTGCCGCGCTCGCCTGCCCCGGTGACAGGATCGCGGTAATGGGCGCGCGGGACGATACGCTGACTGCATTCGCGCACAGCATCCTTGGGCTGCTCAGCTAAACCTCAGAAATTGGCGGACAGTTCGAGATAGCCGAACGCGGGATTGCCATAGCCGTTGGCGTTCGGTGCATCCTTCAGAAACCCACCATTGAACAGCACGGCCCCGCCAAGATTCATCCGCAGCAGATCCGGCAGCAGCCAATAGCGCACCTGGGCTTCCAGTTGATGCCCGGCGAAACGCCCCGAAGCCCCGGCCGGATCGCGAACGCCGGTATTCGCGAAGCTGTCGCTCGCACTGTCCAGCCAGTTCGCGCTGTAATGCACGAACCCGTCCCACCGCTTGTCCGGCTCAAATTCCAGCCGCAGCCCGAGCGAGCCGATATTCGCCCGCCCCAGCGCCCCGAAAGTGCTGGTCGGCCCGAAGTCGGAACGGCGCGAACCGAACAGGTTGTCGAACCGGCCATAGCGCCCTCCGGGACGGTCACCCGATGCCCGATCATATTCGAGCGACAGCCGGAGCGGCCATGCGGCAGGGAAGCGATACCCCGCTTCCGCATGAAGGGTATAGGCGGAAACCGATTGCTTCCCGGCCAGCGCATCCGTGCTCTCCCGCAGATGGCCGAACTGATAGGCTCCTTCCAGTTCGTAGTCCCATTTCCCCGCGGCGGGCTTCGCGTAAATCCTCATGCCGGGGGTGTAGAGATGGCGGTTGCGCGTTGCCTGCCTCGGCGCATCGCGTTCTTCCAGCCCATAGAAATAGGCTTCCACGTTCGCGCACCCAGATAGCGGATAGCTGGCGAAGCCGCCCCAGAAACGGAAATCGAAACTTTCCCGGTCCCATTTCACCTGATTGTCGAGAATGGCGCTTTTATCCGATGGCAAACGAACCAGCGGCAGAGTGTAGAACAACGTCAGTTTGCTGCCGTTGGCCGTTCGCGTTTCCAGCTTACCCCCGGCGAAGGCATTGGTCGTATTGCGGAAATTGTTGCGGGAAACCAGTCTGCGCGATCCCTGATCCATCGTGAACCGCCCCACCTGCAATGCGGTGGTACTCCCCCGCCCCAGCGCATCGCCCAGATCGGCCCCGATGTAGGCCTGAACCAGTTCCAGCGCGTTGACTTCCCCCGTCCCCACCGATCCGTTGCGATCGGCGCGATAAGCACGCGCATCGATCAGTTCCCCACCGATCCGCACCGGCCCTGTCGCATATTCCGCGGCCAACGTCGTACGCAGCAGGATCGTATCAGCGTTTTCCTCAAGCCCCGGCCGAAACTGGTTGGCCAGAGTTTCATAACGCACGCGAATCGTCCCGGACAGCGTCAGCCCCTCCGGAGCGCCCACGGCCTGTTTCAGCAGGCCCTTGTCAGCCTCTTCCTTGGCAAAGACAGGTGAGGCGGCACCCAGTGTTGCCAGCAAAGTGGCGATACAGGCTGCAATCCGTTTCATCGGCATTTCCTGCTCAGGCCCGGTTCGAAACGCAAGCGGCAAATCCTCCTGTTCAGCTCGGCCAGGGCTATAGAGCGCAACAGCAAAGCATCGGCCCGCTTTTCCTTGCATTGCGGTGAAAAGCGGCTATGGCGCGCGCTTCCCATCAATCGGGCCAACAGGCTTGCCTGCCGGGAAAATCTGAAGAAAGCCGGAGGGGCTCCCGCGATGGGCGTGGGAATGCCAGCGATCGGCGGAAATTGAAAGGATAGCGCACATGCCGCTCTACGAGCATGTTTTTCTTGCGCGCCAGGACCTGAGCCAGAGCCAGGTCGACGCGCTGGCAGCCACTGCCACCGAGATTGTCGAACAGGGTCAGGGCAAGGTCACGAAGACCGAAACCTGGGGTCTCAAGAACCTCGCCTACAAGATCGACCGTAACCGCAAGGCGCACTTCGTGCTGCTGAACATCGATGCTTCGGGCAGCGTTGTCGAAGAGCTTGAGCGCCAGAGCCGCATCAACGAAGACATCATCCGCTACATGACCGTCCGCGTGGACGAACATGAAAGCGGCCCGTCCGTGATGATGCGCAAGAATGATCGTGAACGTCGCCGCAGCCGCGACCGGGATGGAGACAACAACTGATGGCCCGCCCATTCTTCCGCCGCCGCAAGAGCTGCCCGTTCTCCGCGAAGAACGCGCCGAAGATCGACTATAAGGACGTCCGTCTGCTGCAGGGCTTCATGTCCGAGCGTGGCAAGATCGTCCCCAGCCGCATCACCGCCGTTTCCGCCAAGAAGCAGCGCGAACTTTCCAAGGCGATCAAGCGTGCACGCACGATCGGCCTGCTCCCCTATATCGTGAAGTAAGGAGGGCACGACCATGGATATCATTCTGCTCGAACGTATCGAGAAGCTGGGCACCATCGGCGACGTCGTCTCCGTGAAGGACGGTTACGCCCGTAACTTCCTGCTGCCCCAGAAGAAGGCCCTGCGCGCCAACGACGCGAACAAGAAGGTCTTCGAAGCCAACCGCGAACGCCTGGAAAAGGAAAACGCGGAACGCCGCGTCGAAGCCGAAGCACGCGGCAAGGACGTGGACGGCGCCGAAGTCGTCCTGATCCGCGCTTCGTCGAACTCGGGCCAGCTTTACGGTTCGGTCAGCGTCCGCGACATCGTCGATGCGCTGGTCGCCAAGGGCTACGACGTCAACAAGTCGCAGATCATCCTCGAACGCCCGATCAAGACCATCGGCATGTTCGATGTGCGCGTCGCCCTTCACCCCGAAGTTTCGGTTATCGTAAAGGCCAACGTCGCCCGTTCGGATGACGAGGCCGAACTGCAGAGCCAGGGCGTCGACGTCATGGCCCAGATGTTCGAAGAAGAACGCTCCGAATCGGAAGGCTTCACCGAAGCCGTCGATCCGAACGCGGAACCCGGCGAAATCCCGGCCGACCTCATGGAAGAGGCTGGCGAAGGCGAAGCCTGAGGCATTCTTCGCGCCCTCCCGGGCACGAATTTCGAGAAACCCCCTTTCCCCGGTGGAGAGGGGGTTTCTTCTTGCCTGAAAGCATGAGGCAAGCCGCGAAAGGCTGCCCGCCGCCTGAACCTGTTATGCGGTCAGGAACTGCGCCATCGCGCGGCCCAGCGCGGGATCGGTGACGGAACTCATATGCGTCCCGGAAATCTCCACGAAGCGCGCATCGGGCAAGGCCGCAACCAGTTCTTCCGGCGTGCCGTTGTCGCGATCCTTGTCACCGCTCACCACCAGCGTTGGCATGGTGACGCTGGCCAGATCGCTCTCGGCAATGTCGCCAACCGATTGCAGCAGCAATCGCGCCGCCACACGGTCAACCCCAGTCGATTTCATGAACTGGACGGCGAAATAGGCGGGATCGCCGCGCTTCACTTCATCGAGCCGGTCAATCGCATCGATGAAGAAAGCCGCGCGCCGATGCCATCCGGCCAGTCCTTGCAATCCCATGCCCGCCAGCATCAGCCGGCGCGGTGCAACGCCCGCGATCACCGCTGCCACCGAGGTCCGCGCACCGAGCGAAAAACCGCCGAGATCGAAATCGGACAAAGCGCAATGGGCAATGACGTCTTCGACATCGCGCACCAGCACATCGCGCGGATAGGCAGCGGCCCCGTGCGGCGCCTCGCTCTGCCCATGGGCGCGCAAATCAGGCATGATCACATCGAAACCCGCATCCGCCAGCGTCCGCGCGTGGCCGTAGCGAATCCAGTTCGTATCCGCGTTGGAAAACAGGCCATGCAGCAAAAGCAGCGGCCGCCCCGACCCCACCCGATGGAGCGCCAGCCGCGTGCCATCGCGGGCCATGGCGAAATCGACAGTCACATCGCTCATCGGGGGCCATCCTCTATCGATTGCGGGGTATTTCACCTGTGGGAAGCGGGCGTTACCCGCCCTGCGCCACAAATGCAAAACTGCCGCAAAACCCGCCGTTTCGCCCACCCGCATGCTTGCATACTAAGCACACTTATCATATCCCCCCTCACGATGAGAGAGGTGGGCTATCTTCTGGCCGACTGCGCGCGCCATATGCGCCGCATGTTCGACGAACGGATGCGCGAGATCGGCGTTACCGGGGCTCAGGCGCGCCTGCTGATGCTGCTTGCCGCCAACGAAGGCGAACAGCAGAGCTTCTACGCCAACGCGCTGGAAGTGGAGCCGATCACCCTTTGCCGCATGGTCGACCGGATGGTGGAAGCCGATCTGATCGAACGCAAGCCCGATCCCACCGATCGGCGCGCGCGTCTGCTCACCCGTTCTGCCAAGGCGCGGGCTCTGGCCCCTGTCCTGCAGGAAAAGATCGACCGGCTCGCTCACGATATACAATCCACATTCGCGCCCGATGAATTGCAAACGCTCCACAAGCTGCTTACGCGCATGTCGGAACGGCTCGTCGCGGTGCCGGACAAAACACCGGAATACAGGGAATAGAGGACCATGGCCGAGGCCGACCTGCCCATTCGCAACGACAACACCGCCGCTTCCGCCGGCGGAACTCCGGAACGCGGCCAGATGGAACGTATCGGAACCAAGCGCCTGCGCCTGATTGCCATGATCAGCGTGCCCCTGCTGATCGTGGGCGGCGGCGTGACTTACTGGATCATGCAGCAAGGCAAGGTGTCGACGGAAAATGCCTATGTCAAACAGGACAAGGTTTCGATCAGCGCCGAAGTCGGCGGCCCGATTTCCGAAGCTTATGTGAAGGAAAACCAGCATGTCGAAGCGGGCCAAATCCTGTTCCGCATCGATCCCAATCCTTTCGAACTGAAAATCCAGCAGGCCAACGCCTCGCTGGCCAACGCACAGGTCAATGTCACCGCCCTGTCGCACGATACGGCGCTGTCCGGCGCCGATATCAGCGCGGCGCAGGAAAATATTGCCTTCGCGCAGGCCAATTTCGCGCGGCAACAAGCCCTGTGGGGCCGCGGCTTCACCACCAAGGCGGATTATGACGCGGCGCATCATGCGGTCGAACAGGCACGCGCCTCGCTCCGCACTGCTCTCGCCAATCAGAACGAAGCGCGTGCGCGCCTCGCCACCGGGGAAGCTGTCCCCGGCGTCAATCCGCAGATCGCGGTCGCCAAGGCGCAGCGGGCCACCGCCGAACTCGATCTCAAGCGCACGGTCGTGCGCGCCCCCGCATCCGGCATCGTCGCGGAAGCGAACCGCCTGCAAAAAGGCCAGTTGATCGTGAGCGGGTTGCCCGTGGTCACGCTCGTCAAAAGCGATGACAGCTACGTGGAAGCGAACTTCAAGGAAACCGATCTCAAGGATATGCGGGTCGGCCAACGGGCCGAAATCCGTCTCGATGCCTATCCCGACACCCCGTTGAAAGGCCACGTCACCTCCATCGGTGCAGGCACCGGGTCCGAATTTTCCGTCCTTCCGGCGCAGAACGCCACCGGCAACTGGGTCAAGGTCACGCAGCGCGTGCCGGTGCGGATCGCTATCGAGGGGAACGGTCCGCGCAAGCTGATCGCCGGCCTTTCCGCCAATGTGACCGTGTTCACCCGCGACAAGGGCCGCTGACGCGATGGCGGGCGCCGCAGCCCCCACGCAGAACGGCGGCGATGCTGCGCTGGGCGAAGCGATTCGCGACGTCGCGCGTTTTCCGGTCTCCAATCACGGCCTGCTGGTGCTGGGCACCATGCTCTCGGCGCTCATGCAGGTGCTGGATTCGACCATCGCCAACGTCGCGCTGCCGCACATGCAATCGGCGCTGGGCGCCCAGCCGGACACGATCACCTGGGTCTTGACCAGCTATATCATCGCCAGCGCCGTCGCCCTGCCCACCACTGGCTGGCTCTCGGGGCGGATCGGCGCAAGGCGGCTGTTCATTGCGGCAACGGCGGGTTTCGTTACCGCCTCCATGTTGTGCGGGATGGCGTGGAATCTGGAAGTCATGGTGCTGTTCCGCTGTCTTCAGGGAATTTCAGGCGCCTTCCTTCTGCCCCTCAGCCAAAGCTCGATGCTCGACGCGACCAAGCCCAGCCGGCAAGCCTCGATTATGGCGCTGTGGAGCTTCGGGGTCATCATCGGCCCGATTATCGGCCCCGTCCTGGGCGGTTACATCACCGAATATTCGAACTGGCGGTGGATTTTTTACGTCAACGTGCCGCTCGGCGCGGTGGCGCTGGTGATCCTCGTAGCTCAGCTTCCCCAGACTCCCAAAGTGGAGCGCCCCTTCGACTGGACCGGGTTCCTGCTGGTCGCCGCGGCGCTGACCGCGCTGCAGATGCTGCTTGATCGCGGCCATCAGATCGACTGGTTCAATGCCGCCGAAAGCTGGATTTACGTCGGCATTATCGTATCCTGCGTATGGATGGCGGTGATCCATTTTTGCACGGCCGCCCACCCTCTGTTCGATCGCCTGCTGTTCGCAGATCTCAACTATAACATCGCGCTGGTGTTCATGGTCGTGACCGGGCTGGTGATGTACGCCAATATGGCGTTGCTCCCGCCGCTGATGCAGAGCCTTCTGGGATACAATGTGATCGACACCGGCATGCTGCTGGTCCCGCGCAGCATCGGCTCGCTGATATCGATGCAATTGGCCGGATGGCTGGTGAGAAAGTACAATATCGATGCCCGCATTCTGGTCGGCGTCGGGACGATTATGCTGGCTTATTCGCTCTATCTCATGTCCGCCTGGTCGCTCGACATCGGGCAGCACGAAATCATCGTCTCCGGTGTATTCATGGGTCTTGGCGTCGGCTTCGTGTTCCTGCCGATCAACATTGCGGCCTTTTCCACGCTGAAGGCGCAGTTGCGCGCGGAAGGGTCGAGCCTGCTCAACCTGTTTCGCTCGGTCGGCTCTTCCATCGGCATTTCGATCATGACCGCGCTGTTCGCCCGCAATGTGCAGGTCAGCCACAGCGATCTCGCCGCCCATATTTCGGGCACTATCGACGGGCTGATCGATCTTTCGACCGTGGACCGCTACCAGTCGATTGCCGATGTCGGGATGTACATGGTCGACGGGGAAGTGAATCGGCAGGCAGCGATGATCGCCTATGTCGACGATTTCTACCTGATGATGTGGTTTGCCCTCGCGACGCTGCCGCTGATCCTGCTGATGAAGATCAAACCCGGCCCGCGCTTTGTGCCCGAGGAAACCGGCCATTAAAGACGCGGATCGTTACCCACCCCGATTTCCCGGACCTTGAACGGCACCGGCCCGCCCCGACATTGCGTCAGGACAGGCCGGTTCCAAAATCGGCTTGCACAGGCCGGGCTGGCGATCAGCCCTTCTTGAGATGCCGGCGGCCGAGCAGTTCGGCGATCTGCACGGCGTTGAGCGCGGCGCCCTTGCGCAGATTGTCCGACACGCACCACAGGCACAGGCCGTTGTCCACCGTCGAATCTTCACGCACGCGGCTGATATAGGTCGCGCTATCGCCGGCGGCTTCGACCGGGGTCACGTAACCGCCATCTTCCCGCTTATCGACCAGCATCACGCCCGGCGCTTCGCGCAGGATGTTCTGAGCCTGCTCCGCCGAAAGCTCCTTTTCGAACTCGATGTTCAGGGATTCGGAGTGGCCGACGAACACCGGCACGCGCACGCAAGTGGCATTGAGCTTGATCTTCGGATCGAGGATCTTCTTCGTTTCCGCGACCATCTTCCATTCTTCCTTGGTCGAACCGTCGTCCAGGAAAACGTCGATGTGCGGGATGACGTTGAAGGCGATCTGCTTGGTGAACTTCTTCGCTTCAACCGGATCGCCGACGAAGATCGCCCGGCTCTGCTCGAACAGTTCATCCATGCCCTGCTTGCCCGCGCCCGAAACCGACTGGTAAGTGGACACGACCACGCGCTTGATCGTCGCCGCATCGTGCAGCGGCTTGAGCGCGACGACCATCTGCGCGGTGGAGCAGTTGGGGTTCGCGATGATGTTCTTCTTCTTGTAATCGTCGATCGCGTCGGGGTTCACTTCCGGCACGATCAGCGGCACGTCCGGGTCCATGCGATAGAGCGAGCTGTTGTCGATCACGACGCAGCCCTGGCTGGCGGCCTTCGGCGCATAGATCTGCGTCGGCCCCGATCCGGCGGCGAACAGCGCGATATCCCAGCCGGTGAAATCGAAATGTTCGATATTCTTCACCTTCAGCATCTTGCCGGTGTCGCCGAATTCGATCTCGGTGCCCGTGGAGCGGGGGCTGGCGACCGCCGCGATCTCATCGATGGGGAATTCACGCTCGGCCAGAATGGCGAGCATTTCACGCCCGACATTACCCGTCGCACCGACAACTGCTACACGATAACCCACGTTCTTGCTCCTTCTCTGGCTGGCCGTTTTTCCTGGCCCTGCCTCAACTTTGCGTTTCGCCCGCCGCACCGCGCCGGACATGATTCAGACCCGCCAGCGATACCGGCCGATCACCCGGCCCACGGCGGCAATTTCCTCTTCCTGCGTGCCGCGGCCGATATTGTGGATGACAAGGGGAACGCCGTGCGGCGAAGCCCTGTCGGATACGATGCCGGTGTGCGGCAGACGCGTGCCGACCAGCGAGGAAAAGATATCGCCCGGCTGCCAACCTTCCGGACTGGCCGGCAGCGAGCGGTTTGCCCCTGCCCGTTGCCAGAACCGTTCCAGATTGGGCACACGGCGATGGTCGATATTCCTGTCCGGCCGCTTCAGGCCCCAGTTGCGAGGATAAGCCGCAAAATGGGCCGCCATATCCTCGTGCACCGCACGCTGAAGATCGATCCCGAACGCATCGCGATAGGCCCGGATCACCACATCGGTGCACACACCCCGCGCGCGCGGGACATCGCCGCCCGGATAGGCAATCTGGCTGTACCCCGGATCGTAGGCCTGCGTGACCCCGATCTGGCCGCGCGCGGCGGCGATCAGGGCCATTGCCCTAGCGTCGGAATGGCGTGCCGAGCCGCCCACCGGGCGAGGTTGGCGGTTATTACCGGCCATACCCGTGTCAGCCCGCGCCTGCGCATCGGATGCTTTCGAGCATCCGATCAGCCCCAGCGCGATACCCCCGGCCAGCACGCCGCGGCGGGAAAACGCGATCTGCATATCCTGTCCTTTCTCGACGTGTCTGGAACCTAAAGAAAAAGGGCGTCCTGGCGGTTTTGCCAGGTACGCCCTTTTACGGATTTTCCGTTGTGCGGCGTAGGGCCTTAGCCCTCCTGGCCGGCGCTCTGGTAATCACGCCGTTCTGCAATGCGCGCACGTTTACCGGTGCGGCCACGCAGATAGTAGAGTTTCGCCCGACGCACGATACCGCGACGGACGACGGTAATGCTGTCGATGTTCGGCGAATAGAGCGGGAACACGCGTTCCACGCCTTCACCGAAGCTCATCTTGCGGACGGTGAAGTTGGAACCCATGCCACGGTTCGAGCGTGCGATGCACACGCCTTCGTAGTTCTGGACGCGAGTGCGGGCGCCTTCGACGACCTTCACGCCGACGCGCACGGTGTCACCCGGACGGAACTCGGGAATGTCCTTGCCAGCCTTGGCGATTTCCTCGGCTTCGATCTGTTGAATCAGGTTCATTGAGCCTGGTCCTTCTTTTCCTGCCGCGCGCCAGAGGCAGACTGGTCCCGAGCGCCCCTGTGGCGCTCCCAAAGGTCCGGTCTGCGTAACCGTGTGTCTTCCTCCGCCCTTTGTTTCCGCCAGGCGGCGATTTTCGCATGATCCCCCGATCGCAGCACTTCAGGGATCGTGCGCCCTTCCCATTCGACAGGTCGGGTGAATTGCGGATATTCGAGAAGCTCCTGTTCGAAGCTCTCTTCATGCCCGCTTTCGACCGCGCCCATTACGCCGGGCAGCAAGCGAATGCAAGCATCGAGTATCATCAGCGCGGCAGGCTCTCCGCCCGACAGGACGATATCCCCCACGGCCACTTCTTCCACCTCGCGGCCGGCGAAGATCCGCTCGTCGAATCCCTCGAAACGGCCGCACAGGATCGTCACGCCGGGCCCCGCCGCCAGCTCGCGAATCCGCGCCTGCGCGATCGGCTTGCCACGCGGCGTCATCGCCAGCACGGGGCAATCGGGTTGCAGCGCGCGCGCATGGTCGACAGCCCGCGCCAACACATCGGCCTTGAGCACCATGCCCGCCCCGCCACCGGCAGGCGTATCGTCCACCGTGCGGTGCTTGTCCTGCGCGAAGCCGCGCATCTGCACCGCCGTGCAGGACCAGCGCCCCTCTTCCAGCGCACGGCCCGCAAGACTGATCCCCAGCGGGCCAGGAAACATTTCGGGGTAAAGCGTCAGAATGGTCGCGGCGAAAGGCATTCAAAGAGTCCAGTTTTCCACCGCAAGGCCGGGGACATCGGCAAAGTCAGCTTCGTTGTTGGTAATCACGACAGCGCCAAGGCTCAGGGCATGGGCCGCGAGCAGGCGATCGAACCCGGCCCGCTTGAAAGGCAACATCGCATAAGCCCGCGCGGCGACTTCGTCGAACGGGACTAGCGGTATGGCTTCGATGAATGCTTCGAGAATTTCAGGCGGCGGCGGCTTGCCGACATAAGTGCCGTAGGCAATCTCCGCATAGCTGATGACCGACATCGCTATTTCGCCCGGCGCGCAATCCGCGATTCGCGCTGTCAGTGCCTCATGCCCCTCGTCCAAGGCATGGACGACGGCATTGGCATCGATCAGATAGCGGATCACTTCTTCGCCGCTTCCTCGGCCGCCTTGCGAGCAGCGATCACGCTCGGGCGTTCCTCGAAGTCTTCGCGCGGGGCCAGCTTGATACCCGGCGCTTTTCCCGCGAATCCGCTGATGTCGATCTTGCGTTTCGGCTTCTCAGCAGGTTCGGCAGTGAAACCCTGCTCCATTTCGCGCAGCACCATTTCGGCGCCTTCCTCAAGGCCAAGTGCCTTGGGCAGCCGCAGCGCGAGCGAATTGCCCGACTTGAACACTTTGCCGCGATATTCCTTGCCCATGGCCATCTCCGTATATACGTTAAGTATATACTATTCGATCCAGCCAGCGTCAATCGACAGCCGCTGCGCATTCCATTCCAGAACCGCTTCCGCGCGCATCGGAACCATGAAGCGCTTGCCATTGGGCCGCTCGATCTCGATCACGTCGCCCGCGCCATAGTTCTCCACCGCGATCACGCGGCCCAGCGCCTCGCCCGTGGTCGAAACGGCGGGAAGGCCGATCAGGTCGGTGTGGTAATATTCGCCTTCGGCGAGATTCGGCAGCGCGGATCGCGGGACGGTGAGCGCCGTGCCGCGCAAGGCTTCGGCCCGGTTACGGTCGGTCACTTCGGCGAAGCGGGCAATCGCCCCGCCCTTGTTATCGTCGCGCAACTTCTTGAGCGTCAGCGCGCCATCGTTGAAACTGCCGTAGCGGGAGAGCGCCGCAACGCCCTCCCCGAACAGTTTCAGGCGGACTTCCCCCGTCACGCCATGCGCGCCGACAATCGCCGCGAGAGTGACGGGTTGATCCTGTGCCAAGGCTTATCAGCCCTCGGCCTGTTCCTCGGCAGCGCCTTCAGCCGCCGGAGCTTCCGCAGGAGCTTCTTCAGCAGCGGCTTCTTCCTGAGCCGGAGCTTCGGCAGCAGCCTTGGCCGCTTCTTCGGCTTCCGCCAGCTTGGCAGCCTTTTCTTCAGCGCGTTCCTTCGCCTTTTCGCCCGGTTCGCCCTTCTTCAGGTTCACCGTGGCAACGCGTTCCTTGATACCGGCGGCATCGAGGAAGCGGGCCACGCGGTCGGTCGGCTGCGCGCCGACGCCAAGCCAGTAGCGGGCACGATCTTCGTTCAGCTTGATGCGGTTTTCATCGCCCTTGGGCAGAACCGGATTGTAGGTGCCGATCTGTTCCAGATACTTGCCGTCACGCGGCGAGCGGCTGTTAGCCACGACGATACGGTAGTAGGGGCGCTTCTTTGCACCGCCGCGCGACAAACGCAGGGAAATTGCCATCGATTTGACCTTTCTGTCTTAAATTAATGAAATCACTTCTTGTTGTTCAATAAATTCTGCAATTCGGGAGGCAGGTCCGCACCGCCGCCCAGCCCACCGAGGCCGCCACCGGCCCCGCCGCCGAGACCGGGCATCGCCGCGCCGAGGCCACCCTTGCCGAACATGGCGCCGAGGCCCTTGAGCCCGCCCATCTTCTTGATCTGCTTCATCGCGCGACCCATTTCCTGATGCATCTTCAGGAGCTTGTTGATGTCCTGCACTTGCGTGCCGGACCCGGCGGCCACGCGCTTCTTGCGCTTGGCGTTGAGCAATTCGGGGCGCTTGCGTTCAGTGAGCGTCATCGAACCGATGATCGCATCCATGTGGACCAGCACCTTGTCGTTCACGCCGCTGGCGGCCATCGCGGCCTTGGCCTTTTTCATGCCGGGCATCATGCCCGCCAACATGCCGAGGCCGCCCATGTTCTGCATCTGCTTCAACTGGGTGCGAAGGTCGTTCAGGTCGAACTGCCCCTTCATCATCCGCTCGGCGAGCTGCTCCGCCTCTTCCTTCTCGATGACGGCGGCGGCCTTCTCGACCAGCGAGACGACATCGCCCATACCAAGGATGCGGCTGGCGACCCGGCCGGGGTGGAACGGCTCAATCGCGTCGAGCTTTTCGCCCATCCCGGCAAACTTGATCGGCTTGCCGGTGACCGCACGCATCGAAAGCGCCGCACCGCCGCGCGCATCGCCGTCCATCCGGGTCAGCACGACGCCGGTCAGATCGACGCCCGCAGTAAAGCTCTGCGCGACGTTCACCGCGTCCTGACCCGTGAGCGAATCGACCACCAGCAGCACTTCGTGCGGGTTCGAAATCGCGGCGACGGCCTTCATTTCGGCCATCAGCGCATCGTCCACATGGAGACGGCCCGCCGTGTCGAGCATCAGCACGTCGACCGCCTGCAGCTTCGCCGCCTGCAAGGCGCGAGTGGCGATATCGACCGGGGCCTGCCCAGCGACGATCGGCAGCGTGGCAACGCTGGCCTGTTCGCCCAGAACGGCAAGCTGCTCCTGCGCGGCAGGGCGATTGACGTCGAGCGACGCCATCATCACCTTCTTGCCCTGCTTTTCCTTGAGCAGCTTGGCGATCTTGGCGGTGCTGGTGGTCTTGCCCGAACCCTGCAGGCCGACCATCATGATGACGACGGGCGGGCGGGCATCGAGATTGATCCCGACGGTTTCAGCCCCGCCGAGCATTTCGACCAGTTCGTCATTGACGATCTTGACGACCTGCTGGCCCGGCGTGACCGATTTCAGAACATTCTGGCCAACCGCCTTTTCAGTGACGGCATCGATGAAGCGGCGGGCGACCGGCAGCGCGACATCGGCTTCGAGCAGCGCCACGCGCACTTCGCGCATCGCATCGCGCACATCCTGTTCGTTCAGCGCACCGCGCCCGCGCAGACGATCGAATACGCCGCCGAGACGATCGGAAAGGCTATCGAACATGCGCTCCGTCACTCCTTCACCGCAGGGCGGTGCTAAACGCGAAAAACGCCGGCGGACGAAAACTCGTCGGCCAGCGTACAGCTGCAATGCAGCCGTTTATGTCACAGAATGGCAGGCTTGGCGATCTTTCGGAAAAAGAACTCTAAGCGAGCCATTCATCGGTGAATGGTGGAGCCGAGGGGGATCGAACCCCTGACCTCTACAATGCCATTGTAGCGCTCTCCCAGCTGAGCTACGGCCCCAATTTCCATTCAAACGCGCCCTGGGAGGCGCTTCGTCCCGGCCGTTTCCGGCTGGGAGGCCGCCCTCTATAAGCCCCTTCCGGGCTTGGCAAGAGGCGATTTCACTTTTTCTCGAAACGTGTTTTTCGGAGAATGCGAAACCGGCGGCGCGGCAATGCCGAGAGAGCCGCGACGGTGGGGCCGGACACCCGGTCCCACCGTCATATCATCAGATCAATTGTCTTCGTCTTCGTCGTCCGCCGCGCCGGGAACGCCGAGATCGTCGTCACCGCCGAGATCGACATCGTTATCCGGCGAATCGCCGTCATCGTCGATATCGTCCAGATCGTCATCGGCCAGATCCGAATCCTGATCCTCGACTTTCTGCTTCTTCTCTTCCTCGAACGGAATCGGCTGCTTCGATTTCAGCACCGGCTCCGGATACCACTGGCTGCCGCAATCGATGCAGGTGGCAGGCTCATCCTTGCCCAGATCATAAAAGCGGGTGCCGCATTTCGGGCAGGTACGCTTGGTGCCCCATTCAGGCTTAACCATGGAAAATCCCCAGATAGCGCGCCGTTTCCGGCGGCGAAGCGATGCATAATCGGTTTGGTCTTGTAAAGCTCCCCGGAGGAGCGCGGCGCGCGCCTTGCCATAGGCGGCAGGCGCTGTCAAAAGCCGCCGCGCCCAATGCCCTTCCCAAACGGAAAGTCAAGTTCTCATGCATGCCGCCGAATCATCTCACCCCGACAATGCCGCCAACGCGGATATGCGTCCGCGCCGGTTCGCCGCCGCCGGGCCGCTGCGGGGCACGATCAAGGTGCCGGGCGACAAGTCGATCAGCCATCGGGCAGTGATGTTCGGCGCGCTGGCCGTGGGCGAAACCCGCGTCACCGGCCTGCTCGAAGGCGAAGACGTGATGGCCACCGCCGACGCCATGCGCGCGATGGGTGCGACGATCGCCCGCAGCGAAGACGGCGAATGGCGGATCAGCGGCGTGGGCGTGGGCGGATTGCTGCAACCGGAACGCGCGCTCGAAATGGGCAACAGCGGCACCTCCACCCGCCTGCTGATGGGCCTGATCGCCAGCCACGGGATAACCGCCACCTTCACCGGCGATGCCAGCCTGTCCAAGCGGCCGATGGGCCGGGTGATCGATCCCATCGCACAGATGGGGGCGGACATCACGGCGACACCGGGCGCCAAGGGCAGCCAGACGCTGCCGCTAATGATTCGCGGGGCGTGCCCCGCCGTGCCGATCAGCTACCGCCTGCCGGTCGCCTCCGCGCAGGTCAAAAGCGCGGTGCTGCTGGCCGCGCTCAACACGCCGGGGGTCACCACGGTGATCGAACCCGTGCCCACGCGCGATCATTCCGAACGGATGCTGACCGGCTTCGGCGCCGATCTGACTGTAGAGGAACGGGATGGCGAACGGATCATCAAGCTGCGCGGCCCGGCGGAGCTGAAACCGCAAGTGATCGAAGTGCCGGGCGATCCATCCTCCGCCGCGTTCTTCATCGTCGCCGCGCTGATCGTGCCGGGCAGCGAGCTGACGATCGAAAACGTCGGCCTCAATCCCACCCGGGCGGGCCTTATCGAAGTGTTGCGCCAGATGGGCGGGCAGATCGAGGAACTGAACCCGCGCGTGGTCGGTGGGGAGCCGGTGGCCGATCTTCGGGTTTCGCATTCGCCGCTCAAGGGCATCGCGGTCGACGCGGCAATCGCCCCGAGCATGATCGACGAATTCCCCGTGCTGTTCGTGGCCGCCGCGCTGGCCGAAGGGCGCACGGTGACATCGGGGCTCGACGAATTGCGAGTCAAGGAATCGGACCGTCTGGCGGTAATGGCCACCGCTCTCTCCGCTGTGGGCGCCCGCGTGGAAGAACGCGAGGACGGGCTGGTTATCGAAGGCACGGGCGGTGCTCCCCTGCCCGGCACCGAAGGCGCGGCCATCGCCACGCATCTCGATCACCGTATCGCCATGAGCATGGCGATTGCCGGGCTTGCCAGCACGGCAGGCGTGGAAGTGGACGACACCCGCCCCATCGCCACCAGCTTCCCCAATTTCCAGACGCTGCTCGACGGGCTCACCCAATGATCCTGTCACCGGAAGCTGCCAATTACTTCGGCTTTTCGGGCATGGCCTGCATTATTTTCGCCTATGCCTACACCACGGCGAAGCGCGATCCGAACCCGTTCGTCCAGCACGGCGTCAACCTGCTCGGCGCGGCGTTGCTCACCGTATCGCTGCTGGTGAACACCAACCCGGCTTCGCTGGTGCTGGAATTCTTCTGGGCAGCGATTGCCATTTACGGCCTTGTCCGCGCGGTATTCAGGCGGGGCAAGGACGGCAGCGCATGATTATCGCGGTCGACGGCCCGACCGCTTCGGGCAAGGGCACGATTGCCAAGGCGCTGGCCACGCATTTCGGCCTGCCCCATCTCGACACCGGGCTGCTTTATCGCGCCGTCGGGCGGCAGACCCTGTTGAACGGTGGCAATCCCGACGATCCGCGCGATGCGGCGGCGGCCTGCGCCTTCCCGGAAAGCCTGCTCGCCGATCCCATCCTGCGCAGCGAAGAAACCGGCGGGCTGGCGAGCCGGGTGTCCATCCATCCCGCCGTGCGCGCCGCGCTGCTGGAGCGCCAGCGCGCCTTTGCCGCGCAACCGGGCGGCGCGGTGCTGGACGGGCGCGATATCGGCACCGTGATCGCGCCCCAGGCGGATGTGAAGCTCTATGTCACCGCATCCGTCACCGTGCGTGCGCAACGCCGCCATCGCGAAATGGTGGAACGCGGGCAGGACGTGACGCTCACCGCCATCGAGGCGGACCTTGCCGCTCGCGATGCGCGCGACACCACCCGCGCAGAAGCTCCGCTCAAACCTGCCGCCGATGCCACGATCCTCGACACGTCCGCTCTCGACCGCGCTGACGCCATTGCCGCCGCCATCGCAATGGTGGAGCATAAGAGGCGGTAAAAAGGATTGAGCGGCAGCAGCGCTTCAGGCGATCCCGATCAGACGCAACACCAGAAAGGCCATCGCCCCCAGCAGCAGCAACGATGCGGTCACCACGCAGACCACGCGCGGACCGGCGGCCGAGACGCTGCGCAGATCGACCCCCAGCCCCAGCCCGGCCATGGCAAGAACGGTGAGGAGATTGCTCGCCGCGTGCGCCGGAGCGACGGCGGCATCGGGCAAAAGCCCCAGGGAATGGGCCGTTGCCAACCCCAGAAAGGCCAGGATGAACGGCGGCACCAGTTGCAGCAGGCTTAGCCGCCGGGGCGGGTTGCCGCTTTCCTTCCCCGCTTCCCCATTTTCCGCCGCCACGGCCTTGCGCGCCATGACGAGCGAAAGCAGCGCCACAATCGGCCCCAGCATCAATACGCGCACCAGCTTGACGAGCGTGCCGATCTGCACCGCAGCAGCCCCCATCGGGCCAGCGGCGGCCAGCACTTGCGGCACGGCATAGACGGTCAGCCCCGCGAGAATACCGCCCGCCGCCGGGCTCAGATGCACTGCCGCGGCAATGAAAGGCAGCGCGATCACCACCGCGATCCCGAGGACGGCGGTGAAGGCAATCGAAGTCGCCACATCGTCGCTATCGGCATCGATCACCGGGGCGACC
>CAYXMY010000043.1:0-22964 GCA_964466155.1 uncultured Caenibius sp. | reverse complement strand
GCTTGCGCTTGCGGTCGATGCGGACGTTGACGATGTCCTTGGCGTCGAATTCGAAGTCCAGCCACGAACCGCGATAGGGAATGACGCGGGCCGCGAAGAGGTATTTGCCCGAAGAGTGCGTCTTGCCGCGGTCATGGTCGAACAGCACACCCGGCGAACGGTGCATCTGCGACACGATCACGCGTTCGGTGCCGTTGATGATGAACGTGCCGTTCTCGGTCATGAGCGGCATGTCGCCCATGTAAACGTCCTGCTCCTTGATATCGAGGACAGAGCGGGTTTCGGTTTCCTGATCGACTTCGAACACGATCAGGCGCAGCGTCACCTTCATCGGCGCCGCATAGGTGATGCCACGCTGGCGGCATTCGACCGTATCGTACTTCGGGTCTTCGAGTTCGTAATGCACGAAATCCAGCTCGGCGGTGCCGGCGAAATCGCGAATCGGGAAGACCGAGCGCAGAGTCTTTTCCAGGCCCGAGACATAACCGGTCGCCGGATCGGAACGCAGGAACTGTTCGTAGCTCTCGCGCTGCACCTCGATCAGGTTCGGCATCTGCACCACTTCGTGGATGTCACCGAAAATCTTGCGGATGCGCTTCTTCGCGGTGCCGGAGATGGCCGGAGCTTTCGCCTTGCTTGCCATAGGAGGAATTGTGCCTCTTCGCTGTCTTTCCGCCGCCTGGATGGCGCCGGAACAAATTCATGCCACGCACGGAATGTGGCCCTGAAACGCGAAAAAGGCCGCATGGCATACACCCCTTCCGGGGCCGCCTTGCAGCTTTCACGTCGCGTCTCAGGATAACCCGCCGCTCCAATTCCTGGCCTGCCTCCGCGCAAAGGCGGCCTTTCCCGAAGCGGTCGGTTGGCGTGTATTTAGGATGCGGGCGCCTTCCTGTCAATCGAAGGCCAGCCGGATCGTTCATAAAGCCGATAGGAAAATTTGCCGATCTTCGAACCCAGCACCAAGGTGTAGCGGCCGCGAAGCTGCCGGGCCATCTCGGCCAGGCTGTCGGGATTGTCCCTTATCGGCCTGCGATTGCCCCCTGTGAGCACATAGCGCGGGCCTGCATTCATGATCCGCCGGATCTCCGCCACCTGATCGACACCGATGGCCCCGCTTTCCTTCTTCTGCACGAGATGGCTGGGAAAGACGTACCGGGTCGTGAAACACGCATGCGTTTCCGAATAGAGCGCGCTCGGCCCTTGATAGATGAAAAGGCATCCCCTGGGGTCGCGCCCTATCGCCTGGCTGAACACCGCCAGTTGCGCCGCGTTACCCCGCTTGCGCTGGTTCGCCCGCACCTGCAAGCCGCCTGCAACCAGTGCGAACACGATGGCGAGATAGCCCAGCCAGCGCCGCCAGCCCGCATTGTCGAACGCGACCGCGCTGCAGACCGCGACCGGCACGAGTAGCGGCAAGGCATAGTGATCGTAAAAATCGCCCATGACGCACAGCCCCCCAATCGCCACCGCGAGCCAGAGGGACACGAACCCCGCGGCCACATCCCGATCCCGGAAGCGGCGCATCAGAACGACAAAGCCGATCCCCGCCGTCAGCAGCAACGGCAGGAGCATCAGCACCATATCGCGCAAATGCTCCGCCCCGCTTGACGGGTCGGGTTCCTGACGCTGGAAGATCGACACGAAATTGGCGTAGATGAACGCATCCCCGTGGCCCGCCAGCATATAGACCAGCAACGCGAGGAGCGTGGGCAGGAGCGCAACCGAGGCCCAGAACGCGCTGGCGAGCAGGAAGCCAGCCACGCCACCCATGCCGCCCGTCCGGCGGCGCCACAGCGCCCACATCAGCGCCAGCCCGAAGAACATCCCTTCGAAGACGACACTATACTTGATCTGGATCGAAACGCCGACCAGCGCCATCGCGCCCGCGCCCAGCGCGACGATGCGCTTCGGCTCCGCCGCTTGCAATGCCGCGATCACCAGCATGGCGGCAATGGCCATGAACAGGTTGTAGAAGACCGGCGTCTGCCCCCCGTCGCCCCCGACGAGATTGAGCGCGGGCAAGTAAAGCAGTCCCGCTAGCACCGCCGCGCGCGGCGATACGAACCGGCGGGCGATCAGGACGATGGCATAGGCCGTCAACCCCGCGAACAGCGTCGCGGCGATCTGGTAGGCATAGAAGCCCGCCCCGAATTTGGCGAACACCGCATAGAGCAGGAACAGCCCGACCGGCTTGCGGTCCCAGACATCGACATAGGGCCAGAGCCCATCCCATATCCGCTGGCCGACCAACAGATAGAACGGATCGTCCGACTGGATCAGCGGATTGCCGAACTGCCAGACGCGGACGGCGAACGCCGCCAGCATCAGCAGCGCAAGCACTGTCCAATCGGCCTTACCGGCCCGACCGCTTTTCCCGATAGTGACGCCCCGATATTGGACCGTCACTTATTGCGCCAGACGAGCAATGTCGAAGCACAGAAATTCCACAGCGAACCGACGATCACCCCGGCAACCCCCGCCAGCCACCAGCGCGGTTCAGCCGCGAAGACCATGACGCCAACGCCGACATTCGCCACCGCGCCTGCCGCACAGACGAGATAGAACCCCAGCAACCCCTTGAGCCAGGCCCCCCATGTCTTGTGACGGCGATCGCGATAGGTAATCGCGTTGTTCAGCACGAAATTGAACAGGATCGCCACTGTCACGGCAGCCGTCTGGCCGTTGCCGAAGGAAAGGCCGAAAGCCATCGCCGTGCGCAGCACCGTCAGGTGCACGACCAGCCCCAGCGCGCCGACGATCCCGAACAGGATCAAACGCGGCGGAACCCACCGGCCGCACATGCGGTCGAGAATCTGGATAACAAATTCGAGCGCCACCGCGCTATCGAGCTTGCTTTCCCCAGCATGGCGCGGGCGGAAGGTGTACGGCACTTCGGCCGTGGCCAGCGGCCGGCCCGCCGACAGCACGATATCGAGCAGAATCTTGAAACCGAGCGCGGACAGGCGCGGCGCGATTTCGACGAAGACATCGCGGCGGATCATGAAGAACCCGCTCATCGGATCGCTAAGCTTCTGCGGCATCACCCGGTCAGCCACCCATCCGGCGAAGCGGCTGATCACCTCGCGGCTTTGCGACCATTCGCCCGTGCTGCCGGTCCCGGCATAGCGGGTGCCGATCACCAGTTCGGCGCCGTTCCGCTCCACCTCGTGCAGCATGGCGGCCAGCTTGCTTTCGTCATGCTGCATATCGGCATCGACCACCGCCACCACCGGCGCGACTGTCGCCATGAACCCTTCGATCACCGCGGCGGACAGGCCCTTGCGCCCGACGCGGCGGATCAGCCGGATATCGGAACGTTCGCGGGCGAACCGTTCCACTTCTTCCGGCGTGCCGTCCTGGGAATCGTCATCGACGAAAACCGCTTCCCACGCGATGCCCGTCAGCGCGGCATCCAGCGCCGCGATCATGGTGCCGATATTGTCCCGCTCGTTCAGGGTGGGAACCACCACCGCAAGCCGCAGGCTTCGCGTTGCGCTCCCCACGGTTTCGAGAATGGCCGTATCCGGCCTCAATTCTGTCTTTAGCAAAAGGCGACCTCGCGATATGAACCGCCTGGGTTCTATCGCAGGACAAATTGCAGAATTCCTAATTCGGCACAACCTTTGCGCGCGGCGGGTTGACTTTTCTTCGCGATATAGCCAGAGGCGCACCCGATTGCAGACCTTGCAAAGGGCCCGCGATCATCCGTCCGAGACAGTCGGTGGAGGCAATCCAGCCTTCTTAATTTCCGGCCTAGACGGGGAAAAGAGATTTTTCATGGGCTGCTTCGTGCATGCCCATATTTTGCGCCATTGGCGCACCTCCTTCCCCTTCAACGGACTCGCCCATGCCGGTTTCGGCATGGACAAACGTAGCCGGCCGTACGGGCACGAACCCCGCACGGTCACATGTGAAGGAGTATGGCATGGATCGTTCGCAAAAAGCCGATTCGGTCGCCCAGCTCAACGCAGTCTTCAACGAGGTCGGCGTGGTGGTCATCACCCGCAACCTCGGCCTGTCGGTGGCCCAGTCCACCGACCTGCGTGCGAAGATGCGTGATGTTGGCGCGTCCTACAAGGTTGCGAAGAACCGTCTTGCCAAGCTCGCCCTGAAGGAAACCCAGTACGAAGGCCTGGAGGAATATCTCTCCGGCCCGACCGCGATCGCCTATTCGGTGGATCCGGTCGCGGCAGCCAAGGCTGCGGTCGACTTCGCGAAGACCAACGACAAGCTTGAAATCGTTGGTGGTTCGATGGGTGGGCAGCTGCTCGATCAGGATGGGGTCAAGGCGCTTGCCTCGATGCCCTCGCTCGACGAGCTGCGCGGCACGCTGGTGGGTCTCATCAACGCCCCGGCAACGAAAATTGCCCGGGTGGTCAACGAACCCGCCGCCAAGCTCGCTCGCGTCTTCGGTGCCTATGGCGCCAAGGAAGCAGCGTAAGCGGTTATACGCACAAGCGAATTTTCGGGGTCGCAGAATCCACTGGGCCTCGAACCAGTCAATTTTTTGGAGTGTTGAACAATGGCCGATATCGCCAAGCTCGTTGAAGAACTTTCGAAGCTGACCGTCCTCGAAGCAGCTGAACTCGCCAAGGCTCTTGAAGAAGAGTGGGGCGTGAGCGCTGCCGCTGCTGTTGCCGTTGCAGCCCCCGCCGCTGGTGGCGACGCTGGCGCAGCCGCTGAAGAAAAGACCGAATTCGACGTCATCCTGACCGGCGACGGCGGCAAGAAGATCCAGGTCATCAAGGAAGTCCGCGCCATCACCGGCCTGGGCCTGACCGAAGCCAAGGCTCTCGTCGAAGGCGCTCCCAAGGCGCTGAAGGAAGGCGTGAACAAGGCCGAAGCCGAAGACGTCAAGAAGAAGATCGAAGAAGCCGGCGGCACCGTCGAGCTGAAGTAAGCGATCCTCTCCCTGAGAGATTACGCGAAGGGCGGCCCCGCAAGGTGCCGCCCTTTTGCTTTTGCGACCATATCGCTTGCAGTCTGATCGCTGTGCGGTAGCATCCCCCAATAAAAGCATCGGCCGGACGAGACCGACAAAAAGGGGAAAGTATGAGCCACTGGGCCAAGGATACAGCGGTGCCTCGGCGGCAGATGTTGCAAGGGCTGAGCGCAGTGGGCTTGGCACCCTTTATAACGGCCAACACCGCTGATCTGAAAAGAAACGATTTCCCTTCCGTAACGGCGCTTGCCCGCGACCTGATCGCGGCAAAAGTCGTCCCGGGGGTAGTTGTCGCCGTTGGCCACGGGCAAGAGAAACCAACGTTTATCTGCCATGGGACACTGGGCTTCGACAGCAAAGTGGCCGTCGATGAAAACTCTCTTTGGCGAATCTATTCAATGACCAAGCCGGTGGCGGGCATGGCTGCGATGCTGCTGATCGCGCAAGGCAGGATCGCCCTGGATCAGCCGATTGCCGATTTCATGCCGGAATTCGGCGCCATGCAGGTGCTGATCGATCCGAAGGCGGGTCTTGCGGCAAAATCGGCCAGGAACCCGATCACCGTACGCCATCTGCTGACTCATACATCCGGGATCGGCTCCGCCATACCCATGGTTGGCGGGCCGCTGATCGATGCTTACACGGCCTTGGGGCTCAAGCGCGGCGTGCTGGGCGCCGATGGCACGCCCGATGTGCCGGGCGCCGCCACCAGTCTTGCCGAATTCGCACGCCGCCTTGCCACGGTTCCGCTCGAGGCCGAACCGGGAACGCATTGGCGCTATTCCTATGGGCTCGATCTGATCGGGCGGATTGTGGAGATCGTCTCGGGCCAGCCGTTCGATGCATTTCTGAAGCAGGCTTTCTTCGATCCGCTGGGCATGGTCAGCACGGGCTTTCGCGTCCCGGTTCAAGACCGGACGCGTCTGGTCGACAACTACAGCATCAACTATCCTCCTGACGGCGGTAAAGCGGTGCTCATCGATCCCGGCGCGCAATCCACGTTCCTCCAGCAGCCGACATACTTTTCGGGCGGTGGCGGCCTCGTATCCACCGCGCGCGACTACGATCGTTTTCTCGCCATGCTGCTGGGCAACGGGACATTTCGGGGGGCTACCATCCTACCGCCCGCCGCAGTGGAAATGGGCATGTCCAACCTCCTGCCCGCAGGCACGGACATGAGCGACTATATCTTCGCCGGTTCGGGCGACGGGTTCGGCGCAGGAGGCCGGCTCGTTACATCGGGGCCGGACAAAGGCGTATTCGGCTGGATGGGCGCAGCGGGAACGTTGGGAACGGTCGATCCCAATCGCCAGTTGCGTGTTACCGGCATGCTGAACTGCATGAACAGCATGGCCCTGCCGGAGCGACTGCCCGCTGCGGTACGCGACGATTGGATGGCGCGGTAAGGTCAAACGCCCGCCTACCCTATCCCACGGAATGAGAGCAGCCCGGAAAATGGCATCCCAATCTTGCCCGGCGATCACACGGTAGCCGCTCCTTCGCGGGATTGATCGCAAACAGGAACGCTTGCTAATTGCAGGTTCATGCGCCCGATGATCGAGAAACTATCCATGCATGATCTGATAGATTTCTACCGCCCCCTTAGCGAAAATCTGAGTCTCAGCACGGGGGCTTCCGACAGCCTCCTGCATGTCCATGGCGGCATGGTCGTTCTGTTTCTCGCCCGGATCGTGACCAGGCGTTCGCTGGCGACATGGACGCCGTTTCTATGCGTCCTCGCCGCGGCAATCGCCAAGGAAGTGGCGGACCGCATCGCGCATGGGGCGTGGCGGATGCCCGATAGCGCTTTCGACATCCTCAACTCGATCTTCTGGCCCCTGGTCCTGATGATCGGGCTCAGGTGGCGCCGCGCCCGCCCAGCCAGGCACTAAGGCGCTGGTGTCTGCAGCGATTTGAGATAGGCGACCACTTCGGCCCGCTGCGCATCGTTCTTGAGGCCGGGATAAGTCATTTTCGTGCCCGGCACGACTTCCTGCGGGGCCTTGATATAGGCATCGAGCTTCGCTTCATCCCAGACGATGCCGGATTGCTTCATCGCCGGGCTGAAATTGTATCCTTCGATATCGCCCGCCGGGCTGCCGAAAATCCCCGCGAGAGAGGGGCCGATCAGATGCTTGCCGGGTTCCACCGAATGGCAACTGCGGCACTGGTTGAAAGCAGCGGGCGCAGTGGGGCCAGTTGCCTCCGCGACAGGAGGCGAAGCGCTGCCGTTCTCGTTTCCGGCCGCCCGATCCCCTTCGCTCTGGCCACCGCAAGCCGCCAGCCCGAGGGCAAGAGCCAGCGCCGCACCGTTGGCAATCCGTCCGCGCATTCGTTTTCTCCCTGCTTCCGCGTTATGGGCAATCCGCCCTATATCAAGCCCATATCAAGCGGTGCATCGCCTGCAACTATTCGCTTCCCCCCATGCCCCTGCTGGCCTATCCGCGCCACGCGATGTCTATCCTTCCAACCGCCAGTTCTGCTTTCCGAACAGAGCTTAAAGCCACCGCCGTACTCGCGGTGCCGCTGGCTGCGGCCAATCTGTTGCAGATGGCGGTGCATGCGGTGGACGTGATCTTCGTCGCCCGCCTGGGGCAGGAAGCGCTGGCCGCCTCCAGCCTCTCGGTCGCGTTGTTCAGCCTGCTCACGTGGTGCTTTTCGGGGCTGACGGGGGCGGTCGCACCGTTGACCGCCGCGGAACTGGGCAGGGGCCGCCATGCCCTGCTCGAAATCCGCCGCAGCGTGCGCATGGCACTGTGGCTGAGCGTGCTTTGCGGCCTGATCGGCATGGCGATCTGCGGTTTCGGCGAAACACTGCTGCTCGCCGCCGGGCAGGACCCGATTGTCTCCGCCCATGCGGGGGGCTTCTTGCGCATCCTGATGTGGGCAATGATCCCGATGATCCTTGCCAGCGTGCTGCGCACGTTCGTTGCCGCCATGGGCCGGCCGATTTTCGCGACGATGATCACCGCCGCGGCCATCGGCGTGAATATCTTCGCCAATTATGTGTTCGTGTTCGGCGCGTTCGGCATTCCGGCGATGGGCCTCAACGGTTCGGCGCTGGCCAGCGTGACAACCGCCTCGATCATGTTGCTGGCCTATGTCGGCGCGATCCAGGCCAACCGCCGCCTGCGCCGCTATTACCTGTTCGGGCGGCTGTGGCGGCCGGAAATGGCGCGTTTCCGGGAAATCGTGGTGATCGGCCTGCCGATTGCCGGGACGATCCTGGCCGAAGCCGGGCTGTTCAGCGGCGCCGCCGTGCTGATGGGCTGGATCGGCGAGGCGGAACTGGCCGGGCATACGATTGCGCTGCAAATTGCCGCATTCGCCTTCCAGGTGCCGTTCGGCATCGGGCAGGCCGCGACGATCCGCGTCGGCTATCACGCGGGCGCCGGGGACAAGGCCGGGGTCGGGCATGCCGGATCGGCCGCCATCATCCTCGCGCTCTGCTTCATGGTGTTCACTGCCAGCGCGCTGTGGCTGATCCCGCGCTTCATCATCTCCGCCTATGTCGATGTGCACGAACCGGCCAATGCGGCACTGATCGGCTTTGCCGTGCAATTCATGGCGATTGCCGCGTTCTTCCAGCTTTTCGATGGCTTGCAGACGGTGACGGCAGGGGCACTGCGCGGATTGCAGGATACCAGGATGCCGATGGCCATCGCCGTATTCGGCTACTGGCTGCCCGGTTTCGGCAGCGCCTTGGCGCTGGCTTTCCTTACCCCGCTGCGCGGTGTCGGGGTGTGGTGCGGTTTCGCCATCGGGCTCGCGGTTGTCGCGCTGCTGCTGCTGTACCGTTGGCGCAGGCGGGAACGGCTCGGCCTTGTCGCCGAATTGCCATAAAAAAACTTCACAGGGCATGCTTGACGACCCGGTGGGGCGGGACCATATCCGCCCCGCTGGCACTCCTGCCAAGGGAGTGCCAATTGAAATCAACCCCATTGGAAGAGGTCACTAACATGGCATTCCGTCCGTTGCATGACCGCGTTCTCGTTCGGCGCATCGAAGCCGAAGAAAAGACCGCCGGCGGCATCATCATTCCCGACAGCGCCAAGGAAAAGCCGAGCGAAGGCGAAATCGTGGCAACCGGCAGCGGCGCCCGCGCCGAAGACGGCAAGATCACCCCGCTCGACGTCAAGGCTGGCGATCGCGTGCTGTTCGGCAAGTGGTCTGGCACCGAAGTCAAGGTCGACGGTGAAGACCTGCTGATCATGAAGGAAAGCGACATTCTCGGCGTGATCGTCTGATCGCTCCAACGCTTTTCCCAATATCCCGATTTATAAAGAGGAATTCTCACAATGGCTGCAAAGGACGTGAAATTTTCGCGTGACGCACGCGAACGCATCCTCAAAGGCGTCGACACCCTCGCCAACGCCGTGAAGGTCACACTCGGCCCCAAGGGCCGCAATGTCGTGATCGACAAGAGCTTCGGCGCACCGCGCATCACCAAGGACGGCGTTTCCGTCGCCAAGGAAATCGAACTCAAGGACAAGTTCGAGAACATGGGCGCGCAGATGCTGCGCGAAGTGGCGTCGAAGGCCAACGACAAGGCCGGTGACGGCACCACCACCGCCACCGTGCTCGCTCAGGCGATCGTGCGTGAAGGCATGAAGTCGGTCGCCGCA
This sequence comes from uncultured Caenibius sp., assembly GCA_964466155.1. GTDB lineage: Bacteria > Pseudomonadota > Alphaproteobacteria > Sphingomonadales > Sphingomonadaceae > Caenibius. The sequence goes on along the minus strand of CAYXMY010000043.1, from coordinate 13,394 downwards.
GGCATGAACCCGATGGACCTCAAGCGCGGCATCGACCTCGCGGTTCACAAGGTCGTCGACGATCTCAAGGGCCGTTCGAAGCCGGTTGCCGGTTCGAAGGAAGTGGCGCAGGTCGGCACGATCTCGGCCAATGGCGACAAGGAAGTCGGCGAAAAGATCGCCGAAGCCATGGAAAAGGTCGGCAAGGAAGGCGTCATCACCGTGGAAGAGGCCAAGGGCCTCGAATTCGAACTCGATGTCGTCGAAGGCATGCAGTTCGACCGCGGCTATCTCTCGCCCTACTTCATCACCAACCCGGAAAAGATGATCGTCGAACTCGACGATCCGTTCATCCTAGTTCATGAAAAGAAGCTGTCGAACCTCCAGCCGCTGCTGCCGATCCTCGAAGCCGTGGTGCAGTCGGGCCGTCCGCTGCTCATCATCGCGGAAGACATCGAAGGCGAAGCGCTGGCGACGCTGGTGGTCAACAAGCTGCGCGGCGGCCTGAAGATCGCCGCTGTGAAGGCTCCGGGCTTCGGCGATCGCCGCAAGGCGATGCTGCAGGACATCGCGATCCTGACCAAGGGCGAAATGATTTCCGAAGACCTCGGCATCAAGCTCGAAAACGTCACTGTCGGCATGCTCGGCCAGGCCAAGCGCGTCACCATCGACAAGGACAACACCACCATCGTCGATGGCGCCGGTGCGGCGGACGACATCAAGGCTCGCGTCGAACAGATCCGCGCCCAGATCGAAACCACCACCAGCGACTATGACCGTGAAAAGCTGCAGGAACGTCTGGCCAAGCTGGCTGGCGGTGTTGCGGTCATCAAGGTCGGCGGTGCGACCGAAGTCGAAGTGAAGGAACGCAAGGACCGCGTCGACGACGCGCTGCACGCCACCCGCGCAGCCGTGGAAGAAGGCATCGTTCCGGGCGGCGGCACGGCCCTGCTCTACGCCACCAAGGCACTTTCCGGCCTGAAGGGCGAAAACGACGACCAGACCCGCGGTGTGGACATCATCCGCCGCGCTCTGCAGGCTCCGCTTCGCCAGATCGCCGAAAACGCCGGTCATGACGGTGCGGTGGTCGCTGGTAAGCTGATCGACGGCAACGACGAAACCCTCGGTTTCAACGCTGCCAACGATCAGTATGAAAACCTGGTCGCCTCGGGCGTGATCGATCCCACCAAGGTCGTGCGCACGGCCCTGCAGGACGCCGCCTCGGTCTCCGGTCTGCTGATCACCACCGAAGCAGCCATCGCCGATCTGCCGGAAGACAAGCCCGCCATGCCAGCAATGCCCGACATGGGCGGTATGGGCGGCATGGGCTTCTAAGCCCTTTCCGTACAGGCACACGAAAAGGGCCGGAGGAGCGATCCTCCGGCCCTTTTTCCATGGCCCGGCCTGTATTGGGGCGCGGTTCTTTGCAAATGCGGGGCACTTCATCCTATCGGAACGATCGGTTCGTCGCCTCTCGGCTTGCTGAAAATTGCGTAATTACGTTATGTTTCTGTTCATAAGGGTCAGGTAGGATAAAGCACATGATGGTGAGGGCGATCAGACACGCCGCAGCGATGCTCGGTGCCGGTATTCTGGCTGTTCAACCGCTTCAGGCGGCAGCGCAGGATTATACTTCGAGCTTCGACAATGTGCTCGGCACGCAGATGCGTGCGCCGAAAGATTTCCGCGCCAACTATTCCAGTTCGCTCGAAACCGCTGTTGCCCGCTCCGCCGATGGCTCCAAGGGCCGGATCGGCGTTGCCGCTCTCGACCTCGCCACCGGGCAGGAAATCGCGGTTCTGGGCGATCAGCGTTTCCCGATGGCCAGCACCAGCAAAGTCGCTATTGCCGCCACTTTCCTCGATGGCGTGGACAAGGGCCGATGGAGCCTGGGCAGCGAATTTCCGCTGATGGTTCCGGTCGCCTCCCAGCCGTTCTCGACATCCGTCGCCCCCGTGCGCAAGGGCACGTATCTGCCGGCCAGCCAATTGCTCGAACTGATGCTCACGCGCAGTTCCAATCAGGCGACCGATGCGCTGCTGGCCGCGATTGGCGGGCCTGAGGTGGTCAACCGCTGGGTCCAGAAGGCCGGGATCACGGAATTTCGTCTCGACCGGGATATCGCCACGCTCGTGCGCGATGACGGCGAGTTCGATCCCGCCTCGCATATCGATCAGCGCGACAGCGCCACCCCCCGCGCCATGGTGCAACTGCTGAGCGGCCTTTACCAAGGCCGCTGGCTGAGCGCATCGAGCCGCCAGTTGCTTATCAGCATTATGGAACGCTGCGTTACCGGCAAGCGCCGCATTCCCGCGCTGCTCCCTGCCGGGGCGCTGGTTGCCCACAAGACCGGATCGCTCAACAACACCTCCAGCGATATCGGCATCATCCGGACGCCCGATGGCCGGGCTTACGCGGTGGCGATCTATGTCACCGGACAAGGCACCCGCCCCGCCCGGGAAGAGCGTATCGCCCAGATCGCCCGGGCCATCTATGATGGTTACGGCTCGCTCCCTGCAGGTGGCAACAACACCACGAACTGGGTCAACGCCCACTATTGAGGCTTCGTGGCCGCCATTTGCGCAAAGAGTGCAATCAACGCGGCTTGCGAGCGATACTTATGGGCTGATTGGGCGTTCACACGCCCTATACCAGTGCCGCAGGTGGAACGCGGACACGGGTAGTTCCGGCACGCTATGGTCATCGAAGACGATATATCTATGGGCTGCGGACCGGAGCCTCCAGCCCCATATGCCCAAAGGCCGTGTGCTGAACTTCGCTCAGCGTCCCGCTCTTCGCACTAATAGTTTAGCGAACCAGGAAAAGCCCCCCGGGGGCAACGCGGCGCGCGCAATCCGTCAGAGGTTGGGCTGGACACCCGAGGCGCACACCCCTTCAGGCGGCGTCTACAATCCGATGACCCCATACAAAAAGGGCGCGACAAACGTCGCGCCCTTTCCGTTTTCCGAATGGATCAAAAGATCACTCGGCTGCCTTCTTGGCAGCGTCAGCAGCGGCACCAGCCGAGTCAGCAGCCGACTTGGCAGCGTCAGCGGCCTTCGCAGCGCCGGTAGCAGCAGCGCCAGCAGCGGCAGCAGCCGGAGCAGCAGCGTCAGCAGCGGCCGGAGCAGCAGCAGCAGCGTCGGTTGCCTGGTTGGCAGCGTCGGTTGCCTGGTCAGCAGCGGCGTCAGCGTCAGCCATAGCCGAGTCAGCAGCCTGCTGGTTAGCAGCAGCGTCTTCGGTCTTCGACCCGCAAGCTGCGACGGTCAGAGCGGCGGCAGCTGCAGCAGCAACGAGAACGATCTTGCGCATGTTATAGCAATCCTTGAACAGCGAGTGGAATACGCACGGCATTATCCGACCGCACGTAAAGCCTACCCGAAAGGGCAAACTTCGCGCGCACAAATAATCGTCATTCAAACACTATGCAAGCGTGTTCGCGGCCTGGGCGAATTTCACGTCATCGCAACCCACACCTTTGCTTGTCGTCCGTGCCCCAAGATTGCGACAATTTCATGACCCCCGAACGAACACGGGGATCATTGGGGGAAACTGGCTGACCCGGCGGCGCAGCGCTGCTACGAACCGGCCATGGCCGACAAGCAGCATCTCTATCTCGTCGACGGATCGTCCTATATTTTCCGGGCCTATCACCGGCTGCCGCCGCTGACGAACCCCCAGGGAACGCCCGTGGGCGCGGTCTATGGCTACACCGCCATGCTGTGGAAACTGGCGCAAGACCTGCACGAAGCCGACGGCCCCACGCATCTGGCAGTGATTCTCGACAAATCGGGCACATCGTTCCGCAACGATCTTTACGATCAATACAAGGCCAATCGCCCCCCCGCGCCGGAAGATCTGGTGCCGCAATTCCCCCTGATTCGCGATGCGACGCGCGCTTTCAGCCTGCCCTGTATCGAGGAAGAAGGGGTCGAAGCCGACGATATAATCGCCTCCTACGCCCGCGAAGCGGCGCGTCAGGGCTGGGATGTGACCGTCGTTTCCTCCGACAAGGACCTGATGCAGTTGATCGGCCGCAGCGCGGAAGGCGGCCATATCGACATGCTCGATACGATGAAGAATCAGCGAATCGACTTGCCGGAAGTGATGGAGAAATTCGGCGTACCGCCCGAAAAGGTCGGTGACGTGCTCGCGCTGATGGGCGATTCGGTGGACAATGTTCCCGGAATTCGCGGAATCGGCCCCAAGACGGCGACCAAGCTGATCCAGGAACATGGCGATCTCGAAAGCACGCTCGCCGCTGCCGAAGGCATGAAGCCTTCCAAGCTGCGCGAACGGCTGATCGAGGAAGCGGACATGGCCCGGCTCAGCCGCCAACTGGTCGAACTGAAACAGGATTGCCCGCTGCCCATGGCGCTGGAGGATTTCCGCCTCGGCGCGATTCCGCCCGGCCCGCTGGCCGAATTCCTGAGCACACACGGGTTTTCCAGCCTGCTGCGGCGGCTGGAGGCCATCGCCGGGAAACACGCCAGCGAAGCCCCTCCCGCCCCGCAGGCGGGCGCAGCCGGCGCACCCGCCCCGCCGCCTGCCGAATCGAGCGGCAGCCGGCAGGCCCTGCCCACCATGCCCGAGGTGGATATTACCGCCTATCGCTGCGTCCAGACGGTCGAAGAACTCGACCGCTGGATCGAACGTGCCTTCGCCGCGCGGGTGATCGCGGTTGATACGGAAACCAGCGCGCTGGATGCGATGCAGGCCGATCTCACCGGGGTCAGTCTCGCCATCGCGGCGAACGATGCCTGCTATATCCCCCTTGGCCACCGCGGGACCGACATGTTTTCCGACCGGCCGGAGCAGATTCCGCTGGATACCGCGCTCGCCCGGCTCAAACCGCTGCTGGAAAGCGAGGCGGTGCTCAAGATCGGGCAGAACATCAAATACGATATCAACGTCCTGGCCCGTTACGGCATCGCCATCGGCCCGCTCGACGATACCATGGTGATGAGCTTCGATCTCGATGCCGGGCGCGGCGAGGAAGGAATCGGCGGCGGCCACGGCATGGACGAGCAGGCGCTGCGCCATTTCGGCCACACCACCATCAAGTTCAAGGATGTGTGCGGCACGGGCAGGAACGCGATTTCCTTCGCCGAAGTCCCGCTCGACAGGGCGACGCAATATGCGGCCGAAGATGCGGACGTAACCTGGCGCCTGCACGCGATCCTGAAGGACCGCCTGGCGGATGAAGGCGGAACCCGCATCTATGAGCGGGTGGATCGCCCGCTGATCCCGGTGGTGGCGCAGATGGAACGGCACGGGATCAAGGTGGATCGTGAGCAGCTTGCCCGCCTCTCCACCGAATTTGCCGAACGGATCGGTGCGCTGGAAAAGGAAATCCACGCGCTGGCCGGGGTCGAATTCACCATCGGCAGCCCCAAGCAACTGGGCGACGTGCTGTTCGACAAGCTGGGTTACAAAGGCGGGCGCAAGGGCAAGAGCGGGCAGTATTCGACCGATCAGGCCGTGCTGGAAAAGCTGGCGGGCGAAGGCGCCACTGTCGCGACGAAAGTGCTCGACTGGCGCCAGCTCGCCAAGCTCAAGTCGACTTATACCGATGCCTTGCAGGCCGCGATCAACCCCGCAACGGGCCGCGTCCATACCAGCTACAGCCTGGTCGGCGCGCAGACGGGCCGCCTCTCCTCCACCGATCCCAACCTGCAGAACATCCCGGCGCGCACCGACATCGGCCGCCGTATCCGCGAAGCCTTCGTGGCCGAAGCGGGCAATGTGCTGCTTTCAGCCGATTACAGCCAGATCGAATTGCGCCTTGCCGCGCATGTCGCCGATGTGCCCACCTTGAAGGATGCCTTCACCAAGGGGGAGGATATTCACGCCCGCACGGCGATGGAACTGTTCGGCATGGTGGACCGCGACACGCGCGCGCGCGCCAAGACGATCAACTTCGCCATCCTCTATGGCATTTCGCGTTGGGGGCTGGCGGGCCGGCTGGGCGTGCAGCCGGACGAGGCACAAGCTATGATCGCCCGTTATTTCGAGCGTTTCCCCGGCATTCAGCGCTATATCGTCGCCACGCTCGAACAGGTTCGCGAACGGGGCTATTCGCAGACCCTGTTCGGCCGCAAGACGTGGTTCCCGCGCATCAATTCCAAGAATCAGGCGGAGCGGCAAGGCAGCGAGCGGGCGGCGATCAACGCCCCGATTCAGGGCACCTGCGCCGATATCATCAAGCGCGCCATGATCCGCATGCCCGGCGAACTGGACGCTGCCGGTCTCGGCCATGTGCGCATGCTGCTGCAAGTGCATGATGAACTGGTGTTCGAATTGCCCGAAGGCGATGTGCCTGTCGCCCGCGCGGTGATCGAACGGGTGATGGACGATGCCGCCGGCCCCGCAGTCGCGCTCAACGTGCCGCTGGGGGTGGAAATCGGGACCGGAAAGAATTGGGATGCCGCGCACTAACGCACTGGGTGCCATAAACGCGTTTCTCCGGAAAACCGCCCTCTCGCTCCGGGCCAACGGCAAGACGTCCCTGCACCGGATCGGCCTGTCGCTGTTCGTAGCCGGGGCGCTGGTCGCGGCGGTCGTGGTGATCATCAGCACGATCGACGCTGAACGCGCGCAACGCGCGCAAGCCCTGCGGACATATGCAATTCTGGCCGAATTGCGCGATGTCGGCCACGCCGCGATCAATGCCGAAACCGCTGAGCGCGGCTATTTCATCACCCTCGACACGCGTTATCTCGCGCCCTACCGGCTTGCCCGCACACAATATCGCCCGGCATTGCGCCACATTGCGCAGCGGCTGAGCGATCAGGACGCCACGCAGCGCCAACGCGAACTGCTGACCGAGATCGAACAGCTCACCACCGCCAAGTTCGCCGAAATCGACGAATCGGTGGCGATGATCGGCAAAGGCGAACTGGCCGCTGCCCAATCCCGTTTCCTGAGCGACGAGGGCGAGGAAGTGATGAACCGCCTGCGCCGGGCGCTGAGCGAGATGGAACTGATCGAGCAGCAGGCGCTCGATCAGGCCACGACCCGCTCCGCCACCGCCGAATCGCGCGTCCTGCCACTGCTTGGCCTGTTGCTCGTCATGCTGCTGGTGGCTACGGCGCTGGGCATCCGGCAAGCGCTGCATGCCGCACGCGCCGAAAGCGCGGAAGCCATCGCCGCCGAACTCGCCGCCGCGCGCGACCGGGCGAACCTGCTGGCCCGCGAGCTAAACCACCGGGTCAAGAACCTGCTGGCGGTGATTCTCGCGATTGTCCGGCTCAGCGCGCGCAATGCGCCCGAGGCGCGCGAGGTGACCGAAAGCATCGCCCACCGCATTCAGGCCTTGCTGATCGCGCACGATGCCACGCAAGGATCGGATACCCACCCCGTGGCCGATCTGGAACAGTTGATCGAAACGACGCTGGCCCCGCACAGATCCGCCCAGAACGCCTGCTCCATTTCCGGTCCGGCGGTGAAACTGCCATCGGACAAGGTGCAATCGCTGGGGCTGGTCCTGCATGAACTGGCGACCAACGCGGTCAAGTACGGGGCATGGGCACAGAACGGATCGCTGACGATTGCCTGGGGACCCGCGCCTGACGATGACCGCCTGCTGGTGCTGGAATGGCGCGAATTCTGCCCCGAAGGCTGCCAGGGAAGCGATCACAAGGGCTTTGGCAGCATGCTGATTGAAAGTTCGGCCCGGCAGCTAGGCGGCACGATCACCCGCGATTTCACGCCGAACGGGTGCCATGTGCGGTTCGTCTTTCCGCCCGGAGCCTAAGCTGCGCACCGGAAGGGCGGGGCAGCCGCTAACCACCCCGCCCTTCCAATTCATTTCCCGCAGTTCAGCCCTGGCTGGATTCGTGCTTTTTCTCGCGGGTCGGCACGATCATGCCGTCGTAGATGAAGCCGATTGGCCGGACTTCGGCGGCGCGTTTCTTCAGTTCGCCTTTCATCTTGCCGTATTCGGCCTCCATTTCCTCCGTCACCGTGGCGCGCGAATCGTCGAGCGCATGGGCGAAGTCCTCGGCAGTGACCGTATCGGCGTTTTCGCCGCTGCGGCGCAAGGCGACAAGGCCGGCCCGGCGCACCACGTCCTCCAGGTCCGCCCCGGTGAAACGCGGGGTTTCCGCGGCGATCTTGCCCAGATCGACATCTCCGGCCAGCGGCATGTCGCGGGTGTGAATCTTGAGGATATGCTCCCGCCCGGCTTCATCGGGCGTGCCGACATAGACCAGTTCATCGAACCGGCCCGGCCGCAGCAGGGCAGGATCGACCAGCGTGGGGCGGTTGGTGGCCCCGATCACGACGACCGATTGCAAATCCTCCAGCCCGTCCATCTCGGCCAGGATCGTGTTGACCACGCGCGCCGTCACTTGCGGTTCGGCATCGCCGGAACCGCGTGCGGGCACGAGGCTGTCAATCTCGTCGATGAAGACCACGCACGGCGCCACTTGCCGCGCGCGGGCGAACAGGCGGCTGATCTGCTGTTCGCTTTCCCCGTACCATTTGCTGAGCAGGTCCGAACTCTTGATCGAGATGAAATTGGCTTCCGCCTCTTTCGCCACGGCCTTGGCCAGCAGGGTCTTGCCGGTGCCCGGCGGACCATAGAGCAGGAACCCCTTGGCCGGGCGGATACCCAGCCGGCGGAAGGCTTGCGGATTGCGCAACGGCAATTCCACGCCTTCCTTGAGCTTTTCCTGCGCTTCGCCCAGCCCGCCGATGTCGCTCCAGCCGACCTTGGGCAGCTCGACCATCACCTCGCGCATGGCGCTCGGCTGCACGCGCTTGAGCGCCGCCACGAAATCGCTGCGCTCCACGCACAGTTCGGCCAGCACTTCGGGCGGGATTGTCCGTTCGTCCAAATCGAGCTTGGGCATGATCCGGCGCACCGTCTCGATGGCGGCTTCGCGGGTCAGCGCGGCGAGATCCGCGCCGACGAAACCGTGCGTCGTGCGCGCCAGTTCCTGCAAATCCACCCCTTCACCCAGCGGCATGCCACGGGTGTGAATCGCCAGGATTTCGCGCCGGCCCGTCTCATCCGGCACGCCGATCACGATTTCCCGGTCGAAACGGCCAGGGCGGCGCAGCGCCTCGTCGATTGCATCGGGCCGGTTGGTCGCCGCGATCACCACCAGATTGGTGCGGGCATCGAGCCCGTCCATCAGCGTCAGCAATTGTGCGACAAGGCGCTTTTCCGCCTCGCCCGGAACCTGGCTGCGCTTGGGTGCAATCGAATCGATCTCGTCGATGAACACGATCGACGGGGCCGAGCGGCTTGCTTCCTCGAACACTTCGCGCAGGCGCTTCTCGCTCTCACCATAGGCCGAGCCCATGATTTCCGGCCCGTTGATGATGTAGAACTCCGCCTCGCTCTCATGCGCGACCGCTTGCGCCAGCCGGGTCTTGCCGGTGCCCGGCGGCCCGTGCAGCAGCACCCCCTTGGGCGGATCGACGCCCAGGCGGGTAAACAGTTCGGGATAGCGCAACGGCAATTCCACCATTTCGCGCAACTGGCGAATGGTATCGTCCATGCCTCCGACATCGTCATAATTGACCGCACCGCGCCCGTCCCGCGGCTCCTCGAACTCCGCGCGCAGTTCGACTTCGGTATTCTCGTCGATATGGACGATGCCCTTGGGCGCGGTGGACACCACCTGCAGGCGGATCTGCGTCAGCGCGTAAGCGGGCGCGTTGAACATGCGGCGCACTTCCTGCGGCATGTCGGTTACCGGCTGCTGCCCCGTCGTGGCGACGAGATCGCCCGCCACGAGAGGCTTGCGGAAGAAGTTGCGCTTCAGCGCATTGGCCGAGCCTTGCAGACGCATCTCGCGCTGCGCGGGTGCGAAGACCACGCGGGTGGCGGGGCGCGATTCGGCGCGGCGCAGCGTGACATGTTCGCCTGAGCCGATCCCGGCATTGCCGCGCTGCAACCCGTCGAGCCGGACAACGTCCAGTTCCTGATCTTCCTGATAGGCGGGAATGGCAATCGCCGCCGTGGCGCGCTTGCCAGTGATTTCCACCACATCGCCTTCGGTGATGCCGAGCGCGGCAAAGGCCGACCGGGGCATGCGGGCAATCCCCTGCCCGCTTTCCTCCTGGCGCGCCGCAGCAACCTGCAGCCTGATCGTCGTCTCTTTCTGTGCCGCTTCGGCATCGGCCATGGCGCTCTCCTGAACCTGTCGCGCAGCAAAGCTAGATATCGGTGGGGCGGATTGCAAACGGGCAGGCGATGAAATTCCCGCAGGCACCGTTCCGGCATTGCCAGAAACGCCGGTTTGCGGCGATCCGGGCCGCAGATAAAAAAAGGCCCGGACGTTGCCGTCCGGGCCTTGGAAGTTTTGGGAGAGGATGCCTGAAAGGCAAGTGTGGTATGACCCTGACCCCGTTCTTTCGCAAGTGCGAAAACCTCATGCTATGTTGCATAATTTGCAACCATTATCTTTATAATTGATTTTAATATATTTTATCAATTTCGATAGATCGCTTTTTACGTATCCCACGCTGCACATAGGCTTAAGAGGCAGAGGTGTTTTGCGACGCACAATACATTTCTACGCAAATGCAATATGCCTCTGCAGGTGCTCATGCGGGATGACAGCGCGCATTCGAGCCGATATGCGCGATGCAACATGCCGGCTATTCCGCCGGAGGGAGAAGGGACTCGATGCAAAAACTCTATCCCAATGCCGCCGCGGCGCTCGACGGTGTTCTGCGCGACGGGATGCTGATCGCCGCGGGCGGTTTCGGCCTGTGCGGCATTCCCGAACGCCTGCTCAATGCCGTGCGCGATAGCGGGGTGAAGGATCTGACGTTCGCCTCCAACAATGCCGGGATCGACAACGAAGGCATCGGGATGCTGCTGCGCACGCGCCAGGTGAAGAAGATGATCGCCTCCTACGTGGGCGAAAACAAGGAATTCGAACGGCAGTACCTCGCCGGGGAACTGGAAGTGGAATTTTCCCCCCAGGGCACCCTGGCCGAACGCATGCGCGCGGGCGGCGCGGGGATTCCCGGCTTCTACACCAGGACCGGGGTCGGCACCGCCGTGGCCGAAGGCAAGGAAACCAAAGTCTTCGACGGGCAGGAATATATCCTCGAACGCGGGATTTTCGCCGATCTTTCGCTGGTCAAGGCATGGAAGGCGGACGAAAGCGGCAATCTGGTGTTCCGCAAGACAGCGCGCAACTTCAACCTGCCCGCCGCCACCTGCGGCAAGATTTGTATCGTCGAAGTGGAGGAAGTGGTGCCCACCGGCAGCCTCGATCCCGACTGCATCCATCTGCCCGGCGTCTATGTGCAGCGCATCGTCATGGGTGCGCCTTATGACAAGAAGATCGAATTCGTAACGACCCGCAAGAGGGAGGCCGTCTGATGGCACAGCCGTGGTCTCATTACCAAACGGTAGTGATCGAAACTTATAGAGCAGTAAAGTCAGGAAAAACCTCGACCATTCACGCTCGTCCGATAGACGGACAACCTTTTCCGACAGACATGGATGTTGAGTGCTCTAGGGCTATGCGAAAGCAGCATCCCATAGGCACAAAGTTTAGAATTCACGCCAAAGAAACGGATCGCGCGGGTGGAAAGCCCTTTTTATATACTCACTTCAGCTGGCCTTACGAGGTTATCGAATAATGCCTTGGACCCGCGATGAAATGGCCGCCCGCGCCGCGCGCGAATTGCAGGACGGTTTCTACGTCAATCTCGGCATCGGCATCCCCACGCTGGTGGCCAACCACGTGCCCCCCGGCATCACGGTGACGCTGCAATCGGAAAACGGCATGATGGGCATCGGCCCCTTCCCTTACGAGGGGGAGGAGGATGCCGACCTCATCAACGCCGGCAAGCAGACGATCAGCGAACTGCCCAACACCGCCTTCTTCGACAGCGCCACCAGCTTCGCGATGATTCGCGGCGGGCATATCGATCTCACCGTGCTGGGCGCGATGGAAGTGTCGGAAGGGGGCGACATCGCCAACTGGATGATTCCCGGCAAGATGATCAAGGGCATGGGCGGGGCGATGGACCTCGTCGCCGGGGTCAAGAAGATCATCGTGGTGATGGAGCATTGCTCCAAGAGCGGCGATCCCAAGTTCATCCCCGCCTGCACCCTGCCGTTGACCGGGCGTAACGTCGTCGACATGATCATAACCGATCTCGCCGTGTTCCAACGCCCCGATCATGACAGCCCCTTCCGCCTGATCGAGCTTGCGCCAAGCATCACGAAGGAGGACATACGGGCAAAGACCACGGCGCATTACGTCGAATAGGTTCATTGCGCCCAACCGGACGATCATACCGAAAAAAGGGAGAGTACCATTATGTCCGCCGATCTCGCTTCCATTCCGCTGACCCGTCTCGACGGCAGCGGCGACAGCCTCGCCAACCACAAGGGCAACGTGCTGCTGGTGGTGAACGTGGCCTCGCAATGCGGTTTGACGCCGCAGTACGAAGGGCTGGAAAAGCTCTATGGCCAATACAAAGGCCAGGGTTTCGAAGTGCTCGGTTTCCCCGCCAACGATTTCGGCGCGCAGGAACCCGGCTCGAACGAGGAAATCGCCGAATTCTGCTCCGCCAATTATGGCGTCAGCTTCCCGATGTTCAGCAAGGCGGACGTCACCGGCGCGAACCAGCAGCCGCTCTATGCCGCGCTGACCGGCGCTCAGCCGGCCAAGCAGGGCGATGCTGAATCGTTCCGCGAACGCCTGCGCGGCTTCGGCATGACCCCGACGCAGGACCCGGACGTGCTGTGGAACTTCGAAAAGTTCCTGATCGGCAAGGACGGGCAAGTGATCGGCCGCTACGCGCCCACCGTCGCGCCCGACGATGCCGCGCTCGTCGCCGATATCGAAAGCGCGCTGACCCAATAAACGGCAAGGCCAGCCCTTCCCGCTGCGGAGGGGCTGGCCTTGCCGATGGTCCCGATAGCACGGACATCGTAAAAAGGGGCGGCACCCGCAGATGCCGCCCCTTTATTCATTTGCACAGCCCGCGCTGGCGGGCGCTCCTTCCGATCAGGCGAGCGCGGCTTTCAGCGCATCGGCCAGATCGGTCTTTTCCCAGGGGAAATAATCACCTTCCGCCTTGCGGCCAAAATGGCCGTAAGCGGCGGTCTTGCCGTAGATCGGCTTGTTGAGGCCCAGCCCTTCGCGGATGCCGCGCGGCGTAAGACCGCCCAGCTTCGCCTTGGCGACTTCGGTCACCGCCTGCTCCAGCCGGTCGTCCGCCACGGTGCCGGTGCCGTGGGTATCGACATAGAGCGAGAGCGGTTCCGACACGCCAATGGCATAGGCGACCTGGATTGTGCAGCGTCGGGCCAGCCCGGCCGCGACGATGTTCTTCGCCAGATAACGGGTGACGTAAGCGGCTGAACGGTCCACTTTCGTCGGGTCCTTGCCCGAGAACGCGCCGCCGCCGTGCGGCGCGGCGCCGCCATA
>CAYXMY010000042.1:0-23072 GCA_964466155.1 uncultured Caenibius sp. | reverse complement strand
CGGCTATCTGCTCACAGCGGTTTTGGCTGTCTTGGGCTATGTCGCCAAGATGAAGGAATTCGGCGTCACTACCATCCAGGCGGAAGATGAAATCGCCGCGATCTGTTCCGCCATCGGCGCATCCTATGCCGGGCATCTCGGCGTCACCTCGTCCTCCGGCCCGGGCATCGCGCTCAAGGGGGAGGCGATGGGCCTCGCGGTGATGACCGAACTGCCGCTGGTGATCGTCAATTCGCAGCGCGGCGGCCCGTCCACCGGCCTGCCGACCAAGACGGAGCAATCCGATCTCTATCAGGCGATCTATGGCCGCAACGGCGATACGCCGCTGCCGGTGATCGCGGCGCGCAGCCCATCCGATGCGTTCGAATGCGCGATTGAGGCATGCCGCCTGGCGGTGCAGTACATGACCCCGGTCATGCTGCTGACCGACGGTTACATCGGCAACGCGGCGGAACCGTGGAAAGTGCCCGATCCTGCGGCATACGAGCCGTTCCCGGCCACGTTCCTGACGGAAAAGAACGGCCCTGACGATACGCTTCTGCCTTACAAGCGCGATGAACGCGGCGTCCGTCCGTGGATCAAGCCGGGCACGCCGGGCCTGATGCACCGCATCGGCGGGATCGAGAAAGCCATCGGCACCGGCAATCTCGATTATTCGCCCGCCACGCACCAGGCGCAGACCGATGCCCGCAAGGACAAGGTCGATGGCATCGCCAAGGGCGTGCCGCAGCAGGATGTCGTGCTCGGCAACACTTCGGGCAAGCTGGTGGTCGTGGGCTGGGGTTCGACCTTCGGGCCGATCTATCAGGCCGTGCGCCGTGCGCGGGCGAAGGGGCTGGATGTCAGCCATGTCCATGTCCGCCATGTCTGGCCGCTGCCGACCAATCTCGGCGATCTGCTGCGCAGCTATGACAATATCCTGGTGCCGGAAATGAACACCGGCCAGTTCAAGACTGTGTTGCGCGATCAGTTCCTGGTCGATGCCAAGCCGCTCAACAAGGTTTCGGGCCAGCCTTTCGCGATTGCCGAAATCGAAGCGGCCATCGGCACGTTCTTCGACGATATCCCGGACAATGAAGGCGGCGAAGTGCCCGTCAATGAAACGCAGCTCCCCAGCGTGGAGGCCGAAAATCAATGAACGAGATGACCAAGATCAGCACGACGCTGAAGGACTGGGAAACCGACCAGGAAGTACGCTGGTGCCCGGGTTGCGGCGACTACGCGATTCTCAAGGCGGTGCAGCGCACATTGCCGGAACTCGGTGCGGACCCGTCGAACACGGTGTTCGTCTCGGGCATCGGCTGCTCCAGCCGGTTCCCGTACTATATCGAAAGCTACGGCTTCCACACGATCCATGGCCGCGCCCCGGCGTTTGCCACGGGCATCAAGCTGGCCAATCCGGAACTCGACGTATGGCTGATTACGGGCGACGGTGACGGCATGTCCATCGGCGGCAATCACACGATGCATGTGATCCGCCGCAATCTGAACTGCCAGATCATGCTGTTCAACAACGAGATTTATGGCCTGACCAAAGGCCAGTTCTCGCCGACCAGCCGCGTGGGCACTTCCAGCCCGTCGACCCCGCTGGGTTCGGTGGATCGCCCGGCGTTGCCTTGCGCTTTCGCGCTCGGTGCGGGGGGCCGTTTCGTGGCTCGCGCCTATGACGTGTCGAAGAATCTGCCTGCGGTGCTGAAAGCCGCCCATGCCCACAAGGGTGCGGCCTTCGTGGAAATCTTCCAGAACTGCATCGTCTATAACAAAGACCGGTTCGATGATTTTGTCGCCAAGGGCAATGCCGATGCCAACCAGCTCTGGCTCGAAAATGGCGAGCCGATGCTGTTCAACAAAGGCACGCAGGGTATCGCGCTCGATCATGCCTCGCTGACGCTGAAAGTCGTCGATGTGGTGGATGGCGATTGGCAGGCTGCTGGCGTGATCGTCCACGATGTGACGAACCGTTCGGTCGCCCACATGCTGGTCGAAATGCCCTTCGGCCCGTTCCCGATGGCGCTGGGCGTGATCTATGACGATCCCCGCCCGACTTATGAAGAATCGTTGCTGGGGCAGGATGCCAAGGCCCGCGAAGGCAAGGTTGCCGATCTCGGCAAGCTGCTCGCCAAGGGGCAGACCTGGACGGTCACGGATTGAGCATGCGGCGGTCGCCGGAATCGGGTGACCGGGTATTTCGAATTTCAGGCGATCCGGGGCTTGCGGTGCAGGCTCCGGATCGCTTGTTTCAGACGGTTTGAAATGGAACGGGCCAGCGGGAACGCATGGACAATCTGACACATAGCCTTGTCGGCTGGACCTTGGGGCAGACGGGGCTCAAGAACAAAACCCGTAAGGGTCTCGCGGCGCTGATCCTCGGCGCGAACATGCCCGATCTGGATGTGTTCGCGGGCCACAGTTGCTGGCTTCCGCTGGCCACTCACCGGGGCTTCACGCACAGCCTGCTTGGCGGGGTGCTCTGGATGCCGCTGGTCCTGGCCGGATTGCTGTGGTTGCTGGATCGTTGGCAGATACGGCGCGAGGCCGTATTCAAAAGCGGGCTGCCGATGCATTTCGGGTGGCTGGTCGCGCTGAGTTATGTCGGCGTGCTCAGCCATCCGTTTCTCGACATGCAGACCAGCTACGCGGTTCAGTTGTTCTCTCCGTTCAGCAATCGCTGGTTCCACACCGAATCGCTGTTCATCCTCGACTTGTGGGTGTGGTTGGTCCTCGGGCTTGCGATATGGCTGTCTTACCGCCGCGAACGCGGGCAGAGGGCAGGAGATCCGCGCATACCGGCACGGATCGGCCTGGCGTTGCTGACGGGCTATGTCGCTATCAACCTCCTGCTCACCATCCAGGCGGAGAGGCAGGTTGAGCGCGCCTTGCCGGGCGGGCGGCCCGATGCGATGTTTGCCGGGATCGAACCGTTACGTTTCTGGATGCGCGAAATTGTCTGGCGGCGGGATGGCTCGATCGGCCGGGCGAACTGGTCGCCGTTCACCGGTTTGGGGCCGCCATCGCCGCCAACACCTGACAATATGGGCGATCCCATCGTCCGCCATGCGGCCTTTTCTACCCCGGAACTGCGGCAATTCATGCGCTGGTCGGTCATGCCGGTGGCGCGGGTCGAGCGTGAACGCTGCGCCTTGCGGGTGATCTTCGGCGATGCCCGTTTCAGCGGAGGGCGGATATTCGGCCATGAGGTCCGCGATCCATTTCACCATGTCGCCGTGGTGCCGCAGGCAGGGGCGGGATGCGGCGCTATTGCGGAAGGGAAGGATGACGCTCCAGCATCGGGGACAGGCCCGCAACGGTGAACAGGGCAAGCCCGGCCCCGCCAAGCAGGCCCACAATGACATCGCTGGGATAGTGCACACCCAGCCAGACGCGGCTGCACGCAATGCCGAGGCTGAGAACGATGGCCCCGCCGATCATGGCAATGCGTTTCGCAGAGCGCGGCTCATACACCGCAAAAATCAGCGCCATTGCGAGATAGATTGCGGCAGCGTTGAAGCTGTGCCCGGAAGGAAGACTGAAGCCATCCGCTTCGGTGAGATGGGGAACGATAGAAGGGCGGGGCCTGCCTACCCACTCCTTGATCGCACTGTTGGCAATCCATGCGCCCAGGGCCAGCGCGGGGAAAATCGGCGCGGGCCGCCGGTGCCCGGCACACGATAGACCCATTGCCGCCAGCAGGGTGACCCCGATCTGAAACGGCGCTCCGGCGAACATGGAAAGTGTTCGCATGAACGTGTTCAGCCACGATGGCCCCACAGGACCGAGATTGGCCGGATTGCGCCAGAACAGCAGGCCGGACATATCGAACGCGGTCATATGCCCGGAAAGGGCAAGCCAGGCGATTAGCGCAGCCCCTGCCCAACATAGCAGCCCCGTAATCGCCAATGTCCGCCGGTTGAGAGATCTATCGGGGAAGTGGGACTGCATCGGGCCATGATGGGGCATTTCGCGTGGGGTGCAAGTCCCTGCGCGCGTTGTCTTGCCCGCCGCGAACGCCGGGTGCATATTCCGCCCATGAACAAGGGGGGCATGCGAAGAGGACGCGCCCTGATCGACCGGGGCAATTGGCTTGGCAATGGCCTGGGCCGGCGCACCCGCCTTCGCCATGGCGGCTTGCGGCATGTGATCGACCGGCTGGACCGGGGATTGGAGACGGGGACGCTGCGCCTGCGCACGCCCGATGGCGGGATATGGCAACTGGGCGGACGGGCGCCTGGGTTCGAAGCCGAAGTGGACCTGCGAAATTGGCGCGCTTTGGGCCGGTTGGTGGGCGGCGGCTCCATCGGATGGTATCGGGCTTGGGAATTGGGGGAATGGGACAGCCCCGATCCGGTCGCGCTGTTCGCCCTGGCGATGGCCAATGGGGAAGCATTGGGCGATGCAGGCCGGGTAAGAGGCATATGGAGGCAAGTGGCGCGTCTGGTGCATTGGCTCAACCGCAACAGCAAGATCGGCGCGCGGCGTAATATCCATGCGCATTACGATCTCGGCAACGATTTCTATGCCTCGTGGCTCGATCCCAGCATGACCTATTCGAGCGCCGTTTTCGACAAGGGCGGCACGCTGGAAGAAGCGCAGCATCGCAAGTGGGCTTTGCTGGCCGAACGAGTCGGCATGCCGGAAACGGTGTTGGAAATCGGCTGCGGCTGGGGTGGCCTGGCGGATTTCCTCGCCCGGCGTGGCGCGGAAGTGACCGCGATCAGCCTCTCCGACGAGCAACTGGCCTGGGCGCGGGAACGGCAATCGCCATCCGTCGCCTTTCAGAAGCAGGACTATCGCGATGTGGCCGGCCCCTTCGACGCCGTGGTCAGCGTGGAAATGGTGGAAGCGGTCGGTCGGCGTTATTGGCCGGACTATTTCGACAGTGTGGCCCGTTGTCTCCGGCCCGGTGGCCGGGCGGCAATCCAGTTCATCGCGATGAAGGATTCGCTGTTCGATGCCTATGCCACCGGCGTCGATTTCATTCAGGCATACATTTTTCCGGGCGGTTTGCTGATCCGGGCGAGCGAATTTCGCAAGCTGGCGGTGGAGCGGGGGCTGCGCTGGCGCGATCAGTACGATTTCGGGCTCGATTACGCCGAGACGCTGTGTCACTGGCGCACCCGGTTCGACGCTGCCGTGGCGGAAGGGCGTTTGCCCGCCGGTTTCGACGAACGCTTCGTGCGCCTGTGGCGCTTCTACCTGATGTATTGCGAAGGTGGCTTTCGCGGTGGCGGGATCACCGTAAGCCAGGCAACGCTGGTGAAGGAGGGCTGACGGCAGGCGCGAAACCCCGCGGGGTTTATGCCACCCGTTCGCGATGCCTGGTGGCGAAGGGTTCCTGCACCAGCGCCACAATGCGATCCGCCACCGCTTCCGGGGCCTTCACCGTTTGCGGATCTTCGCCCGGATAGGCGCGGGCGCGCATTGCGGTGCGAGTGGCACCGGGATCGACAATGGCAACGCGGACGTTGGAGATTTTCTCCACTTCCTGTGCATGGCAGGCCAGCAGAGTGTCGAACGCGGCCTTGGTCGCCCCGTATGCGCCCCAGTAGGCGCGCGGGCTGGCGCCGACGCTGCTGGTCAAACCAATCAGACGGGCATTCTCGCTGCGCTTCATCATGGGATGGAAGGTGGCGATCAGTGCCTGCGTCGCCAGCAGGTTGACGGTCAGCGCCTTGCTGAAGGCACGTTGATCGATCTGGCTGACGGGCGTCAGTTCAGGCAGCACCGCGCCCGCAATCACCATGATATCGAGCTTGTCCCAACGATTGGCGATAGCGGTGGCGAGGCGGGCGATGCCATCGCTTTCCGCAAGATCGAGCGGGGCGATGGTCGCCGTGCCGCCGGTTTCATGGATGGCCTGTTCGATCTCTTCCAACGCGCGATCATTGCGCGCGGTGAGGATCACATGCGCCCCTGCCGCCGCAAGGGCTTTCGCCGTCGCGGCGCCGATGCCCTGGCTTGCGCCCGTGACCAGCGCGGTCTGCCCCGCCAATGCCCCGCTCATTATGCGACCCTGGAGGAGAGGGTGAATTCGGCCTGATCGTCCTTATCTTCATGATCGGTCAGGGTGGTGGGATATTCGCCGGTGAAGCAGGCGTCGCAATACTGCGGGCAGGCGCCATTGCGATTGTCCGATCCGACCGCCTGATACAGCCCATCGATCGATACGAAGGCGAGACTGTCGGCCTGAATGAAATCGCGCATGGCTTCGATATCCATTTTCGCGGCCAGCAGTTTCGAACGTTCCGGAGTGTCGACCCCGTAGAAGCAACTGTACATCGTCGGCGGGCTGGCGATGCGCATATGCACTTCGGCCGCACCGGCTTCGCGCATCATCTCCACGATCTTGAGGCTGGTAGTGCCGCGCACGATGGAATCGTCGATCAGGACGATCCGCTTGCCTTCCACCAGGGCGCGGTTGGCATTGTGCTTGCGCTTCACACTGGAGGTGCGCTGGCCATCGGACGGCTGAATGAAGGTGCGCCCGACATAGTGCGAACGGATGATGCCGAGCTCGAACGGGATGCCCGATTGCTGCGAATAGCCGATGGCTGCCGGCACACCGCTGTCGGGCACCGGAACCACGAGGTCCGCTTCCACCGGGGCTTCCCTTGCCAATTCCACCCCGATCTGGCGACGTGCCTGATAGACGGAGGTTCCGCCCATGATCGAATCCGGGCGGCTGAAATAGACATGTTCGAAAATG
Organism: uncultured Caenibius sp.; assembly: GCA_964466155.1. Lineage (GTDB taxonomy): Bacteria > Pseudomonadota > Alphaproteobacteria > Sphingomonadales > Sphingomonadaceae > Caenibius. Next base: position 16,369 of record CAYXMY010000042.1, on the reverse strand, counting down.
CAGGGGCGCGGGGCCGAGTCGCCGAAGGGGCGGTGGCTGGTGACGCGGCCATCGAGCCGCACTTCGACCAGTTCGCCCGGCTCCACTTCGCGCACGAACTGTGCGCCGACAACATCCAGCGCTACCGTTTCGCTGGCGAAGACGATGGCCTCGCCCAATTTGCCCATCACCAGCGGGCGGATGCCCAACGGATCGCGGCAGGCGACCATGCGTTTGGGGGTCATGCAGATCAGCGAATAGGCGCCTTCCACTAGGCGCAAGGCATCGACGAAGCGGTCGAGCAAGGTCGGATACCGGCTGGTCGCGATCAGATGGATGATCACTTCCGTATCCGAGGTGGACTGGAAGATCGCCCCCTTCTGGATCAGCGCCTGGCGCAAGTGCATGGCATTGGAAATATTGCCGTTATGCGCGATGGCGAAGCCGCCCGAAGCGAGTTCGGCATAGAGCGGCTGCACGTTGCGCAGGCCCGAACCGCCCGTCGTCGAATAGCGGACATGGCCGGCGGCCATGGTGCCCGGCAGTTCCGCGATCACATTGGCGCTGGAAAAATTGTCGGCCACATGGCCCAGCCCGCGGCGGGAATAGAATTCCTTGCCATCGAAGCTGGTGATTCCGGCGGCTTCCTGTCCGCGGTGTTGCAGGGCGTGGAGGCCAAGAGCGGTGACTGCCGCTGCGTCCGTTGCATTGATAACGCCGAAAACGCCGCACTCTTCGCGCAGCTTGTCGCCGTCCGCGTCATAGAAGGGATGGGTAATCATGATCGCCTATGAGGGTTTGCCAGCTGCTGCGCTGCTATCGGAGTCCGCAATGGCGATGTTGCACATGGATTACAAGGGGGCGCGTGTTGCAAAGAGCGCAAATCCGGTTGCTTCCCCACTTCGGGCCTCCTAAATCCCTGCCAGCATTCCAATAGCATAAAGTCGGTTCCTCTTGCTTCTCAATTCCTTCGAACGGACAATCGCCAAGCGCTACCTCCTCCCTGGACGTGGCGAAGCCTTTATTGCGATGGTGGCGGGCATCAGCCTTGCCGCTGTGATGCTGGGGGTGGCCGCGCTCGTCATCGTGATGAGCGTGATGAACGGGTTCCGCGGGGAATTGCTGGACAAGATCGTGGGGCTGAACGGCCATGCGATCATCCAGGCCTATGGGGGGCGGCTCGAAAACTGGCAGGGCGTGCTGAAGGAAGTGCAGGCGACGCCCGGCGTGGTGCGCGCATCGCCCCTGATTGAGCAACCCTTGCTGACCAGCTTCAACGGCCGGGTGGAAGCGATTCTCGTGCGCGGCAACACGCAGGAGGATATTCACCGGCTGGAGGCGCAGAAGGTAGCAGGAAACCTCAACGATCTGCGCCCCGGTGAAGGCAATGTCGCCATCGGATCGCGCCTTGCTGAAAATCTCGGTGCGCGGGTGGGCGATACGATCACCATCATCAATCCGCAGGGCCGCTCCACCCCGTTCGGCACCGTTCCGCGCGAAATCGGCTATCGCGTCTCCGCGATCTTCGAAATCGGGGTGTACGATTACGATCAGGCTTTCGTCGTCATGCCGATGCAGGATGCGCAAACCCTGCTGCTGACGGGCGATTCGATCGGCATGATCGAAGTGAAGACCAGCAATCCCGACAACGTGTCGCAGATACTGGCGCCGTTGAAGGGCAAGCTGGCCGGGCAGGCCGTGATTTCCGACTGGAAGACGATCAACGCCAGCCTGTTCGAAGCGCTGGCGGTGGAACGGGTGGCGATGTTCGTCGTGCTGTCGATCATCGTGCTGGTGGCGGTGTTCAACATCCTGTCCAGCCTCATCATGCTGGTGCGCGCCAAGACGCGCGATATCGCGATCATGCGCACGATGGGGGCAACGCGGCGCAGCCTGTTGAAGATTTTCGTCACTATCGGTTTCATCATCGGTGCCATGGGGACGGCGGCGGGGCTGCTGCTCGGCTTCGTGTTCCTCTATTTCCGGCAACCCATTGTGCACGCGATAGAAATCGTGACGGGGCAGAATCTGTGGGACCCGTCGATCCGTTTCCTGACCGAATTGCCTTCGCGCACGGACCCGGTGGAAACGACGATCATCTGCTTGATGGCGCTGGGCTTCAGCTTCCTCGCCACTCTTTATCCGGCGTTCAAGGCCGCCAGCACCGATCCGGTACAGGTTCTGCGTTATGAGTAATTCGGTTGTGCGTTTGACGGGCCTGACCCGCAGCTTCCAGCAGGGCGGGGTGCAGATCGACGTCCTGCGTGGCATCGATCTGGAAGTCGGCCCAGGGGAAATCGTGGCTCTGCTGGGGCCTTCCGGTGCGGGCAAGTCGACCATGCTGCAGGCGATCGGGCTGCTTGAAGGCGGTTTCGGCGGGCGGATCGAAATTGCCGGAGTCGACGCCAGTTCGCTCAACGGCGATCAGCGGACCACGCTGCGGCGCGATCATCTGGGCTTCGTCTATCAATTCCATCATCTGCTTCCCGATTTCACCGCGCTGGAAAATGTCGTCCTGCCGCAATTGGTCGCGGAAAAGGCGCAGCGGGATGCGGAAGCGCGGGCGCGGGAATTGCTCACGGCACTGGGGCTTGCCCAGCGGCTGGATCATCGGCCGAGCCAGCTTTCAGGAGGCGAGCAGCAACGTGTGGCCGTGGCCCGGGCGCTCGCCAATCGGCCGCGCCTCGTGCTTGCGGACGAGCCGACTGGCAATCTCGACGAAAACACGGCTAGCAAGGTTCTCGAACAGTTTCTGCAACTCGTACGCGGCGAAGGCAGCGCGGCGCTGATCGCGACGCATAATGAGCGGCTGGCTCTCGCAATGGATCGCGTGGTGCGGCTGCACGATGGGCATCTGCAGTAGGAATTGGGATTGCTATTCGGGGCGCAGTGCTCACATATTGCAACGGTAACAAGGGAATTCGATCTATGAGCGACACGCACCGGCCAATCTCTCCTGTCGAATGGGACGATCATTCGGAATTGCACCGGAAGGACGATGGGGGCGGAGTGTTCTCGGGGCTGAAATCCATTCGCAGCGGCACGTTGGCGGACCTCGTCTCCTACGTGGCCCATTTGCCGGAAGACGAGCGCGGGAACTACGAGATTGAAAAATCGGGGGACCATCGTCTTTCGATTGCCGAGATCATGGCGCTTGCCTCACGGTCCGATTTTCCCGGCAAGGCCGCTTGAGCACGATTGGCGATTTTTCGGCCGCAAGGCCGGACGGTAGCCTGCTGAATCTGTCGGACCAGCAGGGGCAGGTGCTGCTGATCGTCAACACGGCCAGCAAGTGCGGATTTACACCGCAATATGCCGGGCTCGAAGCATTGCAGCGCAAATATGCCGATCGCGGTTTTTCCGTGATCGGCTTTCCCTGCAACCAGTTCGGCAAGCAGGAACCCGGCAATGCCGAGGAAATCGCCAATTTCTGCAAGTTGACTTACGATGTGACCTTCCCGGTCATGGCCAAGATCGATGTGAACGGGGATGGCGCGGTTCCGCTCTATCGCTGGCTCAAGGAGCAGGCGCCCGGTGTCCTGGGAACGCGCGGTATCAAATGGAATTTCACCAAGTTCCTGATCGACCGGGCGGGGCGTGTGGTGCACCGCTATGGCCCGGCCGAAAAGCCTGAACGGCTGGAACGCGATATCGAAGCCTTGCTCTGACGAGGCTTGCCGAATTTGCCTTATGAGGCGAGCTTGGTGAGTGCGCCGCTATCGACGGTGGCGACAGCCTGTTTCAACACATCGATATTGGGCACGGTGCCTTCGGCTTCGATCATGAACCGATTGGCGATCATTGTCCCGAAATGGCCCTGACTGGCCGATTTGCTCCACTTTTCCGTCTGCATCTGGCCGTTGACGACACCTGTCTTGTCATAACCGTCAGCGGTTTCGCTGCTTTGCTGGACGCCCATCGCCGCGCCTATGCCGCCCAGCGCCCCCAGTGCATTGGTATCGGAAATGCGCAGATCGAACCGGTTGCTGCCGCTTTCATATGTGGCGGAAACGTTGCTCATGCCCGCGGCGGCCATGCTGTCGAAGCCCGTGCGGGTGTAACCGGCCAATGTTGTGGGAAGCAGTGCCTTGAGCGCATCGGCGGAAACCGCCTTGGTCTCGCCCGACGCCATTTTCTGAGCCTGTTTGACGGCCTGATCGGCTTTGCCCAGATCGACCGATCCCATGCCGGGGATGGTGACGGTGCCGGATGGCTCCCCGCTTTGGGCGATATTGGTCAGGGCAGCCTGGCTGAACATGCCGATCACCGAACCGGTGATCGCGCCTGCGATGATGTACAGCAGGATAGCAGCGACGAACGTCACCGCAGTATAGCCCACAGCCTTGTCCTGGGGGACTTTCATCAGCGTCGGCACGCCAAGATAGAAGAGATAGATGCCATAAAGGCTGCCCAGCGCGGCCAGAATCGCAAGCGCCGGAAGAAGGCCGAATACGCCCGCGACCCATCCGGCCGTCATGCTGTAGGCGACCAGCTTGAACGCCTTGAGATTATCCGCCGTTCCGCCGAATTTTGGGGCGAGAAAATTGACGATTGCCATCAGCACGAACATGCCCACCAGCGACATCACATAGCTGGTAACGGCGACGCCCAACGCACTCATCAGACCGGGACGATAGGAAAATCCCAGAATCCCATAGCCGAAAATCTGACTGCCGATCAGAGTGCAGACCGGGCCGATTGCAGCAAGCGGCAGGGCGTATTTGACGAAGATATCCTGTATGGATGTTTGCTCTTCCTCGATTTTCGGCCATTCTTCCGCCGGTTTCAGCAGAATGGATTTTGCCTTCGCAACAAGGTCTTGCCGAGGCATTTCAGGATTGGGAATCTGTTCCATAAGTCATCCCCCGCTAATTCCAGGGGATAGGATCATATCCCGATGGCGTTGCAAAGCCGACCGGCACGGATTTTCCCCAGTTCGGCTTGGGGGAGAGACTTGAAAAGGTGGGCACCCGAACGCTAGCTTGGCACATGGCCTACGCCCCCTTCGTTCCGCTGCGCATCCTGTCCTCCTATTCGATGCTCGAAGGGGCAATCGATCCCAAGGCGATTGCCCAATTGGCGAAGGATCGGGGTTTCCCCGCCATCGCGATCTGCGACCGCAACGGTCTTTACGGTTCGGTGGCGTTCGCCGGGGCATGCCGCGATAAGGGTATCCAGCCGATTGTCGGCACATTGCTGGGCGTGTCGCGTGGAGAAGGTGGGCCGGTCGATTACCTGCCGCTCTATGCGCAGGATGAAAAGGGGTGGGATAATCTCTGCCATCTCGTCAGCCTCGCCCATCTCGACCGGCCGCTGCATGAAGAGCCCCATGTCATGCGCGAATGGCTGGATGGCTATACCGATGGCCTGATCGCTTCGACTGGCGCAAGGGAAGGCGGCCTGACGCGCCTTCTGGCGGAAGGGCAGGCCGAACATGCGCGTGCTTATGCCGAATGGCTGGAAGGACTTTTCCCCGGCCGGCTCTACATCGAGATCGCGCGGCGCAACGATCCGGTGGAAGAAGCGGCGGAAGATGGGCTGATCGAACTGGCCTATGCCCGCGATCTGCCCCTGGTGGCGACCAATCCAGCGAACTTTGCCGAACAGCATTTTCGCGCGGCGCACGATGCGATGCTGTGCATCGCCTATTCGACGCATATCGATGCGCCGGATCGCCCGCGTTCTTCGGCGGAAAACTTCGTTAAACCGGCGGAAGCGATGGTCGAACTGTTCGCCGATCTGCCCGAGGCTGTGGCAAATACGTTGGTAGTGGCCCAGCGTTGCGCCATCGCGCCGCCCAAGCGTAAGCCGATCCTGCCAAGCCTTGCCGGGGACGTGGAAGGCGAAGCGCGGATGATGGCGGAAGACGCGCGGCGGGGCCTTGAGATGCGCCTTGCCCCTTATGGCGAGATGTCGGCCGAAGAACGCAAGGTCTATGAGGATCGGTTGCAGTTCGAAGTCGACATTATCACCCGCATGGGGTTCCCCGGCTACTTCCTGATCGTTGCCGACTTCATCAAGTGGGCCAAGGAAAACGGAATTCCGGTGGGGCCGGGTCGTGGTTCGGGCGCGGGTTCGCTCGTCGCCTGGGCGCTGACTATTACCGATCTCGATCCGATCCGCCTCGGCCTCCTGTTCGAACGCTTCCTCAATCCGGAACGCGTCTCGATGCCGGACTTCGATATCGACTTCTGCGAAACCCGGCGCGGCGAAGTGATCCGCTATGTGCAGCGCAAATATGGGCTGGATCACGTTGCCCAGATCATCACGTTCGGTAAGCTGAAAGCGCGCGCCGTGCTGCGTGACTGCGGCCGCATTCTCCAGATGAGCTATGGCCAGGTGGACCGGCTGTGCAAGATGGTGCCCAACCATCCCACCGATCCGTGGACACTGCCGCGCGCACTCAACGGTGCAGCCGATTTCAAGCGGGAATACGATGGCGATCCCGAAGTGAAGCGCCTTGTCGATCTGGCGATGCAGCTCGAAGGTTTGCCGCGCAACAGTTCGACTCACGCGGCGGGCGTGGTGATCGGGGACCGGCCGCTGGCGCAGCTTGTCCCGCTTTATCGCGATCCGCGTTCCGATATGCCGGTGACGCAGTTCGACATGAAGCATGTCGAGGATTCGGGGCTGGTGAAGTTCGACTTCCTCGGCCTCAAGACGCTGTCTGTGCTGCGCAAGGCGGTGGACTTGCTGAAGAAGCGCAGCATTACCGTAGATCTGGACAGTCTGCCGTGGGATGACCGGCAAGTTTACGAGCTGCTCCAGTCGGGCAATACCGTCGGCGTGTTCCAGTTGGAATCCGAAGGCATGCGGCGCACGCTGGCTTCGGTGAAGCCGACCAATTTCGGCGATATCATCGCGCTCGTTTCGCTCTACCGCCCCGGGCCGATGGATAACATTCCCCTGTTCGGGCGGCGCAAGAGCGGGGCGGAACCGATTGAATATCCGCATCCCAAGCTGGAAGAGATTCTGGCGGAAACCTACGGGATCTTCGTCTATCAGGAACAGGTCATGCAAGCCGCGCAGGTGCTGGCGGGCTATTCGCTGGGTGACGCCGACCTGTTGCGCCGTGCCATGGGCAAGAAGATCCAGGCGGAAATGGATGCGCAGCGCGCGCGTTTCGTCGAAGGGTGCAAGGCCGTTTCCGAAATCGAGCCGAAGAAGGCCAACGAACTGTTCGACTTGATCGACAAGTTCGCGGGTTACGGCTTCAACAAGAGCCATGCGGCCGCCTATGCCTTGCTCGCTTATCAAACCGCGTGGCTGAAGGCGCATTACCCGGAAGAGTTTTACGCCGCGTCGATGTGTTTCGACATGCACCAGTCGGAAAAGCTGAGCGTGTTCATCGACGATGCCCGGCGGCAGCGCATTCCGATAGTGATCAGTGGGCCGGACATGAATCGTTCGGAGGCCGAATTCACCGTCGAACAGACGGAAACCGGGTATGCCGTCCGCTATGCACTCGCCGGGATCCGCAATGTCGGTGAAAAGGCGATGGACGCGATTGTCGCGGAACGGGAAACCAACGGCCCCTTCGCGGGGTTGGACGATCTGTTTCGACGCCTGCCCGCAGGATCGATGAACCGCCGCCAGTTGGAAGCGCTGGCCGGGGCAGGGGCGTTCGATAATCTCGAACCCAACCGCGCGAAGGTTTTCGCCAGCGCCGAAATCCTGATGGGCGCAGCCGATGCCGCTCTGCGAGAGCGGGAAAGCGGACAGGTCGGTTTGTTCGGCGGGGAAGATCATGCCGAACCGTCCTTGCGGCTCGCTGAAACCGCATCGTGGAGCCGCAGCGAACAGATGGCGCAGGAACGGGATAATTTCGGCTTCTATTTTGCGGCGCATCCGGTGCAGCAGTATCGTGCCATCGCCAGCGCCAACGGTGCGCGTTCTTATGCCGGGCTCATGGAAAGCGGGGTTGCCAGCGGGCGCAGCGCGGCGGTGATGGCTGCGATGGTGGAAAGCGTGAATCGCGGCAAGACGCGCAAGGGTAACGATTTTGTCCGCGCCGATTTTTCGGACTCTTCCGGCCAGTTCAGTGCTGCCTGTTTCGAAGAAAGTCTGGTGGAGTCCTTCGTTAAATGGGCGCGTGAAGGCACCTGTGTATTGCTCAATGTCGAACTCGACAGCCCCAACCCCGATGAGCCGCCGCGTGTAACGGTGCGTGGTGCCAGGCCGCTGGCCGAAGTGAAAAGCGGCGCCTGCATGCGGCTGTCGCTGGAAGTCAGCGATGGGGAAGCCTTCCGGGCGCTCGCCGAACTCTTGCCGCAAGGGGAAAAGGGCAAAGGCGAAGTCATCGCTCGCTTGCGAACGCAAAGCGGCAACGATCCTTTGATGCGGCTTGGCGATGCCTTCGCTCTGGACGGTGAACTGGCGGAACGGGTGCAGGATATCCCCGGGATCGCCAAGGTCGCGCTCAGCGCTATCCCGCAAGGGCGGCATCTGCGGCTGGTCACGTAACCGCGAGCGCGTTCAGACACCCCCCCTGCCGAAGCTCATAGCAAGCTAAGCTGACCGTCTGTAGCGGGGCGGCGAAACGCGCTGGTGTCGAACGTGAACCGGGTAAGGTTCATGCCGTATTTGCGGCAGGCAAGGCGGAAACGGGTTCGGAAGATATTGGCCCAGATGCCTTGCGGTTTCATGCGGGTGAAGAAATCGGGATCGTTGTCCCGCCCGGCACGCATGGCCCGGACAATTGCCATCACTTTGCCCGCTCGCTCAGGAAAATGGATATTGAGCCATTCCCGGAACAAGGGCGCCACTTCGTACGGCAGGCGCAGCATGATCCAGCTTGCCGAGCGCACCCCGTGAGCGGCGGCTTCTCCCAGGATCGTTTCCATGAATTCGTCGGTGATGGAGGGGATGATTGGCGCAATCGAAACGTGCGTGGGAATCCCCGCATCCGCCAGCGCGTGCAAGGCCGCAAGGCGCTTGGCCGGAGTGGCGGCCCGCGGTTCCAGCAAGCGTGACAAATGCGGGTCGAGACTGGTGACCGAAACGCACACTGCCGTTAATTCACGATGCGCCAGTTCCGTCAGCAGATCGAGATCGCGCAGGACGCGGTCCGATTTGGTGGTGATCGTCACCGGATGGCGGGTTTCGAGGCATAGCTCCAACACTTGCCGCGTGATGCGATAGCGCGCTTCTATCGGTTGATAGGGATCGGTGTTGGTGCCCATGGCCAAAGGCGCGGGACGATAGTTCGGTTTGGCGAACGCTTCGCGCAACAATGCCGCAGCTTGCGGTTTTGCGAAGAGCTTCGTTTCGAAATCGAGCCCCGGCGACAAATCGTGATAAGCGTGGGTCGGACGTGCGTAGCAATAGATACAGCCATGTTCGCAGCCCCGATAAGCGTTGAGCGAACGGTCGAACGGCACGTCCGGGGAACGATTATGGCTGAGGATGGTTCGCGGATGTTCTTCGGTTACGGTTGTCCGCAGTTTATCCACCGGGTCATCCACAAGTGCCCGGTCGTCCAACCAATCGCCATCCGCCGTTCGCTCCGGCAGATTGAAACGCGTAGGCGTGGCTCCCGACTGGGCACCGCGGCCATGGATGGGAGGCGGTGCAGGTTGCTTTGCCATGATTGGAACATATAAAGAACATTTCTGTGAAAGTCACCTGCCGGATGTGGAAGGCGGAACAAGCTGGCTAGGCATGGAAAGCTACCGCGCAGCAGCTAGCCGCGGGGTAAGATGCCGAGAGCGTATTAGCCCGCGTGCGTTCGCTAATGGTGAAAGAACAAGGCCCCGCTGGATTAGCGGGCGCTATCAGCCGCATCGTTCGCGGCAAAGCGTGTGCTGCCGCCCTTGCCGATGTCCGGGAACATCGGCCAGCGGGTTTGGGCCAGCGCAAGACGGCTGGCCGATTCTGCATCTGCCTGCCGTTCGTACATCCAATAGTTGCGCGTCACGATGGCGACATAGCCGCGCGTTTCCCAATAAGGGATCGATTCCATCCACAGCAGCGGATCGCCCTGATCGCGGATTTCGGTGTTCCAGCGGGTAATGGGGCCAAGACCGGCGTTATAGGCCGCCATGACTTTCGGCAGGAGACCGCCGGTGCCAGAAGAGTCGCGCAGTGCTTCCAGCGTGCGCTGACCGTAGGCGAGATTGATCTCGGGCTTTTCCAGTTCGCTATAAGTGCCGCGCATATTGATGGAAGCGGCATGATATTGGGCCGTGCCCGGCATGATCTGCATCAATCCGCGCGCACCGGCGGGGCTGACCACGGTGGTGCGGAAATTCGATTCCTGCAGCGCGTGGGCATAGACCAGCGCGGGATCGACGCGCCAGCCGGTGGCCGGTTGCCATTTGGGCGTGGGGAAACGCGATGCCGGTTCCGGATTGCCGCCGCGCGGGGCGTTATAGGCCATCCACAATTGCGTGGCGGGCATGCCGAAATCGCGGGCAAGGCGGGAAAGCGCATCGAACTGGCGCGGATCGCCCACGCGGGCCTGATAGCGCAGCACTTCATCGGCAAGATCGTATTCACCGATCTCGACAAGGCCAGCGGCAATGCGGACATTCGGAATGTCGCGCAGCGCTTTCCAGTCATTCGTGCTGAAATCGGCCTGCGCATATTTGGCTGGGATTTTCTGGCCCAATTGCTCCAGCGCCAGCATGCCGTAAAGCGTATCGTCCGCGCGGGCGGCACTGCGCAGCAGCGCGGGTGCGCGTTCGGGCGTGCGGCAACGAACGGCGGCGCGGCTGGCCCAGTAATATCCGGCGGCGTTCAATTCTGGATTGGCGGTATTGCGGGCGGCCTTTTCGAATGAGCGGCCCGCACCTTCGCAATCGCCCAGCCGCCACGCGGCAAGCCCGGCGACCCAATCGCCTTCCGGGACCCAGTCGCCGGAGCCTTCGGAAACGCGCTGCGCCATCGCGAGAGCGGCGGCATCGTCGTTTTCGATGTAATAGCTCCACGCCACACGTTGGCGCCATTCGGCGCGTGCGCTGGAACTCAGCGAGGCGTCGATCCCTTCCAACAGCGCGCGCGCGCCGTTGGGATCGTCATTCTTGATCCGTTCGAGAATGGCGGCTGAGATCGAGGCGGGCATCGTGCCATCGTTCACCGGGCGCGGGCGCATGCGCTTGGGATCGGTGCCCTGATAATAGAAGGGTTGCGCCTGCGGAAGAGCTGGCAGGTACGTAAGGCCGCGTCTCTGGCCAAGGCGGACCATCTGTTCCGCCTGCGGCAGATTGTCCGCCACCGGATCGTTGAGCCAGTCCTGAATCTGGGTCAATTCGACTTTGGGCGAATTGGCTGCAAGATAAAGGCGAGCCATGGCGATCTGGCGCAGGGGGCCGCCCTTGTCTTCCGCGATGAGCGATTGGGCGCGCGGCCATTGTTCGCTTTTGATCGCATCGAAAATCGAGCGATAGAGATCGCGTTCTTCCCGGCTGAGGACCGAGGGAACCTGATTGGTGGCGGCGCGTGCGCTGAAATATTCCGCCGAGCTGCGGGCCTGCGCTTGCGGGGCAGCGATCACGGTTCCTGCGACAAGCGCTGCGGAAACACAGCCCGCGCCCAGCCATTCTTTCAACCGCTTCACAGTTATCTATCCGTCCAATCAAGCCAGCGCTGCCAGTGTGCCGATCGCGCTTTCGTTCGCGAAAGCAATGCGGCAAGATCCCATCCAGCCAGCAGCGGTATCATTCTATCCTGATGGTTTATATTCTGTAAACTGGCAGGGTTTTGCGCTGGATCGTGCCCTAACAGCGGCAAAATGTTGCGCCCGAAAACCATGAGCCGTTCCGGAGCAGCCAGCCCGATATGATGCAGTGCAACTTCGCCCAGGCCGCTGGCTGCCAGCGCGTGCCAATCCGCCAGTGGCGTGTTCCGGGGCAGGATGGATGCACGGTAAACCGCTTCCGGTGTAATATCCATGGCGCCCAGCATGGCGTCGAGAAACCGGCCCAATGGTCCGGATAGCAGAATATCGCCATCGTCGGCTTCGGGTTCGGCAACCAGAATCATCAATCTGGCATTTTCAGGGCCACGCGGCCCGACTCTTCGCGCAATGCCCCCCTGATCGAGTGCGGGGTGGTTCAGCCACCAGCCGGGAAAATCGGCGAGATTTTCTGGCCAATCCGCGCGGCCGGCAAGCAGCGGCGATGGAGCGGGAGCGGCCGGTTCGGGCGGTTTTGCACGCGGCGCGCGGCGCCCGTCCGGTTCGACTGGATCGGCCGATGTTTCCGTGATCCAGGGCTGGGTTTCGTCGGTAAAATGCATATCGACACCCGCCTCGTGCCACCAGTCGATGGCGCTGGCGAGATCTTCGGCAAGCGTTCGATTTGCATGTTCATTCATTCAGCGGGTCTTGACCTGCCGTTACGCAGCAATCAAGGCGATATTGGACAGAATGTGCATACTGGTGCACTTCAGGATTGAGGCAACAAGTGCCGATAGGCACGGCCGGAAGATCAAACGGGGAAACAGGACAGCAGGTCATGAGTGAACGGGAATCGATGGCATATGACGTCGTTATCGTCGGCGGGGGGCCTGCGGGTCTGGCTGCGGCGATCCGGCTGAAGCAACTGAACGACGAATTGTCGGTCTGCATCCTGGAGAAGGGTTCGGAAATCGGCGCGCACATCTTGTCGGGCGCAGTGGTCGATCCCAAGGCGCTGAACGAATTGCTGCCCGATTGGCGCGAAGATGGTTGCCCGATGGCGGAAGTGCCGGTGACGGACAATTGGCACTGGGTGCTGACGCGCAACGGCAAGTTCGCAATGCCGCACATCATGATGCCTCCGTTCATGTCGAACGATGGCAATTACACCGGCTCGCTCGGCAATCTCTGCCGCTGGCTGGCGGAAAAGGCCGAAGGGCTGGGCGTCGAAATCTTCCCCGGCTTTCCCGCCGCCGAAGTGCTGTTCGATGAAAACGGTGCGGTGATGGGTGTCGCGACCCAGGATATGGGCGTTGCCCGCGATGGCAGCCACAAGCCCGATTACCAGCCGGGCATGGAACTGCATGCCAAGTACACTCTGTTCTGCGAAGGTGCGCGGGGGAACCTGACCAAGCAGCTCAAGGCGCGGTTCGATCTCGAGTCCGATTGCCAGCCGCAGGTTTACGGTATCGGCGTCAAGGAACTGTGGGATATCGATCCGGCCAAGCATGTGCCGGGCCGTGTGCTGCACACGCAGGGCTGGCCGATGTCGGAATCGAGCAGTTGGGGCGGCGGTTTCCTCTATCATCAGGCAAACAACCAGGTCGCGCTCGGTTTCGTCACCGCGCTCGATTACGCCAATCCTTACGTATATCCGTTCGAGGAGTTCCAGCGCTGGAAACAGCATCCGGAAATCCGCGCCATTCTCGAAGGTGGGAAGCGCGTGGCTTACGGCGCACGCGCGATCAACGAAGGTGGCTGGCAGTCCGTGCCGCGCCTCTATTTCCCCGGTGGCGCCCTGGCTGGCTGTTCGGCCGGTTTCGTCAACGTGCCGCGCATCAAGGGCAGCCATACCGCGATGAAGAGCGGGATGCTCGCCGCTGAAAACATCGCCGCCGCCATTGCCGCAGGCCGTGGAAACGACGAACTGCCCGAATACGATGCCGCCGTCCGCGACAGCTGGATCGCCAAGGAGCTGCAACTGGTCAAGAATGCCCAGCCGCTGATCGCCAAGCTCGGCGGCGATATGGGCACCATTGCCGCCGGTCTGGACATGTGGATGCGCACGCTGAAGATCGGGCTGCCGTTCACGATGAAGCATCATACCGATGCCGAAGCGCTGCGCCGTGCCGATCTCTATAAGCCGATCGAATATCCCAAGCCCGATGGGCAGATCACCTTCGACCGCCTGACTTCGGTCTCGTTCTCCTTCACCAACCATGAAGAAGATCAGCCCTGCCACCTGCAACTGAAGGACCCGACCGTTCCGACGCGGATCAACCTGCCGGTCTATGCCGGGCCGGAAGCCCGCTATTGCCCGGCGGGGGTGTACGAATTCGTCGGGATCGATGAAGGCGAGCCGCGCTTGCAGATCAACGCGCAGAACTGCGTCCACTGCAAGACCTGCGACATCAAGGACCCGACCCAGAACATCAACTGGGTCACGCCGGAAGGCGGCGGCGGGCCGAACTACCCGAATATGTGAGGGCCTGCTTGGCTCTCACCGAAACCGCCTATGCCAAGATCAACCTCGCGCTGCATGTTCGCAGGCGGCGCGAGGATGGCTATCATGAACTGGAAACGCTGTTCGCTTTCGTGGATGGCGGCGACCGGCTGACCGCGCGCGAAACCACGCTCGACGAAGTACGGGTGTGCGGCGAATTCGCGCCGGAACTGGATGGCGGCATCGGCAATATCGTTGCCCGGGCGCTCGGCGTTCTGCCCCGTGCGGAAGGGCTGGCGGTCACGCTGGAAAAGACTCTCCCGGTCGCGGCGGGGCTGGGTGGCGGATCGGCCGATGCCGGGGCGATTTTTCGCCTTGTTGAGCGGACGCACGGCCTGCCTGACGATTGGCAGGCACGCGCTGCATCGCTTGGCGCGGACGTGCCCGCATGCGTGCTGAGCGCAACCTGCATTGGGCGTGGAACGGGGACGGAACTGGAAACCGTCGCCAGCGATCTGGCAGGCACTCCGGTGCTGCTGGTCAATCCTCGGGTGCCGATGCCCACCGGGCCGGTCTTCGCTGCATGGGACGGGGTGGATCGGGGGCCATTGCCCGAAGGTCCGGTCAGCCGGATCGCGCGGGAAGGGCGGAACGATCTCGAAGCGCCCGCCATCGCCCTGTGTCTCACGATTGGCGAAGTGCTCGATGCCTTGCGCGAAACCGCGGGCTTTCTGGTGCGCATGTCGGGTTCGGGCGCAAGCTGCTTTGCGCTCTATGCGGAAGAAGGTCAGCGGGACGATGCCCATGCCGCGATCCGCGCCGCGCACCCCGATTGGTGGACCATGAAAGGAAAGCTCCGGTGAGCGAGGAAGCATGGCGGATTGTCGGCACACCGCGTTTCGGCGGGATTCTCGTGGTTGCCGATCACGCATCCGACCGGGTGCCTGCCGATATCGATCTGGGTATCGATCCTGCGCTGCTGAACAATCATATCGCCGTCGATCTGGGCGTGACCGGTGTGGCAGGGCGGATGGCGGAGCAGCCGGGCATTGCGGCGTTCCTTGGCAATGTCAGCCGCCTCGTCTGCGATTTCAATCGGGAAGAACATGCGCCGGGGGTGGTGCCGATTGCCAGCGATGGCCACGCCGTGCCGGGCAATGCATTGGACCACGCGGGGCACGAGGCGCGGCTGGCGCGGTTCTTCCGCCCTTATCACGAAGCGCTGGCGCGCCAGTTGGACGAGGCGCCGCCGCTGCTGATCCTCTCGCTGCACAGTTTCACCCCACATCTGGCGAGTAAGCCTGAGGAACGGCGGCCATGGGATTGCGGCGTGCTGTATAACGAGGATGACACTGCCTCCCGCCTTGCCATCGCCTTGCTGCGGGAGGAAGGGCTGACCGTGGGCGATCAGGAGCCTTATTCCGGCCGCCTGCTCAACGCGACGATGAACCGCCATGCGGAAGCGGACGGGCGCCCCTATTTCGGGATCGAAATCCGGCAAGATCTGCTCGCCACGGAAGCGATGCAGGCCGAATGGGCCGCGCGCCTCCACCGGGTGTGCAATCGGATCGCGATTGCCATTGGAGGGTAGGAAAGCGGCTGCCCGTACCCTATCTTGGGATTTTCTGCTTCGGCTGGAGCGGTGCCTGCGTTAGAGGCGCGCGAAAGCATAGCGAATATTATGAATTCCACTGGAGTCAAGACCATGCCCGCGTATCGTTCCCGCACTTCGACCCACGGCCGCAACATGGCTGGCGCGCGCGGCCTCTGGCGTGCGACCGGGATGAAGGACAGCGACTTCGGCAAGCCCATCGTCGCGGTGGTGAACAGCTTTACCCAGTTCGTGCCCGGCCATGTCCATCTCAAGGATCTGGGCCAGATGGTCGCCCGTGAGATTGAGGCGGCGGGCGGCGTGGCCAAGGAATTCAACACCATCGCGGTGGACGATGGCATCGCCATGGGGCACGATGGTATGCTTTACAGCCTGCCGTCGCGCGATCTGATCGCCGACAGTGTGGAATACATGGTCAACGCGCACTGCGCCGATGCGATGGTGTGCATTTCCAACTGCGACAAGATCACGCCGGGCATGCTGATGGCGGCGCTGCGGATCAACATTCCGGTGGTGTTCGTCTCTGGCGGCCCGATGGAAGCGGGCAAAGTCGTGCTGCGCGGCAAGGAACATGCGCTCGACCTGGTCGATGCGATGGTCGCCGCGGCGGACGAGCATTATACCGACGAGGAAGTGCAGACGATCGAACGGTCGGCCTGTCCGACCTGCGGTTCCTGCTCGGGCATGTTCACCGCCAATTCGATGAACTGCCTGACCG